>DATDMA010000149.1:0-3272 GCA_036519015.1 Pseudolabrys sp. | reverse complement strand
CCCGCCGGTGCAGACGCCGATTACGCCGAACAGCGCGCAGATGCCGATGGTCCCGGCCGGGCAGGTGGCGCTCTCGCTCAGCGCACGCTTCGGCAAACAGGCGCCGCCGATCGGTGGCGGGCTGACCTGGCGCATTTTTGCGGCCAAGGCCGATCCAGCAGGCAATTACTCGCTGGTCAAGGAAGACAGCAATCCGGCGCCGACCATGGTGCTGCCGCCGGGCAATTACATCGTGCATGTCGGCTTCGGCCTCGCCACGGCGGTCAAGCCCGTCGTGCTCCGTGGTCCGACCGTGCGCGAGGACTTCGAGCTTCCCGCCGGCGCGTTGCGCATCGAAGGCCGCGTCGGCGACGTGCGCATTCCCGCCGGGCAGATTTCGTTCGACGTCTACAAAGGCAGTCAGTTCGAGCCGGGCGACCGGCGGCCGATCGCCGAGCACGTGGCGACCGGCTCGGCCGTGGTGGTCCCGGAGGGCACCTATTACATCGTGTCGAACTACGGCGATGCCAATTCGGTGGTGCGCTCCGATATCCGCGTGCAGGCCGGCAAGCTGACCGATGTCACAGTCACGCATCGTGCGGCTGCTATCACGCTCAAGCTGGTGACCGACAAAGGCGGCGAGGCGCTCGCCAACACCGCCTGGTCGGTGCTCACGCCGGGCGGCGACGTGATCAAGGAATCGATCGGCGCGTTCCCGCGCGTCATCCTGGCCGAGGGCGAATATCGCGCGATCGCCCGCAACGAAGGCAAGGTCTTCGAGCGCGAGTTCAAGGTCGTCACCGGCGTGGACGGCGACGTCGAGGTTCTGGCGCGGTGAGGCTCAGGATAGAGCCGCGCGACGTCACTGAAGGTTCGGAAGGACGATTTGTGAAGCAACCTATTGCGAGCGACGCGGCCCTGGAGATTCTGGCTGCCCTTGATCTCGGATCGACCGCACTTCTGTTCGACGTGGACGGCACGCTGATCGATATCGGCCCGTCGCCTTTCGAGGTGCATGTCTCCGACGAGCTCAAGGACTCGCTGCACCAGCTTTACCGCGAGACGAATGGCGCGCTCGCGCTCGTCAGCGGTAGGCCGATCCGCGATCTCGACTTGCTGTTCAAGCCGCTGGTGCTGCCGGCGATCGGCGGGCACGGCGCCGAAACGCGGACGACGAAAGGCACCGCCATCTCGAAAGCCGAGAACCTTCCCGAGGCGCTGCGCAAGCATCTTGTCAGCGCGGCGACGCCGGGCTCCGGCATCGAGGTCGAGGACAAGGGCTATTCGGTGGCGCTGCATTACCGCAAGGCGCCGAAGCAGGCGGAGGCCCTGCGCCGGCACGTCGCCGCCGGCCGCGCCGCTTTTCCCGGCGAAGCGACCGAACTCCTGCTGGGCAAGGCCATGTTCGAGGTGAAACGGCCCGGCATCAACAAAGGCGACGCCATCCGTACGCTGATGGAGCATCTGCCCTTTGCCGGGCGCATACCGGTGTTCTTCGGCGACGATGTCACCGACGAAGCCGCTTTCAAGGCGATGCCTGATCTGGGCGGATTAGGCTTCGGTGTCGCGCGCAATTTCCCCGGCATGACCGGGATATTCGCGTCGCCCTCCGACGTGCGCCGCGCATTGCAGCGGCTTGCCGCCCGCGCGCTCGAACTACGCGGATAGCGCAGTAGACGACCGCGTCTATCCCCGTGATTGTCATGTCGATTATGCGGGCGTGAACTTCCGAGCGAGTTCCACGTTATGCGGTATGGGGCTGCCGAGCCGGCGCGTCCAACGCCTGTCATGCTGGGGGGCGTATTCGGCCGACTACATACACACGCGGGATTCATCTTGTCCGCGATCGGGTTGTCGCGGCAGCCGGGAGATACACATATTGGCGCGGCTCGTCATCGTTTCAAATCGCGTGGGCATTCCCGACAGCGGCACGCGAGCGGGCGGGCTGGAAGTGGCAATCAGGCCGACGCTGAAGAGTCGCGGCGGCATGTGGTTCGGCTGGAGCGGGCGCGTCAGCGACGACGATCCCAGCCCGCCGAAGACATCGGTGCACGACAAGGTCAGTTACGTCACCATCGGCCTGCGCAAGGACGACTACGAGGAATTCTACAACGGCTTCGCCAACCGCGTTCTGTGGCCGATCCTGCACTACCGGCTCGATCTCGCCGAGTTCACGCGGCGCGATCTCGGCGGCTATTTCCGCGTCAACGAGCTCTTCGCCAGCAGTCTCGACAAGCTCTTGCGTCCTGACGACGTGATCTGGGTGCATGACTATCATCTGATGCCGTTGGCGAAGGCGCTACGCGACCGCGGGCACAAGAACAAGATCGGCTTCTTCCTCCATATCCCGTGCCCGCCGCCCGAAATCCTCACCGCGCTGCCCAATCACGACACTCTCATCCCGACGCTCGGCCAATACGACGTCGTCGGCTTCCAGACCGAAGTCGATGCCACCAACATCTGCCGCTACTTCGTCAACGAATGCGAATTCAAACGCCTCGAAGACGAGACCTTCACCATCGACGGGCGGATCGTTAAGGTCGGCGTGTTTCCGGTCGGCGTCGAGACCGAGTTGTTCGCGCGGCTGGCGCGGCGCGCGATCGAAACGAGCTTCGTGCGCGAGGTGCTCGACAGCCTCTCGGGCCGCGCCATGATCATCGGTGTCGACCGACTCGACTACAGCAAGGGCATTCCGGAGCGGATGAACGCGTTCGAGCGCTTCCTCGCCAATTATCCGGACTGGCGCGGCAAGGTTACTTATCTGCAGATCACGCCGCGCAGCCGCAGCAGCATCCCCGAATATGCCGACATCGGCCGGGTCGTCGGCGAGACCGTCGGGCGTATCAACGGCGCCTATGGCGAAGCGTCATGGACGCCGGTGCGCTACATCAACAAGGCGCACAGCCGCACGGCCCTGGCCGGCCTCTATCGCGCGGCGCGCGCGGGTCTGGTAACGCCCCTGCGCGACGGCATGAACCTGGTGGCCAAGGAATATGTCGCGGCGCAGAACCCGGACGATCCCGGCGTGCTGATCCTGTCGCGCTTTGCAGGCGCGGCGCGCGAATGCACGGCGGCGCTGCTGGTGAATCCCTACGATCCGGAAGGGGTGGGGCAGGCGATCAACCGCGCGCTGGCCATGCCGCTCGAGGAGCGGCAGCGGCGTCACGCGCACAATTTCCGCGTCCTGTTGCGCAATGATCTCAGCCACTGGGCCGAGCATTTCCTCGCCACGCTCGAGGAGCCGCCGGCCGGCGACCTTGCTCCTCTGAAGGAGCGCGCCGTTTCCGGGCGAT
>DATDMA010000148.1:0-4041 GCA_036519015.1 Pseudolabrys sp. | reverse complement strand
ATCTTGGTGCGGTTTTCGAACTCGGCCTGACGGCGCTCGGACTCTTCCTGTTCCGTCAGGATGTCGATGTCCCAGCCGGTGAGCTGCGAGGCGAGGCGGACGTTCTGGCCGCGGCGGCCGATCGCCAGCGACAGCTGCTGGTCCGGCACCACGACCTCGATGCGCTCCTTGTCCTCGTCGAGCACCACCTTGGCCACTTCTGCCGGCGCCAGCGCGTTCACCACGAAGGTGGCGATGTCGGGCGACCACGGGATGATGTCGATCTTCTCGCCCTGCAATTCATTCACCACGGCCTGCACGCGCGAACCGCGCATGCCGACGCAGGCGCCGACCGGATCGACCGAGGAATCGCGCGAGATCACGGCGATCTTGGCGCGCGAGCCGGGGTCGCGGGCGACCGCCTTCACCTCGACAATGCCGTCATAGATTTCCGGCACTTCCTGCGCGAACAGCTTGGCGGTGAACTGCGGATGCGTGCGCGAGAGGAAAATCTGCGGGCCGCGCGGCTCGCGGCGCACGTCGTAGATGAAGGCGCGGATGCGGTCGCCGTTGCGGAATACCTCGCGCGGCAGCAATTCGTCGCGCCGCACGATCGCTTCGCCGCGGCCGAGATCGACCACCACGTTGCCGTATTCCACGCGCTTGACCACGCCGTTGACGATGTCGCCGATGCGGTCCTTGTACTCGGCATATTGCCGGTCGCGCTCGGCTTCGCGCACCTTCTGCACGATCACCTGCTTCGCGGACTGCGCGGCAATGCGGCCATATTCCAGCGGCGGCAGCGGATCGGCGATGGTGTCGCCGACCTGCGCGGCCGGATGGCGCTTGCGCGCGTCTTCCAGCGTGATCTGGTTGGAGGTGTTCTCGACCGCCTCGACCACCAGCATGTGGCGGGTGAGGCGCAGATCGCCGGTCTTCGGCTCGATCTCGGCGTGCACGTCGGTCTCGGCGCCGTAGCGCGAGCGCGCCGCCTTGGCGATGGCGTCCTCCATCGCGGTGATGACGATGCCGCGGTCAATGGACTTCTCGCGGGCCACCGCGTCGGCGATCTGCAAAAGCTCGAGCCGGTTGGCGCTGACAGCCATAGCTCACTCTCCTCGTTTTTCGGCGGGCCTCTGAGGCCGATGCCGTGAATGTCTCTCTTCGCGTCGTTCTTCCCGCTTCGCCGCGCGCGCTTCGCGCTTGGCGGCCTTCTCGCGCCGCAAAACCTCGGTCACCAGTTCGTCGGTGAGCACCAGCTTTGCTTCGCCCATGTCGGCGATCGGAAGCAGCACATCCGCCTCCTCGCCCTCCCGCGCATCGTCGCGATGCAGGCGGGCGGTGTCGCCCTCGGTTCCGGTGAGCTGGCCGCGGAACCGCTTGCGGCCGTTGACCGGAACTTCCATTTCGATCTTGACCAGGTGCCCCGCGTAGCGATCGAAGTCCGACTTGCGCACCAGCGGCCGGTCGATGCCCGGAGAGGAAATTTCCAGCCGGTAGGCGCGGTCGATCGGGTCGGCCACGTCGAGCACCGGCGAGAGCGCGCGCGAGACCGCCTCGCAATCCTCAACTGTCATGCTGCCGTCCGGGCGCTCCGCCATGATCTGCACGGTACAACCCTCGGCGGCTGACACCCGCGCGCGCACCAATCGGTAGCCCAATTGTTCCAGGACGGGCTCAGCGATGGTGGCGACTCGAGCAGGCATCCCCGGCTCGATGATGAGCCGCGGTTCGCTCTCGCCTGTCGCGGCAAAAGCCGCGTCCTGCCGTTCTGCCTCGCTTCCAGCCATTTTTGTAACAAAAAAGAGCGGGCCCCGGGGGACCCACTCTCAAAACCCGTTCGGTTATGAGGGTGTCTTACTGACAGGCCGAAATATAGCGAAATCCCGCACTTTTGCAAGGGTCGCGAGGATTATTGCGGCTAACCCTTCCTTCAGAAATCGCCCTTAAATTTGGGTAAAGCCCGCCAACCCGCGGGTTCCACAGGCGTTTTTTGTGAGTGTTGCGTATGGGTGCTCCAGCGTCGCTGCTGCCGGAATTGGAAGACGTCGTCCAGCACGGCTCGGCAGAAAAACGGGCCGAGACTCTTCGCCGTATCACGACGCTTTTTCTCGATAGCGCCGCGCATTTCAACGATGACCACGTCGCTTTGTTCGACGATGTCATCGGCTGCCTAATCGAGGAGATCGAGGCGAAGGCGCTGGCCGAGCTCGCGCGCCGCATCGCGCCGGTCCCCAATGCTCCGCCGGGCGTTGTGACCAAGCTCGCGCAGTACGACGACATCGCGGTGGCTGGCCCGGTGCTGCAGCAGGCGACGATAGCTGATCCCGATCTCATGCACATCGCTGAGACCAAGGGCCAGGCGCATCTCCTGGCATTGTCGACGCGCACGGGGCTCAACGAGGCGCTGTCCGACATCCTGGTGTCGCGGGGCGACCGCGAGGTGGTGCGCTCAATCGCCACCAATCAGAATGCGCGTCTGTCGGATCACGCGTTCACGACGCTGGTGCAGCGTGCCGAGCAGGACGGCTTGCTGGCCGAGAAGGTCGGCATGCGCACCGACATTCCGCCGCGCCTGTTCCGCCAGCTTCTGATGCAGGCAAGCGATGTGGTGCAAAAGCGGCTGCTGGCGCAGGCGAAGCCCGAGACGCAGGCCGAAATCCGTAAGGTGCTGGCCAAGGTGACCGACGAGGTCGCGGCCAAGGCCGCGCCGCGCAACTACGCTGCGGCGCTTGCCGCGGTGCGCGCGCTGCACAAAGAGCGCAAGCTCACCGAAGCCGACATCGCCGAATACGCCAGTTCCGGCCGCTACGAAGAGACGATCGCCGGCCTCGCCACGCTCTGCGCCGTTCCGGTCGAGGTTGTCGACCGCCTGATGAATGGCGAGCGCGCCGATCCGGTGCTGATCCTCGCGCGCGCGGTCGGATTCGGCTGGCCGACGGTGCGCGCCGTCATGAACGCGAAGGCGACCGGAAAGCCGTCGAGCCAAGTACTTGATTCCGCCTTCGAGAATTTCGAACGGCTTACCGCCGCCACCGCGCAGCGCGTCGTGCGCTTCTGGCAAGTGCGGCAGGGGACGGGGGAGTAATCCTCTCTAAATTTTCCGAAAAATAAAATACGCCGGCGTGCGGCCTTCGCGGATGGCCTTTGCTTCGTAGCGTGTGCGGACGAAGCCTTCCCACGGTTTGCGCCAATCATCGGCGCACTCGGCGGTCCAGAGAAAATCCGGCGAGCGCAGGATGCGCATCAGCACATAATCGGCATAGCCGGCGATGTCGGTGGCGAAACGGAATTCACCGCGGCCTTTCAGAATACGCGCGAAGCGCTTCAGGCTTTCGTCCTGCACAAAGCGCCGCTTCCAGTGCCGGCGCTTCGGCCATGGGTCCGGATAGAGCAGGTCGATGCGCGCGAGCGCTGCATCGGGCAACCAATCGAGCAACTCGCTGGCATCGCCGAAAAAGAGCCGAATGTTGTCGAGCTTGTGCGCGTCGATCGCGACCAGTGCCTTCGCGACGCCGTTGAGGAACGCATCGGTGCCGATGAAGCCGACATTCGGACGCGCCTGTGCCTGTGCGATCAGGTGCTCGCCGCCGCCGAAACCGATCTCCAACCGCACCTCGTCGACGGCGCGTGGAAACAGCGTGCGCAGCTCGGCCGGCGCGGGCGTGGTGAGCTCAAGCCCCAGCCGCGGCAGCAGCGAGTCGAACAGTGCCGCCTGGCGCGGCTTGAGCGCATGCCTTTTGTGCCGGCCGAAGAAGGCGCGCGGCGACGCTGACGAATCTGGGTCCATAGGCTGACTATCAAAATGCGAATGGCCGGCACAAGGCCGGCCATTCGTCGAACGAGATTTGTTAGCTGGGGCCCCGCTTTCGCGGGATGACCGGCTAAAAGCCGGTCACTTCACCGCGCTCTTGATGGCGGCGGCGAGGTCGGTCTTCTCCCAGGAGAAGCCGCCGTCCTTGTCCGGCGCCCGGCCGAAGTGGCCGTAGGCGGCGGTGCGGCGGTAGATCGGCCGGTTCAGCTTGAGCGTACGGCGGATGTTGGTCGGCGTGAGGCGGAACA
>DATDMA010000147.1:0-10047 GCA_036519015.1 Pseudolabrys sp. | reverse complement strand
GATCGGTCGAAGGAAGCCGACGCGGCTTAGCGTCCTCCAAACGCAATGAACGTGTCCGCGCCACCGGCGCGGGCATGCTCAAGCCGGCGCTTTGTCGACTTTGGGCTATCGGCAGTTTTGCATTTCCATTGATTCAATTTGCATGGGTTCGAATCACTTTCCCGTGGTGCACGCGCCGCGTGAAAGCCCGCGGGCCCGTAAAATCAGCGCCGGTAAGCGGGTGCGTGGTGGGCAGGCAGATTTTTTGCGCCAAGCCCCAGTGGGACTTCTCGCCATCTGTGACCAGTAATCCACACCGTTAACCCATGATTAACGATAGGGCTTGAAGGGCGCGAGGTTCGTTGCTTCTATTCGCGCCATGAACACCACCCTGATAGAGATTCGTCGCGCCAAGACCGCCGATGCCGGCGACGTGGCCGACACGCACGATGAAGCGTGGCGCACGGCCTATCAGGGGATCATTCCGGGGAATGAGCTCGACAAGCTGATCAACCGCCGCGGCCCCGAGTGGTGGGAGTCGGCGATCCGCAAAGGCAGCCGCATCACGATCCTGCAGTTCGGTGACCGCATCGCCGGATACGCCAACTACGGCCGCAATCGCGCGCGCAGCCTGTTCTACGATGGCGAGGTCTACGAGCTGTACCTGCGTCCGGAATTCCAAGGCCTCGGCTTCGGCCGCCGCCTGTTCACCGCCGCGCGCAAGGACCTCATCCAGAGCGGACTGAAAAGCCTGGTGGTCTGGGCGCTCTCCGACAACGAGCCGGCGACGGAATTTTATCGCGCGCTCGGCGGCCGCGCCGTCGCCCGTTCCTCCGAGCGTTTCGGCGCCAAGACGCTCGATAAGGTCGCCTACGCCTGGCAGGGGTGAAGGCGCTATTGTCGCCCGATCACTAACCTAACTCCGTCATCCTGAGGTGCGAGCGCGCTGAAAGCGCGCGAGCCTCGAAGGATGAACGGCCACTGAGTCATCGGCCGTCGCCCTTCGAGGGCCGCGCTACGCGCGGCCACCTCAGGGTGACGGGTCAGAGGTTCGGCTCCGGCAATCCCTTCGACGCACAGGCCGCGCGCAGCGTATTGAGCAGCAGGCAGGCGATGGTCATGGGGCCGACGCCGCCAGGCACCGGCGTAACCGCACCGGCAACGTCCAAAGCTTCCGCGTAGGCGACATCGCCGACGATGCGCGACTTGCCGTTCTCTCCCGGCACGCGGTTGATCCCGACATCGATCACCGTGGCGCCCGGCTTGATCCAGTTGCCGCGCACCATTTCAGCCCGGCCTGTCGCGGCAACAAGCAAATCTGCGCGCGCGCACAGCGCCGGCAGGTCGCGGGTCTTTGAGTGCGCGATGGTCACTGTCGCGTTCTCGGCGAGCAGGAGTTGCGCCACCGGCTTGCCGACGATGTTGGAGCGGCCGATCACCACCGTCTCGAGTCCGGCCAGTGACGGATGCACGCTCTTGGCCAGGATCACGCAGCCCAGCGGCGTGCACGGCACCAGCCCCGGCAGGCCGCTGGCGAGCCGGCCGACATTGATCGGATGGAAGCCGTCCACATCCTTCGCAGGATCAATGGCCGCGATCACCTTCTGCGAGTCGATCTGCTTCGGCAGCGGCAGTTGCACCAGGATGCCGTGCACGTCCGGGTCTTGGTTGAGCTCGGCGACCAGCGCGAGCAGTTCGGCCTCGCCCGTCGTCGCCGGCAGCTTGCGATCGATCGCGCGCATGCCGGCTTCCGCCACCGCCTTCGATTTGGTGCGGACATAGACCTCGCTCGCCGAATCGGCGCCGACCAGCACCACCGCGATGCCGGGCGTCAGTCCATGCGCCGATTTCAAGCGCGACACTTCGCCGGCGATCTTGCCGCGCAATTGCGCGCCGATGGTTTTGCCGTCGATGATCTGCGCGGTCATGTCGTGTGCCTTTCTGCGGCCATGACGAAACTGTTAGCCGGAAGTCAGGATCTTCTCCAGCGCCGCTATCAGCGTTGGGCCATCGCCCGAAACCGCAAGGCGCTTGATGCGGGACGTGGCGCCAGCGCTCACCGCAACATCACGTGGTGGGACGCAGAGCGTCTTGGCGATCAGCCGGCACAGCGCGTCATTGGCTTCGCCCCCGGTGGGCGCGGCGCGCACGCGTGCCTTCAGCACACTACGTCCGTCGGAGAGTTGCTCGATGCCGTCGATGGCGTCGCGGCCGCTTTTGGGCGTCAGCCGCACGGTGAGCGCAAGACCGCCGGCAACCGCCATCCACGGGCGGACCGGCAACGACGTCACTTAGAGCGATTGCGCATGATCTTTTCCGAAGACCGGTACCCACTTTTCGGGATCATGCGCTAGACGAATAGCTGGAAATAGACCCAATAGACGAGGCGCTGCAGGAACAGGAGCCCGATGATCAGGATCACCGGCGAGATATCGATCCCGCCCAAGTTGGGCATCACGGCGCGGATCGGCCGCAGCGCGGGCTCAGTGACGCGGTACAGGAACTCGCCAATGCCGGCCACGATCGGATTGCGGGTGTTCACGACGTTGAAGGCGATCAGCCAGGACAGCACGGCCGACGCGATCAGAATCCAAATGTAAAGGGTAATGATTGTGTCAATGAGCCAAAGAAAGGGATTCATAGCGCGCTCCGTAGGTGGCCGGGTGACGAATAGCCGCTTGGCTGCCGAAGGGAAAGGGGTTGCGGCACTTTCGGCCATGGCCACGCCTGGGCCACCGGTCGCTGTCCTTGACAGGCCAAACCCCTGGCCCTAAATGGCCCCACTCGCCGCAAGTCGTTTGCGACGGCTGTTTTTTGCCGTTCGCTACCCTAGGCGGGGCCGTAGCTCAGTTGGGAGAGCGCCTCGTTCGCAATGAGGAGGTCAGGGGTTCAAATCCCCTCGGCTCCACCAGCCTTCGCCCTTCGGGCTTCGGCTGGCAAGCCGGAGCCCGAAGGGGCGAAGGCTGTCCGTCGAAGCCCGAAGGGCGAAGACGGACGAGTTCAACAGCCAAAATACTTTTCGTTCTAGCGCGGTCCCTTATCCGCCACCCGGCGCGGCTTGGCCTGCTCCAGCGGGAACGCGATCTCGCAACGCAAGCCCTCCGGCGCGAAGGCGAGGCGCGCCTTGCCGCCGAGCTCGGCCGCGATGCTGCCCTCGATCAGGCGCGAGCCGAAGCCGCGCTGCTGCGGGTCGGCGGCCGGCGGGCCGCCCTGCTCGATCCAGTCGATGCGAAGATGCTGCCGGCCATCCGCGCCCTCAAACGGCGCCCAGCGCACCTCGATGCGGCCGCCGGGCACCGACAGCGCCCCGTATTTTGCCGCATTGGTGGTGAGCTCGTGCACCGCCATCGCGAGCGTGAGCACCGCGCGCGGCCGCAGGATGACGTCCTCGCCGCGCAGCACGACGCGCTCGGGCCCGGCGCCCACATAGGGCGCAAGGCTCTGCGACATGAGCCCGCGCAGATCGGCGCTCTCCCAGTGGTGCACTGTGAGCTGGTCATGCGCCTTCGACAGCGCGATCAGCCGCCCCTCGAAGCGCTCGCGAAAGGCGTCCGGCGTCGGCGCGCCGCGCGCGGTCTGCGAGGCGAGCGACTGCACGGTGGCAAGCGTATTCTTCACGCGGTGGTTCAGTTCGTCGATCAAGAGCTTCTGCCGTTGCTCGGCCGCCTTGCGTTCGGTGATGTCTTGCACCACGCGCACGACGTAAAGCAGGCGCCCGTCATTGACGCGCACCGGCGAGGAACGCACCGAGAGCCAGACCACGCGGCCGCCTTTGCGGACGAGGCGCTTCTCCACCGAATAGAATTCGAGATCGCCGGAGATCTGCTTGCGGAAGCCTTCGCGATCGGGATCGGCGTCGTCCGGATGCGTAAAGCGGAACAGCTTGCCCGCCAGCAGCTCTTCGCGGCTATAGCCGGTGATGGCGCAGGTCGCCTCATTGACGCGGATCAATTGGCCGTCCGGGGCGACCTCGGTGATGCCGATGGCGGCGTGTTCATAGGTCGCCGCCAGGCGCTGCTCCTGCTCCAGCGAATGCAGGCGCGACTGCGCGAGCGCCGCATCCATGCGTTTGCGCTCGGTGATGTCGATGAAGCAGTTCACCGCGCCGACCACCTCGCCTTTGGCGTTGCGCAATGGATCGATGCTGGCCGACACCGTCATCCGGCTGCCGTCCGGCCGCTCGATGATGCGTTCGACGTCGCGCATCGGTGTGCCGGTGGCGAGCACCTCAGCGATCAAGGACCGCGACACCAACGTGCCGTCGGGCGCGAAAAAGCGCGCGCCTTTGGCGAACTGGGTATGGGTCTGTCCGGGTTCCGGCGCGCGGCCCCAGACTTCGACGGCGCGGCGGTTGTATTGAAGGATGGTGCCTTTGGCGTCGCAGATGAAGGTGGCGATCGGCAGCAGATCGAGAATGCCGTCGGAGCCGCTCAGCATGGCGTTGAGCGCTAATGAGGCGGCCCCGCCCCTGTCGTTCGCATCGAGCATGCGCACGCCTCCGCGCGTGACCGTCCACCCTCCCTTGCCCTGGAGCCAATCGATCACGACGGGGATGGGTGTTGTCAATGGCGCGTCGGGCCAAACCGGACCCGGCGGCGGTAAACGCACGGCCGTCAGGACACCGTTTCAGCCGGCCGGTTGGCCGGTTTGCCGCCGATCCAATGGTCGATGAAGGCGGCCAGCCAGGCGCGGGAGGCGAAGTCGTAGACGAAGCGGTCGGAAATGTGCTCGTGGCGCTGCTTGGTGCCCGGTAGCTCCATACGGTGGGCGCCCCGCACCAACCATCGGTACATCATGGCGTGGGTGACTTCCGGGTGGAACTGCAGCGCGTAACCGGTGCCGTAACGGAAGGCCTGGATCGAGAAGGCGTCGCCCTCGGCCAGCAGCTCGCCCCCGGTGGGCAGCTCGAAACCCTCGCGGTGCCACTGGTAGACGCGATCCGGCCATTCGGCGCAGAGCTGGCGGCCGGCCTCGGTCGGGCGGATCGGGTAATATCCGACCTCGGCATGACCGTCAGGGTGCGGATAGACCCTGGCGCCGAGATGGCGCGCCATCATCTGCGCGCCGAGGCAGATGCCCAGATAAGGCTTCTTGTCGCGCAGCGGCACGCCGATCCAATCGATCTCGCGCTGGAGAAAGTCTTCCTTGTCGTTGGCGCTCTGTGGGCCACCGAAGATCACCGCGCCGGCATGGTCATCCATCGTTTCAGGCAGCGGGTCGCCGAAACGCGGGCGGCGGACATCGAGCGGATAGCCGAGCTTCGACAGCACCTGGCCGACCCGGCCGGGCGAGGAATGCTCCTGATGCAGGATGAGAAGGACAGGCTTCAGCATGGCAATTCAAGCGCATGATCGCGCTACAGCAAGTAGAAAGCTGTTCGCGGGTGTTTGCAACACGAGCGGCCGCGACGCGGCTATGCCTCCTGGGAGGACCTGCGGCGGCTTTGCTGGGAGTCGACGGCGCGCAGCACGAAGCGGCGTGGGACAAGGCGGATCGCCAGCGTCACGAGATTGTTGCCAAGGCCGGGAATGACGGTGCGCTGACCGCGCATAAGTCCGCGGTACCCGGCCTCGGCCACCTGCTCGGCGCTCTGGTTGAGGGCCCGGGTGAGAATGTTGGGTGCGCGGCCTTTCTTGACGCCGGCGCGCTCGGCGAATTCGGTCGGCACTGGCCCCGGGCAGAGCACGGTCACCCGCACGCCGCGGCTTTTCAGTTCGCTGTGCAGGGCTTCGCTGAAGGAGAGCACATAGGCCTTGGTGGCGTAATAGACCGCCATGCCGGGGCCCGGCAGGAAGCCCGCGACCGAGCCGACATTGAGCAGGCCGCCGCGATGGCGCGCCAGGCTCGGCACGAAGGCCAGCGACAGCTCGGTCAACGCGCGCATGTTGAGGTCGATCATCTGGAGCTGTTCTTCGCGGTCGCGCGCGGAGGCGAGCCCCACCAGGCCGAAGCCGGCATTGTTGACCACGTATTGCGGCTCAGCCCCCTGCGCGGTGAGTGCATCGCCGATCCGCTGCGCCGAACCGAGCTGCGTCAGGTCGTCGACGATGACGAGCGGCCGCGGCGCGCCGGTTGCGGCAATCTCGTCGGCGAGCGCCTCCAGCCGGTCCGCGCGTCGCGCCACCAGCGCCAGCGCGTGGCCATGACGGGCGAACACACGGGCGAGCGCGACGCCGATTCCGGCGGAAGCACCGGTGATCACCGTGACGGGCCGCAAGTCGCTCATTGTCAGGTCTCGTTCCCCGCGACGATCGAACCCGCCACGCGCTCGCGCAACGCGATGCGTTCGTGGCGCGAAATGCCGAGCAGGTCGGCCGCGCGCCAGATGAGATTATCCTCGAATTCGGTGACCGCACCGTCCGCAAAGACAATTTGCCACATCATTTCGACCACGCGGGCGCGGCCCTGTTCGTCGAGCGACCGGTTAAGCCGCGCGGTGAAGTGGTAGAGGTCGATGGCCTGCTGCTCGGCCACGGTCGCCTCGGCCACCAGCTCGTCGGTGGTTTCGTCGTCCAGATTGAAGCGCTGTTTGATCACCGTGTGCAGCTTGGCCTGTTCGGCATCGGAAATAGTGCCGTCGATCGTCGCGGTGTGGACCAGCAGCGCGGCGGCGGCCAGCCGGAAGTCGTCGTCTCCGAAATGGCTGGGGTGCTTGCCCGCGTCGCTAAACTCGGCAATCAGCCTGCGGAATGGTTCAAACATCGACACGCGTTTTTCCTCAAGGCCCAGATGATCGGCCCGTATCCTCGTCGCGGCATATCTATAGACGAGGCCGGCCGCCCGGTAGCCCGGACAGCCGGCGCTCAAGATTACGAATTCGCAATCAAGGCTTGGCGAGATCAAGCTTTGGCGACATCGAGCCTTTGGGACATTAAGGCTTGGCGACGTCAAGCTTTGGGTCGGAACGTTTGCACGCCACGGGCTGTGCGGTTCCCACGCCTGACGGGCGGCGTCCCTGCGGCGACGCGGCCGCCAGCCGGCTACTCGATCGCCTTGCCCTCGCGGAAGCTCGCCGCCAGGAGCTGCAGGTTGTTCTGCACGTAGCGATTGGCGGGGTCTTTGCGTTGGGCCGCGACCAGCTTTTCGCGCGCGCGTTTGGTGTCGCCGCGCAGCATGTAGGAATAGCCCTGGTTGTTGAGGATCTCCGCCGTCGGGCCGACGATGGAAATGGCCTGCCCATAGGCGCGGTCGGCGAGGTCGAAGCGGCGCAGCCGATCGTAGGAGGCGGCAAGGTCGAGCCAGGCCTCGGCGTCGCGCGGGTGCAGTTCGACGGCGCGGCGGAAATAGCGCTCGGCCATACCGAAGTTGCCGGCGCGATAATATTTCTTGCCCGTGCTCAGGTCGTCATTGGGATCGCCGCCGAGCAGGCCCGGCTGGGTGGGAGCCGCGCCGAGCGGCGGCGCCGAAGCAAAGGCGGACGGTGCCGCGTCGGGCGCGGCTTCGGCCGGCGGCACCGAGGCATTCGCGTCCAGGCCGGACGAGTTGAGGCCAAGCAGGTCGGACGGCGACGTGCTGGTGGTGTTGCATCCCGCCAGCCACAGGCCAACGGCCGCCACAGCAAGCGCTCGGGCTACTTGACTACGCATTTCAAAGCCTTCGGAAGTGCCCCCCAACGGGCCAACCAGGACGCTAGGCCACGATGGTTAAGAATCCCTGCCGGCGACCCCAGTGACTGAATCGGCGGCATCAGAAATAACCGCCGGTATGCAGCTTCACGAAGACCGGCAGCAGAATGACGACGAAGATGACCGGGAAGATGCAGATCATCATCGGCACCGACAGTTTGGCCGGCAGGGCGTAGGCCTTCTCCTCGGCAAGCGAGAGCCGTTTGTGGCGCATGTCGTCGCTGTAGACGCGCAACGCGTCGGTGATGCTGGAGCCGAGATCGATCGACTGGTTGATCAGCGTGGCGAAGGCGCGCCCCTCCTCCAGAGCCAGCCGTTCGGCGAAGCGCTCCAGCGCCTCCTTGAGATTGCGGCCGGCGCGGATCTCCAGATTGGTGATATGGATGTTAGCGGTGAGTGAGGGATAGCTGTCGCCGAGCTCGCGGCCGACGCGCTCGAGCGCGGCCTCCATCGACAGGCCGGAGTCGGCGCAGACCACCAACAGATCCATGAAATCCGGGAAGCCGGCGCGGTGCTCGAGCTTGCGCGCGGCGATGCGCTTGTCGAGGTACATGCTGGGGCCGACATAGCCGGCGATGCCGCCGACAATCACCATCAGCCAGAAGAACGAGCCGCTGTTCGGCCGTACGATGGGCAGGATCACGAACAGAGCGGCGGCGAGCCCGACCGCGAGCGCGGTGCGCGCGAGGAAGAAGAAGGCGACGCCGCGCGGATCGTAGACGCCGGCCTGGACCAGGCGCTGGCGCAGCACCTTCATGTCCCCCTCGTCGGTGCCGGAATAGTGCTTGGTGGTATAGTCGATAAGCTGCGTCACCGCCTTCAGGCTGGAGTAGCGCAGCGAGCGCTTCGGATACTTTTTGCTCTCGTCGCCGGCGATGCGCGAGGTGCGCCGCTTCACCGCGCCGCGCACGCGCGCAAATGCCATCGCCGAGAAGGCCAGCGTGCCCGCCGCAAGGAACACCAGCAGCCCCATCAACAGGCTGTCGCCGTCTTGAAAGGTATTGCCGAACACGCCGAGGATCGTACCCATCGGTCAGACCCTGAAATTGACCATGCGGAACATGATGAGATTACCGATGCCCATCCAGCAGCCGGCGCACGCCAGCGCGATCTTGGTGAGGCTCTGGTCCCAGACGCTGGCGTAGAAGCTCGGCACCATGAACTGGATCACCGCGAACATCGCGATCGGCAGCGACGAGAGGATCATCGCCGAGGCGCGGCCTTCCGCCGCCAGCGAGTGGATCTTGCGGCGCATCTTGAAGCGCTCGCGGATTACGCGCGACAGGTTCTCCAAAATTTCGCCGAGATTGCCGCCGGTCGAGCTCTGGATCGCTACCGCGGTGACGAACAGCGGCAGGTCGTCGGTGCCGACACGGAAGAAGAGGTTGCGCATCGCCGTTTCCAGATCGGCGCCGTAGGTGATTTCGTCGGTGACGATGCCGAACTCGCTGCCGATCGGATCGGCCATCTCGCGCGCCACCATGTTGATCGCGACCGGCACCGGATGGCCGGCGCGCAAGCTGCGCACGATGATGTCGATGCCGTCGGGGAACTGCGCCCCGAACTTCTTCCGCCGGCGGCCGCGCAGGAACTTCAAGACGAGGATCGGGAGCACGAGGCCGCAGAACAGCGCCGCGGCCACCGCGTGCGAAGCCTTGCCATCGAACATCATCGTGCCGACGAACCCTGCGACCATGGCGATGGCGGCGAACAGGATCAGCTTGCCGAAGCCGATGGTCAGGCCGGATTGCAGTAGCAACTGGTTGATGTTGATGAGCGGCAGCCGGTAGTCGCCGCTCGCGGTCAGTCCGCGTTCGCGCCGCAACTGCACCAGCACGCCTTCGCGGTCGGGCTTGGTGTCCAGCACCTTGAGGCGTCGATTGATGTTCTTGCGGTAGGACGCCTTGTTGTAGAACAGCAGATAAAAGCCTTCCGCGAACATCGCCGCCGAGAGGCCGATGAGCAGCAGGAGGACATAGAACGGATTGATGTCGGGCATGGGTGGTTAGAGAGGCTGCGACGGGTCGAAATAGCTGCCCGGGATCTTGATGCCCTGATTGACGAGGTGGCCGAGGAAACGCGGGCGCACGCCGGTGGCGACGAAATGCCCCTCGACGGCGCCATCCGGCTTGGTGCCGGTGCGCACGAATTTGAAGATCTCCTGCATCTGGATGATGTCGCCTTCGAGCCCGGTGACTTCGGCGATGGAGGTGACCTTGCGCTTGCCGTCGGACTGGCGGGACAGCTGCACGACGAGCTGGACGGCGTTGGCGATCTGGCCGCGGATCGAGGCGACCGTCATCGGCAGGCCGGCCATGCCGATCATCTGCTCCAGGCGGGTGATGGCGTCGCGCGGCGTGTTGGCGTGGATCGTGGCCATGGAGCCTTCATGACCGGTGTTCATGGCCTGCAGCATGTCGAAGGCTTCCTCGCCGCGGCACTC
>DATDMA010000146.1:0-7213 GCA_036519015.1 Pseudolabrys sp. | reverse complement strand
GCGTTTCCTCTCGATCTTGTCCCAGATCAGCGCCGCGATGTCCGGGCCGCCCAGGTTCTTGATCGCGCGAATTCCCGTCGGAGATGTGACGTTGATCTCGGTCAGCGCGCCGTCGATCACGTCGATGCCGACGAACAAGAGCCCGCGCTCGCGCAGCGCCGGGCCGATGCGCTTGCAGATCTCGGCCTCGCGCGGGGTGAGGTCGGTCGCGGCCGGCGAGCCGCCGCGCACCATGTTCGAGCGCAGATCGTCCGCCGCCGGGACACGGTTCACCGCGCCGGCGAACTCGCCGTCGACCAGGATGATGCGCTTGTCGCCGTGCTTGATGTTTGGAAGGAATTTCTGAACAACCCACTGCTCGCGGAAGGTGACGGCGAACATGTCGTAGAGCGAGCCGAAGTTGAGATCGTCGCGGGTGATGCGGAACACCGCGCCGCCGCCATGGCCGTAGAGCGGCTTCATGACGATGTCGCTATGCTCGTCGCGGAATGCCTTGATCTCGTTAAGGTCGCGCGTGATCAGCGTCGGCGGCATCAGCTCGGGGAATTCCGTGACGAACACCTTCTCCGGCGCATTACGCACGCTCGCGGGATCGTTGATCACCAGCGTCTTGGGATGGACGCGCTCGAGCAGGTGGGTGGTTGTCACATAGGCGAGGTCGAACGGGGGGTCCTGGCGCAGCAGCACCACGTCGAAGTCCGTCAGTGCGACCCGTTTCGGCTCGCCAAGTGTGAAATGGTCGCCGGCCTGGTCGCGTACGGTCAGCCCCTCGACCGCAGCGAACACCGCTCCGTTGAGCAAAGCCAGCCGGTCCGGCGTGTAGTAGCTGAGCGCATGGCCCCGTTTCTGCGCTTCCAGCAAGAGGGCGAAAGTTGAATCGCCCTTGATATTGATCCGCTGGATCGGATCCATCTGCACTGCGACTTTGAGGCTCATAGAGGGGACCTTGTTCGACCTGGGGCTTCGCCGGCAAAAGGACGTGTTAAGGCAAATAAAGCCTTAACACATTACCGCCAGTATGGCCCCGGGGATTTCCCATTGCAGGGGTGGGGCCACGTTGTGACGCTGCCGAAACTTTCCATTGCCGCCAAGCTCTATGCGATCTTCGTCCTGATGGCCACCATCACGGTCGCGCTCTCGATGGTGGCCGTGTCAAATGCGCGTCATCACCAGGCGCTGACCGACGAATTTGAGTCCGCCAATGTCGGCACCTGGAACGTCGAGCGGGTGAACGGGCTGATCTACGCGGTGGTGATGGACTCGCGCGGCGTCTACATGGCGCGCGACCTTAACGAATCGAAGCCCTACGCGGACGGCATCCGCACGTTCAACGCGCAGATCGTCAAGCTGGTCGAGAGCTGGAAGCCGTATGTGCGCGCGGACGACGCCGAGTTGTTCGACCGGTTCTCCAAGCGCCTCACGCAGTTCATGGCCTTCCGCGCCGAGCTGGCGCGGCTCGGCACCGAAGGGAGCCCCGCTGCCGGCCGCGAATGGGGCGACAACGACGCCAACCGCGGCATGCGCAAGGCGCTCAATTCCGATCTCGAAGCGCTGGCGCAGCTCTATCAGACGCGCGCGCGCAGCATCTATGCGCAGATCGACAGCGGCATCGATAGCAACGCGCTGTGGCTGAGCGTGCTTGCGGGCATCGCGATCCTGCTTGCCGTAACCGGCGCAATCATCATGGCGCGTAGCGTGGTGAAGCCGCTCGCCGCCATTAGTCAGGTGACGGCGGCGGTTGCCAGCGGCGACGCCAAGGTCGTCATTCCCTTCAGCGATCGCCATGACGAGATCGGCGGGCTGGCGCGCGCGATCGGCGTGTTCCAGCAGGCCTTGCGCACGAACGAAGATCTCAACCGCACCGTCATCAGCGATGCCGATGCCCGCGCGCTGCGCCAGCAGCAGATGTCGGCCGAGATCGCGCGCTTCTCGGCCGAGGTCGAGGCCACGCTGTCGGAGCTGGGCCGCATTTCCGATCAGATGTTGGAGGCCTCTCACAAGCTTTCGGGCGCGGCGGACGATGCGTCGGCCAAGACCGCGCGCGCGGAGTCGGCTTCATCCGAAGCGTCCAGCAATGTCCGCGATATCGCCTCGGCGGCCGACGAGTTGTCGGCCTCGGTGAACGAGATCGACCGGCAGGTTGCGCAATCGACCGAGATCGCCGTCAAGGCAGTGAACGAGGTGGAGGCGACCAACGGCGCGGTGAAGGAGCTCGACGAAGCGGCGGCGCGCATCGGCGACGTGGTCAAGCTCATTACCGATATCGCTGAGCAGACCAACCTGCTCGCACTTAACGCCACGATCGAGGCGGCGCGCGCGGGCGAGGCCGGCCGCGGCTTCGCGGTGGTCGCGGGCGAGGTGAAGGCGCTGGCCGGCCAGACCAGCCGCGCCACGGAAGAGATCGGGTCGCAGATCGCCGGCATGCAGCGCGCGACGCAGCGCTCGATCGCGGCGATTACGGCGATCGAGCAGACCATCCGCCAGATCGGCAACATCAGCGGGGCCATCGCCGCCGCTGTTACCGAGCAGGGCGCGGCCACGCAGGAGATCGCGCGCAGCGTCGAGACCGCTGCGAGACGCACGGCGGATACTGCCGAGGAGGTCAATCTGGTGGGCGCCGCGACGCAAGGCACGCGCGACAGCGCGGGCGGCGTCAGGGCCATCGCCGACGATCTCGGCAACGTCGCCGGCCGAATCCGCAGCCAGGTGGATCAGTTTTTCGAAAGGCTGAGTGCGTAAACCTCAGTCATTCCGGGGCGCTCGCGAAGCGAGCGAACCCGGAATCCAGCGCCACGTTCCGCAATTGTAACTGGATTCCGGGTTCGCGCCTTCGGCGCGCCCCGGAATGACGGCTAAGTTTCAAACGCCCCAGGGATATGCCGCGGCATCTTGCCGGGCGCGACCAGGATCGCGTCGAAGCGGATATCCGTGATCGACGGATCGGGATAGGTCGCAAGCCAGGCTTCCGCCGCCGCCGCGATGCGGCCGCGCTGACGAACTGTTACGGACTCCGCCGCCTCGTCGAGATTGTTGCGCGCCTTCACCTCGACGAACACCAGCAGCGAACGCCGCCGCGCGACGATGTCGATCTCGCCGACCGGGCTGCGCCAGCGCCGCGCGATGATGCGGAAGCCCTTCGCCACCATGTAGGCGGCGCCGCGGCTCTCGGCCGAAATGCCGGTGCGGAACGCGATCTGACGTTCGGGATCAGGCTCAGCTTTCGGCGGCTTCGGCTTGAGGCCCGGCGCCCGGAAGTTATTCTCGGTCATCGCCACCGTCCTTCGCGAGTTCGAGCGCGCGTTGATACACTTCGCGGCGCGGACGGCCGGTGGCAAGTGCGACCTCGCCGACCGCGTCCTTCACCGATACGCGGGTGAGCGCGTTGCGCAGCAAGTCGTCCACGTCGAGTGCGCTGTCGTCATCTTCGGGTGGCGGTCCGACCACGATGACGATCTCGCCGCGCGTCTCCGCGCCTTGCTCGTAATCGTGCGCGAGCGTGTTGAGATCGCCGCGGCGCACTTCCTCGTGCAGCTTGGTGAGCTCCCGGCAAATGGCTGCGGCACGCGCGCCCAAGACGGCGGCGAGATCGGCCAGCGCGGCGGCCAGGCGCGGGCCGCTCTCGAACAGCACCAGTGTTGCGGGAACGGCGACGAGCGCGGCGATGCGCTTCTGCCGCGCCGCCTGTTTCGGCGGCAGGAAGCCTTCGAAGAAGAATCGGTCGGTCGGCAAGCCGGCGAGCGACAGGGCCGTCAGCACCGATGAAGCCCCTGGCAAAGCTGTGACCGCGTGACCCGCCTCGCGCGCCGCGAGCGCGAGCTTGTAGCCGGGATCGGAGATCAACGGCGTGCCGGCGTCCGACACCAGCGCCACGGCCTCTCCGGCGGCGAGGCGGGCAAGCAGCTTCGGCCGTGCCTCGGCGGCGTTGTGCTCGTGATAGGCCGTCAGCGGCGTCTCGATGCCGAAGCGATCCACGAGCTTGCGCGTGACGCGTGTGTCCTCGCAGGCGATCACGTCGGCGCCGGCCAGCACCTCGAGCGCGCGCAGCGTAATGTCGCCCAGATTCCCGATCGGTGTGGCGACCAGATAAAGCCCGGGCGCGGGTTTCGACGCCTCCATGGCGCCGCCGAAAGGGGCATAACGGCGCGGGCGCTCGTCGGCGCCGGTTTTTGGGTTTCTAGCCATGCACGGCACCATAGACGGGCCTGCGCGCCGCGTCATTGTACAACGGATTCTCTCGTGTTTTCACGGTCTTAACTTTTACGGGACAAAATTGACGATACCGGCTACGAGTGACACACATCCGTCGCGTGGGGGCGACGATATCGGGGATTGTGTATGACCGGGAGCCAATGCTGAGGCGCGGCTTCACCCGCAGGCAGACGTCGCTGGGCATCGTCGCGGCGGCGATTGCGCTCGCCGGCTGCACGAGCAGCAGCTTCGATCGGCTGGGCACCTCGGACGTGCCGCCTTCGTCGCCGCCGCCGCCCCCGTCGCCGAACGAACCGCCGCCCACGGCCAATATCGGCAATGGGCAAATCCGCGTCGGGCTCGTCCTGCCGCTGTCGGCGCAAGGCAATGCCGGCGTCGCCGCGCAGTCGATGAAGAACGCGGCCGATATGGCGCTCGCCGAGTTCAAAGAGCCGAATATCCAATTGCTGGTGAAGGATGACGGCGGCACGCCGCAGGGTGCGCAGGCCGCCGCGCAGCAGGCGATTGCCGAAGGCGCCGAGATCATCATCGGACCGCTGTTCGCGCAGTCGGTGAACGCCGTCGGCCAGGTCGCGCGCCAGCGCAACATTCCGGTGATCGCGTTCTCGACCGATGCGAGCGTCGCCTCGCGCGGTGTGTATCTGTTGAGCTTCCTGCCGGAGACCGACGTTCGCCGCATCGTCGATTACGCCATCTCGCGCGGCAAGCGCTCGTTCGCGGCACTGATGCCGGACAATGCCTATGGCACCGTGGTTGAGGCCGCGTTCCAGCAGGAAGTCTCGCGCCGCGGCGGGCGCGTGGTCGCGCTGGAGAAATATCCGCTCGACCCGGGCCGCATGAGCGACCCGATCCGCCGCGTGGCGCAGGCGGCGGCGGGCGCCGACAGCATCTTCATTCCCGACGGTGCCGATGCCGTGCCGCAAGTCGTGCAGGGTTTGGCGGCGGCCGGCGTGAACCTCAAGCGCGTGCAACTGCTCGGCACCGGACTGTGGGACGATCCGCGCGTCTTCTCCACCGCGCAGCTCGACGGCGGCTGGTACGCGGCGCCGGAGCAGGCGGGCTTCCGCAATTTCGCTGGGCGCTATCGCGCGCGCTATGGCTCGGACCCGGTGCGCACCGCGACGCTGTCGTATGACGCGGTGGCGCTGGTCGCGGCGCTGGTGAAGACGCAGGGCCCGCAGCGTTTCAGCGAGCAGGTGCTGACCAATTCGTCGGGCTTCGCCGGCATCGATGGCGTGTTCCGCTTCCGCGCCGACGGCACCAATGAGCGCGGCCTCGCAGTGCTGCGCGTTGCGCCCGGCGGCGGCCAGGTGGTGAGCCCCGCACCGAAGTCGTTCCAGCCGGGAACGTAGTTGATGCAGTCATTCCGGGCGCGTGCGCAGCACGCGAACCCGGAATCCAGAAACATACTCCGTGCTTGTCGCTGGATTCCGGCTCTCGCCGCTGACGCGGCTCGGCCGGAATGACCGTCAGGCCGCTAAATCCGCCACCACCGCGTCCAGCACGGGGAAGCCCGACTGCGTCACGCGCAGGCGGCCGTCGGCGGTGGTCTCCACCGCGCCTTCGCCTTGCAGGATCGAGATGCGCTTGGGATCGAGCGTGCGGCCGGCGATCGTCGTGAAGCGCTGCGGATCGATGCCTTCGGCAAGGCGCAGGCCCATCAGCAGATATTCGTCAGCGGTCTCGCCCGGCGTGAGCTTCTCGTCGACGATGAGGCCGGTGCCGTTGGCTTCAACGCGCATGAGCCAGCTTTCCGGGCGCTTTTCCGTTTCCGTCGCATAGCGGCGGCCGTCGAGCGTGAGGCGTCCGTGCGCGCCGGGGCCAACACCGGCGTAGTCGTGGCCGCGCCAATAGACGAGATTGTGCCGGCATTCCGCGCCCGGCCGCGCGTGATTGGAGATTTCGTAAGTCGGCAGGCCAGCCTCGGCGCAGACCGATTGCGTGAGATCGTAGAGCTCGCGGCCGAGATCGTCGTCGGGCACGATCAGCTTGCCGGCCTTGTGCAGACCGAAGAACGGCGTGTCCGGCTCGATGGTGAGCTGATAGAGCGAAAGATGCTCGGCCGCTTCGGCGATGGCGCGCTTGAGCTCGGCGACCCAGGCATCCAGCGTCTGCCGCGGCCGCGCGTAGATGAGATCAAACGAGTAACGATCGAAGATCGAGCGCGCGACGGCGACCGCATCGAGCGCTTCCTGCGCGGTGTGCAGACGACCCAGCTCCTTCAGCGAGGCATCGTCGAGCGCCTGCACGCCGAGCGACACACGATTGACGCCGGCGCTGCGATAGCCGCGGAAACGCGTCGCGTCGACGCTGGTCGGATTGGCCTCGAGCGTCACTTCGACATCGGGCGCGACGCTCCAGTGTTTGCCGATGGCATCGAGGATCGATTGCACCGACGACGGCTGCATCAACGACGGCGTGCCGCCGCCGAAGAAGATGGTCGACACCGTGCGGCCCGGCACGCGCCGCGCGGTCGCGGCAAGCTCGGCTTCCACCGCGCGCACATAGCGCGCTTCGTCGTAGCCGCCGAGGCGCACGTGACTGTTGAAGTCGCAATAGGGGCACTTCGACAGGCAGAAGGGCCAGTGCACGTAGACGGCGAAGGGCGCGGGATTCGTTAACGACATGTTAAGCATCATAGGCTGCGTCGCGGTGCACGGCCACCTCTAACGCATTTTCGCTGCGGACAACTGCTTAAAATTGTAATGATCGGGAACCGGGGCAAGGGCACGCCGAGTGCCGTTACACGCGTAAACACGCGTCCGCCAGCTTGATGAAGGCGCGGGCGCGGTGCGAGAGGCCCTGGCCCTTCGGCGGCAGGCCGTGCTTTTCGTCGGCGGTCATCTCGCCGAAGGTGCGTTCATGACCGTCGGGCAGGAACAGGGGATCGTAGCCGAAGCCCTTCTCGCCGCGCGGCGGCCACACCGCGACGCCGTCGACGCGGCCCTCGAAGTCCTCGACATGGCCATCCGGCCAGGCAAGGCACAGCGCGGCGATGAAATGC
>DATDMA010000145.1:0-23732 GCA_036519015.1 Pseudolabrys sp. | reverse complement strand
GTTATAGCACAGCGACGCGACGACGCTGGCGAACAGCGAAGGCAGAAGGCCGAAGCGCGCGGCGACCGCGACGATCCCGGTCATGAAGACGAGGTCGACATTCTCGAGGCCGAACCAGGGCTCGATGAGCTCGCCCACGACAAGCGACATAGCCACTGCGGCAAGCGAGAAAGCGTAAGGGCGCGGGTCGACCGCTTCCTGCTGATCGGCCGTACGCACCGTCTTTTTCGGAACGCGTTCACCTTCAATGTCCTCGCCAGCGATTACGTGGACGCTGATGGTGGCGGCCCGGCGCACGAGATCATGCACCACCGAACCATGCAGGATCTCGAACCAGCGGGATCGTGTCGATTTTCCGATGACGATTTGGGTAATGTTATTGCTTCGTGCGTAGGCCAACGCATCGTCGGCGATCCGCCGGCTGCCGCCGGGGATCGTGACCGCCTCGGCGCCAAGGCTCATCGCTAGCCGTAACGTGTCGGCGATCCGATCGCGCTCCTCGTTACCGAGGCGCGTGCTGCGGCCTGTTTCGATATACATCGCCGTCCACGGCGCATGCAGACGATCGGCGATGCGCCGCGTCGCGCGCACAAGGCCGGCCGAGCGCGGGTCTTCACTGATGCAGACGAGCACGCGTTCGCCGGCCGCCCAGGGGCCTGGGATCGCCTTCGCCTGCATCTCGGTAAGAAGCTGCTCGTCCACCCGCTCGGCGGTGCGGCGCAGGGCAAGTTCGCGCAGCGCGGTCAGATTGGCCGGCGAGAAGAAGTGTTCGAGCGCCCGCTCGGCCTGCTGCGGGATATAGATCTTGCCTTCCCGGAGCCGCTGAATCAGGTCTCCCGGGGGAAGGTCGACCAGTTCGACCGACTCGGCCCGATCGAATATCTCGTCGGGCACGGTCTCGCGGACGCGGACACGCGTGATCTGGGCGACGACGTCGTTCAGGCTTTCGATGTGCTGGATATTGACCGTCGTGTAGACGTCAATGCCGCTGTTCAGAATCTCTTCGACGTCGAGGTAGCGCTTCGGATGACGGCTGCCGGCCGCATTGGTGTGCGCGAGTTCATCGACAAGCGCGATCTGCGGCCGGCGCGCGACGATCGCATCGAGGTCCATTTCCTCGAGCGATCGTCCTTTGTAATCGACGTGGCGGCGCGGAATGACCTCAAGGCCTTCGAGCAGCGCCTCGGTTTCCTTCCGACCGTGGGTCTCGACGACACCCACGACGATGTCATCACCGTCCTTCTTCCGCGCCCGCGCGGTCTCCAGCATCGTGTAGGTCTTGCCGACACCGGGGGCCGCACCGACGAAGATGCGGAGCCTGCCGGCGCGGCTCTCCTCGCGCCGGGCAGCCTCCAGCAAGGCTTCCGGCGAAGGCCGCTGTTCTGAATCGCGTCGCTGCTCCGCCATCAGTGGTGAGATGCCTCAGCCCATCTTTCGTTCAGCCGCTCTTGCTGGCCGCCATCTGATCCAGGGCCAGATTGAGCATCAGAACATTGACGCGCGGCTCGCCGAGCAGACCGAGGAAACGGCCTCGAACCTGCTCTTCAACAAGTTGACGCACGCGATCTTCCGGCAAATTACGCGCCTTAGCAACACGCGGCACCTGAAACAACGCCGCCGCGGGCGAGATGTTGGGATCAAGGCCGCTCGCAGAGGTGGTGACGAGATCGACGGGGACCGGAGCGGACGGGTTCTCCGCCTTCAGCTTATCCACGTCAGCCTTCATGCGGTCGGCCAGGGCCTTGCTCGTCGGCCCGAGGTTCGAGCCCATCGAGTTAATGGCGTTATACGGCTGCGGCACGGTCTTGGTCGCGTCCTTCGGATCAGGGCCGGTGGTCGCCGACGGACGGCCATGGAAATACTTGGCGTCGTCGAATTCCTGGCCGATCAGCCGCGAGCCGACAACCTTCCCGTCCCGTTCGATCAGGCTGCCCTGGGCCTGGGATGGGAAGATCACTCCCGCGACGCCGGTCATGACCAGCGGATAGACCAAGCCTGTGATGGCTGTCAGGACCACGATCAAGACGATTGCCGGACGAATTTCTCTCAACATGATCTTATCTCCTCAGGCCAAGTGCAAAGCCGTGACCACAACGTCGATGGCCTTGATGCCGATAAACGGGATGATGACGCCGCCGACGCCGTAGATCATCAGGTTGCGGAGCAGCAACGGTCCGGCGCCGATCGCGCGGAAAGCCACGCCCTTCAACGACAGCGGGATCAACGCGATGATGATCAAGGCGTTGAAGATGATCGCCGACAGGATCGCACTCTGCGGGCTCGACAGGTTCATGATGTTCAAGGCATTCAGCTGCGGATAGAAGGCGACGAACATTGCGGGGATGATGGCGAAGTACTTGGCCACGTCGTTCGCGATCGAGAATGTCGTGAGCGCGCCGCGCGTCATCAGAAGCTGCTTGCCGATCTCGACGATCTCGATGAGCTTGGTCGGGTTGGAGTCGAGATCGACCATGTTGCCGGCTTCGCGCGCCGCCTGCGTGCCAGTATTCATGGCAACACCGACGTCCGCCTGCGCCAGCGCGGGTGCGTCGTTGGTGCCGTCGCCGCACATGGCGACCAGCTTGCCCTTGGCCTGCTCGTCACGGATCAGCTGCAGCTTATCTTCCGGTGTCGCCTGGGCGAGGAAGTCGTCCACGCCTGCTTCGGCGGCGATTGCTGCGGCGGTCATCGGGTTATCGCCCGTGATCATGACGGTGCGGATACCCATGCGCCGCATCTCGGCGAAACGCTCGCGAATACCACCCTTGACGATGTCCTTGAGGTGGATGACGCCCAGAAGCCTGCCGTCCTTTGCGACGGCGAGCGGCGTGCCGCCGGCCTTGGCGATTGCCTCCGAGATTCCGGTGATCTCGCTCGCGCTATCGGCGCTCACAGCACCCTTTCCGGACGCGTTGAGGAAGGCGAGGATCGATTCGACGGCACCCTTGCGTATCCAGGAGCCATTAACCTCCACACCGCTCATCCGGCTCTGCGCCGTGAACGGAATGAACTTGGCGCCAATCTCAGCGACCTCGCGCCCGCGGATGCCGTACTTCTCCTTGGCAAGCACCACGATCGAGCGCCCTTCCGGCGTCTCATCAGCCAGCGAGGCGAGCTGCGCGGCGTCGGCCAATTCCTGTTCAGTGACCCCGTGGACCGGCTTGAAATCTGTCGCCTGACGGTTGCCGAGCGTGATGGTGCCCGTTTTGTCGAGCAGAAGCGTGTCGACGTCGCCGGCGGCCTCGACCGCGCGGCCGGACATGGCGAGCACATTGAAGCGGACGAGCCGATCCATGCCGGCGATGCCGATGGCGGACAGAAGCGCACCGATAGTGGTCGGGATGAGCGTGACGAACAGCGCCACTAACACCACGACCGAGATGTAGCCGCCAGCATAGGCGGCATAGCTCGGGATCGTCACCGTAGCGAAGATGAAGATAATCGTCAGGCCCGCGAGCAGAATGTTGAGCGCGATCTCGTTCGGCGTCTTCTGCCGCTCGGCGCCCTCGACCAGCTTGATCATGCGATCAAGAAAGGTCGAGCCCGGAGCCGCCGTGATGCGCACGCGGATCCAGTCGGACAACACCTGCGTGCCGCCGGTGACCGCGGAACGGTCGCCGCCCGACTCGCGGATGACCGGCGCCGACTCGCCGGTGATGGCCGCCTCGTTGACCGAGGCGACGCCCTCGATGATCTCGCCATCTGACGGGATCAGGTCACCGGCCTCGACCAGAACGACGTCGTTGACCTTGAGCGTGGTGCTCGGCACCAGCTTGAAGGTCCTGCGGTCGTTGCCGTTGAGGAGCTTGGCTTTCGTCTCCGTCCGCGTACGGCGCAAGGCATCCGCCTGCGCCTTGCCACGGCCCTCGGCGACGGCTTCCGCGAAGTTTGCGAACAGCACCGTGAACCACAGCCAAAAGACGATCTGGAACTCGAAGCTGAGTTGCGTGCCACCGGTCACGAGATCACGGATCAGGATGACAGTCGTCAAAGCTGAGACGATCTCGACCACGAACATCACCGGGTTCTTGATCATCTTGCGCGGATCGAGCTTCGTAAAGGCTTGCCCGATGGCCGGCGCCACGATCTTTGGATCCAGCAAAGCCGACACCGGCGCGCGTTTGCGGATTTGTGAGGTTTCCATAGAAAATCTCCGAAGAGGATTCGGTCAGAAGACCGTGCCCGCGTTATTGGCGAGCTGTTCGACGATGGGACCGAGCGCGAGCGCGGGGAAGAAAGTGAGGCCACCGACGATCAGGACGACGCCCACGACCAGGCCGACGAAGAGACCGCCGGTTGTCGGGAACGTACCCGCCGACGGCGGTACGGACTTCTTGGCCGCGAGCGAGCCGGCAATGGCCATGGCCGGGATAATCATCCAGAAGCGGCCGATGAACATCGCGACCGCGCCAGAGAGGTTGTAGAACATGATGTTCCCTGTCAGCCCGCCGAAGGCCGACCCGTTATTCGCGGTCTGCGACACGAAGGCATAGAGAACCTCACTGAAGCCGTGCGGCCCGGAGTTGCCCAGGGAGGCGAGTGCCGTTGGGTAGACAACCGCGATTGCCGTCCAGCCGAGATACATCAACGGCAGGACCAGGATGGCGAGCATGGCCATCTTGACTTCCTTGGCCTCGATCTTCTTGCCAACATATTCCGGCGTGCGGCCGACCATCAGACCCGCCACGAAGATGGCGACGATGACGAAGAGCAGCATGCCATAGAGACCGGCGCCGACGCCGCCGATGATGACTTCGCCGAGCTGCATATTGATCATCGGGATCATGCCGCCGAGCGCGGTGAAGGAATCATGCCAGGCATTGATGGCGCCGCACGACGCGGCGGTCGTGATCACGGCGAAGAGCGCGGAGGCGACGATGCCGAAGCGGACTTCCTTGCCTTCCATGTTGCCGCCGGTCAGGCCGAGCGCATCGAGGGTATGTGTGCCTGTGGCCTCGGCCCAGTAACAGACGATGACGCCGGCAAGGAACAGCACGCCCATGACGGCGAAGATCGCCCAGCCCTGGCGTTGGTTGCCGACCATGCGTCCGAAGACGTTGGTGAGCGCGGCCCCCAAGGCGAAGATCGAGATCATCTGCACGAAATTCGAAAACGCCGTCGGATTCTCGAACGGATGCGCGGCGTTGGCGTTGAAGAAGCCGCCACCATTGGTGCCGAGCATCTTGATCGCGACCTGCGACGCTACCGGGCCGACCGCGATGGTCTGCTTGGCACCTTCAAGTGTCGTCGCATCGATATAGGGTCCGAGCGTCTGCGGGATGCCCTGCCACACGAGGAAGAGCGTGAAGACAACGCAGATCGGCAGCAGGATGTAGAGCGTGCAGCGGGTGATATCGACCCAGAAGTTTCCGACAGTGCGCATCGAGGCGCGGGCAAAGCCGCGGATCAGCGCCACCGCCAACACGATGCCGGTCGCGGCCGACAGGAAGTTCTGGTGCGTCAGGCCGACCATCTGCACGAGATAAGACAGCGTGCTTTCGCCACCGTAGTTCTGCCAGTTGGTGTTGGTGATGAAGCTGATCGCCGTGTTCAGCGACAGATCCGGCGCGACCGCCGTCATGCCAGCCGGATTGAACGGCAACAGATCCTGGAAACGCAGCAGCGCGTAGAGAATCGCGAAGCCGGCGGCATGGAAGAACAGCATGGCGACTGTATAAGTCAGCCAATGCTGCTCGCGGCGCTCGTCTACCCCGCCGGCCCAATAGACGGCGGCCTCGATCGGACGCAGCACAGGCGAGAGGAATGTACGCTCGCCGTTAAACACGCGCGTCATGTAGCCGCCGAGCGACGGCGTTATCACTACGATGATCGCGCAAAAGAGCAGAATTTGAATCCAGCCGATGACGGTCATGGTCTTAGCCTCTGTCAGAACCGCTCTGGCTTGAGCAAAGCGTAGACGAGATAGATTGTGAGCCCTGCGGTGACGAGGGCGGCGAGCGAATAGTCGAAGATCATGGATGCCTCCTTAGAGACGATCGCAGGCGTAGACGTAGCCGACCGTGACCGCAAAGAAGACAAGGGTCGCAGCTACGAAAATCAGGTCCAACATCTTTTGCTCCTGGCGAGACAGCACCGCGGCGCGCGGTCAAGACCTTTGCGTTAGGGGGCGGCACTGACGTGCAGCAAAAGCCTGTGCGCCCCGTATTTCCGCCGAACAGTTGCCACTATCGGCATATGTTTTCGAGACGGCGCGGCGGTGAATGTTATAGGAATCTCATATAGACGCGGTGCAATAGGAACTCGGGCGAATGCGGAACGCGCGTCGTGGGACCGGCTGCTTGACTGGTGAATTCGCCCACCAAATGGCTTTCGCAGCTGCGAAAATGTTGCGAGATCAAATCATCTTGTAGGCCGTGCTTTTATGAAATTCCTATGCCGGCGCCGGTAGCCCACTGCGTCACGAGCCTGCCGACAATGTGTCAGTCTTTGTGTCGATTATTGTCGCGCACGATCACCCAGCCCGTTGGCCAGACCAAAGCTCTCACGTTGTCCCGATCTAGAGCGACGAGACTTATAAAATTCCTATGCGATAGTGATTCGATCCGTCTCGTTTCTTTATGGCGTTTTGACCACCTTACAAGCAGCGGCCATGGCTTCGGCCGCACTGGTGAGGTGCCGCCATGCTTTACACTCGTGACCATGACAGCGCTGGCGACGACCTGAGCCACCGGCTCCACTCGGCTCAGGCGATCACACCCGACCTCATGTCGGATGTGATCTACGCAACCTGTACCCGCCTGCCGCTGCTCAATCAGTCCGGGCTTGTTGCCGCTCGCATCAATCGCCTCATGCAGTCATCCGCCTGGGTGGATGCCTGCCTGGCTCTCATTGAGGTCGAATTGCCGGGCTGGACGCTTCGCCGTCTCGCCTACGATGACGGCGAGTGGCATTGCGCGCTCTCCAATCAGCCGAACCTGCCGGTCGAGTTGGACGACACGGTGGACACGAGCCACCATGACTTGGCGCTGGCGCTCCTGTCGGCATTTGTCGAGGCGTGCCGGAGCGCCCTCGCGGTCGCCGGCGAATCGGCACGGGGGCCGCAGGTCCAGGCCGCAACGGCGCACGTCGTCTGCTGCGACAATTTCGCCTGATCGATCGATTGGACGGGCATGGCGTCAACACCTGATATCCCACGCGAGATCGCTATTACACGGGTCCTGATTCGCTTCTGCGTGCGGCTGGCCATTCTGATCGCCTTTGCCTTCGTTGGCCGCCAGGGCTTCGCGAACACGCTAGAGAACCTCATGGCGCTCGCGGCCTGCTACTGCGTCGTTATCGGCGGCTTCCGGCGTGAAGTCCCGCTAGGACCACTCCTGACCCACTACGACGAAGCCGCCGCCTATGCACTGACGGCGGGCCTTGCCTGGCTGGCCGTGTGACCAGCGTCTCCCCCCGACCCTGCCCCTATGCCGTCCCTATGAAACGATCCGACGCCACGTCTCGAATTCATATGCAGGCGCGCGCACATTGACGGCATAGGCGGCCACAACGGCATGAGCCATAACGAGTTGGGCCATCCGGCGTCCGTCGCTTCCACGTCTCAACAGACATTCGATGTCGAGCTTCATGAGAAAAGCGATCAAGACCGTCTGCCAGCTTTACCTGCGCGCGGCGCAGGCCAGCGCCGAGGAGCGCCGGCACCGGACGGCGATCGAGCAGGAGCTCTTCGGTGGTCGCACCAAGCTGTCGACGAAAAACGACGACGACCTGCCGAGCATCCAATGACGCATAGCGAGGCAACGGTCATGATGAAAGGCACACGCGAATTATCTGAGTTTCCGCGAATTGACATGCCGTCCAGTTCAGCCGAATTACCAAGTCCCCGCTTCGGACGCCTTAGTCCGCCAACTCACGGCCCCGCGCAGCATCTGTTTTCCAGAATTGTTGATCTCGCTAAGCACACCTTTCCCGCCATTCTCATTCTGTCAGTCTTCATTTGTTTCTTCCTCGCCGCGGCCGCGATCTGGACCGCCGCCTTTCGCCACTAAGCCCATCACCAACCATCAACGGAGAACTTCCATGAGACACATTGAGCCTCCTTCGAGTCCGGACCCCTCCCTCTTCTTCATCGGTAAGAACAGTCGCGGGAACTGGGTCGTCCAGGACCAGGCCGGCGCGCGCGGCGGCCTCTTTGTCGACCGCGCCGAAGCCCTTCGCTTCGCAATGTTCGAGAACGGTCACAAGCCGCAGGCGGTCGTCATGGTGCCCGGCATCCTGGATCTCGATCTCGGCCACAAGGACGCATCGGACGATCACGCCGAAGATGGCGAACAGGTCTTCCGTCGGCGGCATGCAGCGTAATCGCTGACGAGCCGCCAACGAACGTCCTCAGACCCAAGCGGTAATCGATGTTTCCCATCGGCCAACACGTGTCCAAGCTGTCGGGCTATGCCCCGGCACTCCCAACGCCCTTCCACGCGGACGGCAGCTTCGACGCCCCAACCTTTGAACGCTATTGCGACCGGCAGATCCTCGAGGGCGCCAACGCCCTTGTCGTCTGCGGCACCACGGGCGAGGCGCCGACGCTCACGCCGGCGGAGCACCGCAAGATCGTCAGCATTGCGGCCCGCGTGTCGCAATGCCGCGTACCGGTCATCGCCGGTGCGGGGTCCAACTCGACCTCGCATGCGATTACCTTGACCAAGGATGCCGAAGCCGCCGGCGCCGACGCAATCCTGTCGACCGTTCCCTACTACAACAAGCCGACCCAGGCGGGACTTTACGCTCACTTCCGCGCAATTGCCGAGGCGACGCCGCTGCCGATCATCCTGTACGATGTCCCGTCGCGCTCGGCATGCGGCCTGTCGGACGAAACCGTCGCGCGCCTGGCCGAGATGCCGCAAATCATCGGCCTCAAAGATGCGACCGGCGACGTGACACGTTTGGCGCGCCTGCGGTCCCTCGTCGGCGAACACTTCCGGCTGCTGTCCGGCGACGACGCGACGGCGCTTGCCTTCTTCACACAAGGCGGCAATGGCTGCATTTCGGTCACCTCCAACATCGCGCCCGGTCTCTGCCGAGGCATGTTCCTGGCATGCCGCCAGGGCCAGATCAGCCGGGCGCAGCGGCTGGGCGAGCCGGTTGGCCGCCTGACCGCGGCATTGTTTCGGGAAAGCAACCCGACGCCGCTGAAATATGCCCTCAGTCTGCTCGGCCTGATGTCGGCGGCGGTGCGCTTGCCGCTCGTGCAGCCAAGTGAGGATACCCGAGCTGAGATCAGGGTTTTGCTATCGCAAATCTGCGACGGGTACCAAGAGCAGATGCTCGGCAAGTTCGACGACATTGCCGACATGCGCCGCAGCGCATAGCCATAGGCTACTCAACGGCGCGCGCAGGTGCCCGCGCCGTCAGCGCTCGTGGGTGGAATAGAAAGAGGCATTCTGCGCGCCGCGCACCGCCTCGCGCGAGAATTCGATCAAATGATGGGCGACAAAGCCCATGCCCATGCCCGCCTCGATCTGCTTGCGCTTGAGTGCGTAATTGAAAGCATCCCAGAAGTAGCGGCGATAGTCGGCCTTGAGGCCGACGCGTGTCGACAGCCGCCAGCCCAACACTGCGCCGTGGCGCAAGCCGGCCAAGGTCAGGCGCGCTGCCGCCGGCGGCTCAAGCCGATTGACGTAGGTATTGTCGACCTGGTGCTTAAATCGCGCGAACAGATTCTTTGGCGTATAGGCATGTGCGATGCAGCGACGCCATGCTGCCAGCACGTCTTCATAGGGTCGCAAGAAGCGCACATTCGACTCCAGCGCAGGGTCGTCGGTGATCCGCTCGTCACGCGCGAGCCGCGTCCACAGCGGCGTCTTCGGCAGGGCCTGCAACAGGTTGATCGTCAGGATCGGAATGCGCGAGGCCTCGATGAACTCGATTAGCCGGTCGGCCGACTGGTCGGTGTCGGTGTCGAGGCCGATGATGATGCCGGCCGTCACTTCCATGCCATAGTTGTTGATCGTCTGGATCGCCTCGAGCATCGGCAGCGTGGCGTTCTGCTCCTTGCGCATGCCTTTGAGCGCGTCCATCTCAGGCGTCTCGATGCCGACGAAGATTTCGACGAACCACGCCTCGCGCATCAGCTCCAGGATCTGCGGCTGCTTGGCGATGTTGAGCGTCGCTTCGCAGGCGAAATTGAACGGATAGCCGTTCGCCTTCTGCCAGGTGATCAGGTGCGGCAGCAGATCGCGGGCGGCCTTTTTGTTGCCGATGAAGTTGTCGTCGACGAAATAGACGGTGTGCGGCCGCGCCGGCTGAGCCAGCATCGCATCGAGCTCGGCGAGAAGCTGCTCAGCCGACTTCAAGCGCGGCTGCCGGCCATACAGTGCGGGGATGTCGCAGAATTCACACTGGTAGGGACAGCCGGACGAAAACTGAAGGCTGCCGATGAGATAGCGTCCGATCGGGATTTTTTCGTATGCGGGAATCGGGAAATCGCAAAGCGGCAGGCGCTCCTTGGTTTCGAACCGCACCGGCGCCGGCGGCGGCGCGACGCTGTCGTCCAGCCGCGCGATCAGCGCATCGGTCGCATCGCCGATCTCGCCGATGTGCAGATAGTCGATGTCCGGATACAGCTCGGGCGCGCCGGACACCGAAGGGCCGCCGAGCACGGTGACCTTGCCGGCCGCCTTGGCGCGGGTATGGATGCTGTGGATCTGCGGAGCCTGAACATGCATGCCACTCACCAGGACAATGTCCGCCCAGGCAAAATCGGCATCCCTCGCTCGTGCGATGTTCTCGTCGACGAAGCGGACCGGCCAGGACTCCGGCAGATAGGATGCCACCACCAGCAGGCCCTGCGGCGGCATGAAGGCGCGCACGTTATAAAGCAGTGGATAGGAGTGCGAGAACGTGCCGAACGCCGGCGCATAGGCCGGAAATACGCAGAGCACTTTGCGTGAGTTGCGGACGGTGAGGCTGCTGCGCACGGTGCCTGCTGTCCTCGCTTTTTGTTATCGAAGAACGGATCGAGGCAGGCCGATTACCCCCCGCCTTTGCGGCTTGGCTGAGCGTCTCGACCCCACAGCCTAACCGCACCATTGCAATATGTTGGACGCCAAAAAGTTCCGCCGCGAATCATATCGCTTTCGCACCACGGCCAGATCTCAATGGTGCTACGAGCGCCAGGTGAATCGCAAGCCGTTTTAGGTTGTGTTCGGGGGCCGGATGATTGCATTCCGCCGGCTGGCACGCCTTAATGCACGCGAGCCCGGCGTTGTCGCGTGGCGGCGCTTGGGTTTCGAATGGTTGCGCGCGCGCCGCGCCCGGCAGCCCACAGATTGAATGGTCCACGAGAACTGGCCATGACCCCAAAACCAGTGATCCGTCCCCCCGCCCCCATCGCCGTGATCGGCCTCGGCAACATGGGCATTCCCATGGGCGCCTGCCTGATCCGCGCGGGCTTCCAGGTGGCAGGCTTTGATCTCTCGGATGCCGCCCGCGAGCGATTCCGGGCCGCCGGCGGTTACGTGGCCGCAAACGCGGCGGAGGCGGTCAAAACCGCCGATGTCGTGATCACGCTGCTGCCGGATGGCAAGATCGTGCGGGCGGCGCTCGAACCGCTGAAGAAGGATATCAAGCCCGGCGCCGTCATCATCGAGATGAGTTCGTCCGAGCCGATCGCGACACGCGAACTCGGCAACACATTCATCGCCGCGGGCTTCGAGTTTATTGATGCTCCGGTCTCCGGCGGGGCCAAGCGCGCGACCGACGGTACGTTGGCGATCATGGTCGGTGGCGACGCAGGCACGATCGACCGCGCCAACGACGTCCTGACGTTCATGGGCCGTTCGATCTTCCGCACCGGCAAACTCGGCTCTGGTCACGCGATGAAGGCCCTGAACAACTATGTGTCGGCGGCAGGCCTGATTGCCGCCGTCGAGGCGACGAGTATCGGCGAGAAGTTCGGGCTCGATCCCAACCTGATGGCGGACATCCTGAACGCGTCCACCGGGCGCAACAACACCACCGAGGTCAAGCTCAAGCAATTCATCATCTCCAAGACCTTCAACGCCGGCTTTCCCCTTAAGTTGATGGCCAAGGACGTGCGCACGGCGGACAGCCTTGGCCATGCGCTGGGTGTCCCAACGCCCCTCGCCGACCGCTGTGCCGATCTATGGGATGACGCCGCCAAAAGCCTGGACGACAACGCCGATCACACGGCCATAGGCCAGCATATCGAAAAAATAAAAACTGAAATCTGAAACGAGCAACAGGGAGCGAACACATGAACCACACGCACGACCACGACGAGACCATGGGCGAAATGTTTGACCGCGGCCTGGCCCTGCGCCGCGAGGTGCTCGGCGCCGACTATGTCGACGGGTCGATCAAGAATGCCAACGACTTCATGATGGCATTCCAGCACGTCACGACCGAATGGGCCTGGGGCTATGCCTGGGGCCGGCCGACGCTCGACAAGAAGACGCGCAGCATGCTCAACCTCGCAATGCTGACGGCGCTGGGTAAGAGCCCGGAGATCAAGCTGCACGTGCGCGGCGCGATCAATAACGGCCTGACGGTCGAAGACATCAAGGAAGTGCTGCTGCACGCGACCGTCTATTGCGGCATCCCGGCTGGCCTCGACGCCTTCAAGGCGGCCAACGAGGTGCTCACAGACATGGGCAAGGTGAAGTAGCGGTTATCGTGCGTCGCGGGGGCGCAATTGACGCCTGTCCGGAGGAAGCGCGGCGAAAAACCGCAGGCGGCCGGTCGGGAACCGGCCGCCTTAAAGGCCATACTCAAAAGTCATAATTACCACACGACGCAAACACTATCGCATCGCGCTCCGGCATCAGAGCAAAACAAAAATCATACCCCTCATCGCGTGCCGACAAAGCGCACGCCGGGCTCGCTAGTGCGTCGTCTTGGACCTGCGCTTCCGTCTCTGCAACGGTACCGTCGCAGCACCGGCAATCTGGAAATCGACGAGCTTCTTCCCGGTCTTCATCGCCGCTGCCAACCAGCGCGGACGCAATCCGCGGCCCGTCCAGGTTTCAGCAGGGTTTTCCGGATTGCGATATTTCGGCGCAACCTTTCCGCGCTTCCCGCCGCGAAGCGAAGATCCCGTCACACTTTGCAGGCGCTCCAATCGCGATTCCAACTCACGCCGCTCAGTTTGGACTCGGCTCGTCAATATTTGACTGACCCGATCCCGCAATTCCAAAAGATCATCGACCGACATCGCGCTCAGGTTTGGGCCTTTCATCCGAATCCTCCTAGTAAGGAATGATATCGTATTAATTAGCCTTCCTATACTGAAACGCAATCAGCTAGTACGCGAAAGACGAGTCGTCGCAACCATGAAATAGCGGCACCGGCATACCTGAGGGTTTGCCGCGCCGACTTAATCGCTGTGGAGCGCGCGAAACCTCTGAAGGAATGTGCACATTACTTTAATGTAATAATACCAGCGAATGCCCGCTGAAAAACACAATTACAAATAAGCTGCAATCCACTTTCAACCTATATGCCGCTCCCGACTCCCTTCGAGACATCAGCATCATTCCAGACGGTCAGGCGAAGCTCGCGTCTGCAAACCGCGCAGCCGTAAATTCGCATCTCCGTCCCGGGCGACCTGCCAACGGCTATTGATTCTCTCAGTCGCATTTCGGCGCCGCATTGGCAGTCCGGAGACTCCTCCAACCCGCCCGCAATCAGTCGTTCAAGCTTCGACATGAAAAACCCCATAAATTAACGGCATTTATGTACCCTCTGCCGGGTAAATTGTGCAGTGCAGAAGAAAACCATAGTTAATTGCGCGGCTCGCTGCTGCTGCGTAAAATGGCTAGATCAACATATTCAGCACGTCTCTTCCGAGGTGTTCCGGCCTGCATGCGCAGTCGGGTACCGTCTATTCGCGGCGAATGAGTACCGCTATCGGGCTACCGCTCGTAGCGAGTTTCCTCCCGGCGCGCCGTCAGTCGCACATAAACTATGAGCGCCGCTTGCGACGATGAGATCGCACGCGCTGTCGTCGCTCGTGATAGAATTGGTCTGCAATCCCGGAGATATTACTGGCGTGACGGTGGCGACGGTTTGTCGCAGCAGATCATTCAGCGACAGCCTGCCACCGGATTATTGAAACTCTGCGGCATCTCATAGCGGCGCGCGCATTCACATCGTCGCTCGGAGCTACGGCTATTATTATTACGCTCGCCATAATATCTTTCGCTGCGGGCGCCCTGTTGGGCATGCGTTTCAAGGTATTTGTGCTGGTTCCCGCAACATTGGCTGTCCTTGTCGGAGCCGCATGCTCACACTTTTTGGGCTACGGCATTGGCGCCGCGGCTACCGCATTCGTTTCGGCGACGATCGCATGCCAAATCGGATATTTAATCGGTAACGTTTTACGATCAGCCATACATTCGTTTAGAAGGGAGCGTGCCGACCATAAAAAATACAAGATCGACGCGTTGCTTTTATGTTGGCAATATCTTTTCCAAATTTAATTCCGAATTCTGTTTTCGGCGCTATGCGCGCCATCGAGCTTTGGCGCCCGGGGAAAGCGTAACGACAGCCACGACGTCCAGAGCATCGTTGTTATCCATCCGGTTGAACCGCCGACGAAAGCGCCGGCGATCACGTCGCTAAGGAAGTGATAATTGCCGCCGATAAGCGCGACGGCAACCACAAAGCCGGCAAGCACCCATAGCGCACGCCATTGCGGGTACCAGATCCAAAGGACTGAGACGACCGCACAGGTCGCGCCCATATGGCCGGAGGGAAAGGATTCATAGGCCGCCCCTCCGTGCAGCCAGTTGAAACCGTAAGCGCCGGTCCCGATGAATGATGGATCAAGATGTGCCCAGCTTTCCGGCCAGGTGCGCCCGAAAAGGAACTTGAGCTGGTCCTTGATCGTCTCGGCGAAGAGCACGCTCAGACTGCAGAGGAACCCGGCAATCTCCAAGCGAATCAGCGGCCGTTTCGTCAAAATCCGCAGTCCGATGATGGCCAGCGCGACGACCGCAATCGGGATGAGCGGATCGGGCATATGGGTCAACTGCTCCAGGAGCGCCTGCTGCGGTCGCATATTGTGCACGTGCACATACGTCGCGATTGGCCGGTCGAGCCACACGAATGAGATGGCTGCGCAGATCGCTGTCGCCACAAATGCCACGAGCCAGCGGACGATCTCGCGGGTGGCGTGGTGGCCGCTGGAGCGGCCAATTTCCAAACGGTAGGTAATTTGCACCCGTGACACTCGATAATGCTGCCGATTGATGATTGAATCGCCCATAAGTACCTAGAGCATTGCGGCTTTTCTTACGACTCTGCGAAAGGGTTATGAATGAGATCAGCGTAGCCGATCTGTTCGAGCTGCGCGCGCAGGTAATCGGTAGACATATATTGTGACGCACGGCGGTCGAACCAAGGCCCTTACCATTGGGAGGTGGGCTCGGGAAATTCAGTAAGTTTTCCAGCGACGACAGCCTTGAACCCAATTGCGGCCATATTGCCTCGTCGCGGTAACTCGCGTCGGCGCCCACACGCGGCCACTTTGCGGAGCGGCGCCCGCACAGCGTACGCATCGCCATCGATTATGGGCTCTCGCGCAGCATCCATTCGTTACGAATTAGCGCCGCGCGCCGCCCTTCCCTCGTCCAATCGGCCGGAAACGGAGCTTGTCGAGTTCGGCATAAATGAAAATGGCACCGTTAAACTCTCGGCCACCGCCGACGAGCACTTTCAACGCAATACGTCACAGACCAGTGCGATACCTCTTGTCGACGCCATCCTCGGCGACGATCTGTCCGTCCTAGGAGCTCTCGATGGTGAAACGGCCGGTCAGGAAGGCAGTGGACCGCAGTCCGGCGGCAGGCGGCGGTGCGAGTCGGTGCGGCGCTGATAGGCATCAGCGACGCGCAGCAGGAGCGCTTCATCGTAGAGGCGGCCGACCAGCTGGAATGACACCGGCAGTGCGCCGGCGGTGAACCCGCACGGCACCGCTACGGACGGCAGGCCCAAGTAGTTGATGCCGCGGGTGCAATGGGTGACCTGGGCGATCTTTGCCGCCACATCGGCGGTGCTCCCGATGGTCGTCTCGGCGATGGTGGGCACCGGCACCGGCAGCGTCGGCAGATGGACGCAATCCGCATCGCCCATGGCCGTCGCAACCCATTCACGGGCGATCGCGCCGCGCATCATCAGCGCCTCGGCATAACGGGTGGCGGGATAGGCCAGCCCCGGCTCGATGCGGGCGCGCACCTGATCGGCATAGTCCTGCGGCCGCTCGATCAGCCATCGCCGATGCAGCGCCGCCGCCTCGACGCTCATCACCAGCTGCATCAGCGCGTTGACCAGCGCCATGTCGGGCACGCCGGTCTCGATGATGGTGGCGCCCGCGTCGCGCAGCACCGCAACGCTGTCGTCGAGCAAACGGTTGATCTCGTCCGTTGCCGCCGAGTGGTAATAGGCGCGCGGCACGGCGATGCGCAGGCCAGCCACCTCGCCGGTCAAAGACGCTTCGTAGTCGCGGCGCGGCGCTGTCGCCGTGATGCCGTCGTGGGGATCGGGGCCGGCGATCACCGTCAGCACGCGGGCGGCATCGCGGGCGCTGCGCGCCAGCGGCCCGACCGTGTCCAGCGACGGCGCCAGCGGCATCACGCCATGGAGGCTGACCAAACCGTGCGTCGGCTTCACGCCGGTGACGCCGCACATGGCCGCGGGATGACGGATCGAGCCTCCGGTGTCGGAGCCGAGCGCGGCGAAGATGAGCCGCGCGGCCACGGCGGCCCCGGAGCCCGAGGACGACCCGCCGGAGCAGTGATCGACATGCCAGGGATTGCGGCCATGACCGACGTGCCCGTTGTAACCGGTCGGCGAAAGCGCGAACTCCGCCATGTGCAGTGTGCCGAGATCAAGCGCGCCGGCGCCATCGAGCCGGTTGAGCACGGTCGCGGTGTGCTCCGGAACGAAGTCGCGGCGGATCAGCGAGCCGCACTGGCAATTACGGCCGGCTCGATAGAATAAATCCTTGTGCGCGAGCGGGACGCCGCCGAGCGGACCAAGCGGCTGACCGGCCGAGCGAGCCCGGTCCATGGCGCGTGCCGCGGTCAAGGCGCCATCACGGTCGATCAGGACGGTGGCATTGAAACGCGGCCCGAGCGCCGCAAGGCGGTCGAGCGCCTCCAACGTCACGGTCTCGGACGTCACAGCACCGTCGGCGATCGCGGCCGCGACCTCGACCAGGTCCTTATCGAACCAATGGGTCACGCATTTTACTCCGCACCGCGCTCTGCACGGAGGGTGGCATGGCTCCAGGGCGTCGCATCGATGGTCAGCCTCTGACGCGCCGCCTCGGCAATCCGTGCATTGACGTCGCGAACCAGCGCAGCGAACCGCGCCGCCTGCTCAGCCGAAAGCGGCACTTCGTTCTGCCCGCGGATCAGCCGCGCGAGATCGTTATCCGTCATGCTCACAGCTCCGGCCTAATGCACGCCAAGGAATCGGATCAGCGAATCGGGGTCGCGCGTCACCTCAGCGGCGCCACCCTCGAAAACGGCACGGCCGCTCTCCAGCACTGTTACACGATCGGCCACCGCCAGTGCGCTGTAGAGGTTCTGCTCCACCAGCAACACGCCCAGCCCGGCCTGCTTCAATTGCGCGATGATGCCCTCCAGATGTTGCACCATCACCGGGGCGAGGCCTTCCGACGGTTCGTCCATCAAGAGCAGTTCGGGATCGATCATCAGCGCGCGCGCGACCGCCACCATCTGCCTCTCACCCCCGGAGAGCTGGTTGCCGCGGTGATGGCGGCGCTCGGCAAGGCGCGGGAAGAATTCGAAAGCCTTAGCGACAGTCCAGCCGTGGGTCGCGCTGGCGGGTTTGAGCACCGTCAGATGCTCGGTCACCGTGAGAGATGGAAACAGGTGCCGGCCCTGCGGCACATAGCCGATGCCGCGCCGTGCGATCTCATGCGGCCGCAGCCCGCGCAGCTCTTCGCCCTTCCAGCGCACGGAGCCGCCGCGCACCTCAGGCGACGCCAGCCCCATGATGGACCGGATCAAAGTGGTCTTGCCCATGCCGTTGCGGCCGAGCAGCGCCAGAATCTCGCCGGTCGCAACTTTCAGCGAAGCCCCTTGGAGAACGTGAGCGTCCCCGTAGTAGGACTGGATGTCGATGACCTCAAGCATGGGCCCTCGCCTTACCGAGATAGACCGTCTGTACATCGACGTTGGTCCGGATGTCCGTCGGCGAAGCCTCGGTCAGCAGCCGGCCGTTGTTCAGGCAGGTGACCCAGTCCACGGCCGAGAGGGCCAACTCCATGTCATGCTCGATAAGCACCATGGTGATGTCGCGCGGCAACGAGCGGATAATATCGGAGACGATGACGCGCTCGGTTGGCGACAAGCCCGCTGCCGGCTCATCGAGCAGCAGCAGCTTTGGGCCGGAAGCGAGCGTCATGGCCATCTCCAACTGGCGCTGCTCGCCATAGGACAATTCCTTGACCAGCACGTCGAGGCGACGCTGAAGGCGCGACAGGCCGATCGCAGAGTCCACCCGTGCGGCCTCCGCGCCATCGAGCGCGTTGGAGCCAAACAGCGAGTATTTGCGAGCCGAAAGGCCGCGGACCGCGAGGCGCATATTCTCGCTCACGGTCAGACTGGGAAACAGATTGGTGATCTGGAAGGTGCGGCCCATGCCGAGTTGCGCCCGCGCATGCACCGCTGCGCGCGTGACGTCCCGGCCGTCGAACAGCACCTTGCCCGCAGTCGAAGGCGTCACCCCGGTGATGGCGTTGAACAGCGTGGTTTTGCCGGCGCCGTTCGGGCCGATGATCGCGCGCCGTTCGCCGCGCTTAACGCGGATCGACACATCGTCGACCGCCTTCAGCGCGCCGAACTGGACGCTGACACCTTCGAGTTCGAGAAATTCAGACACGAGACCTCCACCCGGAAGCGGGCGCGGCGAACAGAGCGCCGCGCCCTACTCCTCAGGCCTTGATGCCCTGGAAGGTTCGGGAATAAGGCGGCTGCTTCATGTAGGCCACCGGATCATATTTCCAGAACTGTGAGACATTCGGATAGTCGGCAATCGGCACGTTCCAATATTGGCCGTCCTTGTTCTTCTTCACTTGACGGATGTAGACGTCGTAGATCGGGTTGCCGTAGTCGTCGAGACGCACGGTCTTGCCGAGCGGCGAGCCCGTCAGTTCGGTCTTGAGCACGCTTTCGATAAAGAGATCGCGGTTCTCCGCTTTCCCGTCGATTTTGTTCAATGCCTCGGCCACCCACATGGCGCCGGAATACATCGAGAAGCCGTAAAGCGACGGCATCTTGCCGAACTTTTTGGTGTAGGCCGCCACGAACTCTTTGGTTTTAGGCGCGTCCGAACCTTCGGCGAAATGCGCGGCGGTGATCACACCATCAGCCTCGTCGCCCATGGTCCGGATCACCGACTGATCGGTGAGGTTCATGGCGCCGATCATGGGGATCTGCCCCTTCAATCCGAAGCTTGCATATTGCTGCATCAAACGCGTGGCGTCGGCGCCGGTCTCCATCGCGTATACTGCATCGACTCCGAGGCCGGAGAGTTGGCCGAGATAGGGGCTGTAGTCCGATGTGTTGAGCGGGTGCCAGAACTCACCAACGATCTTGCCGCCACCCTCGGTGAAGACCTGTGCGAATCCGCCACACTGCTCGTGGCCGAAGGTGTAATCCTGGCTGATGGCAGCGATCTTTTTCCAGCCCTTCTTCAGCGCCCAATCGGCGAGCGGCCGCGAGGTCTGGCTGGCGGTGTAGCCGGCCACCCGGATTACGTTTTTGATGCGCTGGCGCTGAGTAAGGTCGTCGGCGGCAATGATCGGAATGAAATAGGGTGTGCCGGTGCCCTTGACGTAGTTCGCGACGGCAAGGCCCGTGTTGGCGAGCAGATTGCCAATTAGGAAATGGACCTTGCCCTGCTCGACCAGCCGGCGCGCCTTCTGCAGAGCGGTGTCTGGATTCGAGGCGTCGTCTTCGACCAGCACCTCGACCTTACGGCTCCCGACCGCGTTGCCCACCTGCTCCCAATACATGTTGAAGCCGTCGACCATCTCGCGGCCGCCGGCTGCGACCACGCCGGTCAGCGGCGCCAACAGCCCGACCTTGATCGGCCCCGAGTCGGCACGAGCGACATAGGGCGCGGCCAGCGTCCCGGTCGCACCGAGCGCCGCGGTGGCGACCGTCGATTTCAGAAACTCCCTGCGATCCATTATCTTTCTCCTGCCTGTGCTGACTGATATAAATTTTTACTCATCGGCGCAGGACGCGGACGATCAGCATGCGCAGCCGACCGATTACGCCCTCGGGCGCGAAGATCATGATGAGGATGAACATGCAGCCCATCACCGTCTGCCAACGCTCGGTGTAGATGCTGACGAAGTTCTCGAGCCCGACGATGGCGAACGCCCCGATAAAGGCACCGAACAGCGTACCGATGCCGCCGACGATGGCCATCAGGAGACCTTCCACCGATTGGCTGAGCGCCACAGTGCTCGGGCTGACGAAATTGTTGAACAGCGCATAAAGCGCACCGGCGATGCCGGCGAAGAACCCCGAAATGGTGAAGACGAGAAACAGATGCAGCGGCACGTTATAGCCGAGGCTGCGCATGCGAGTTTCGCTGTCCTTGATGCCGCGCAGCGCCGTGCCGAAGGGCGAATTGACGAGGCGCGACATCGCGATGGTCGCCACCGCCACGACGAGCAGCACCGCGTAGTAGAAGGTGATGTTCTGGCTCAGCCAATCCGGCCGGACGCTGCCGCGCAGCCCGTTCTCGCCACCGGTGATGCTCGTCCAGCGCAAGCAGACGCCCCAGACCAGCATGCCGAGCGCCAGCGTCAGCAGCAGGAAGTAGACACCGGAGGTGCGGATCGCGAGCAGCCCGAACAAGGCGGCTAACAGCGTCGCCGCGACGATAGCGATGACGACGGCCAGCCACGGCGACGTGCCCATGACCGTGACGCAATAGAGCACGACATAGGTGGCGACGCCGAACACCGCGCCGTGACAGAGCGGCGTCCGGCCGGTGAACCCGGCAAGCAAGTCGATCGCCATCGCCAGCACGGCGAAGATGACGATCTCGGTGGCGATGCTGACTTGGTAGGTCGGCAGCGCCAACGGCACCAGGACGAAAGCGGCGGCGCCGAGAACCAGCGCGCCCCATTTCACCCGATCGAGGGCGGACAGTCCGGTCATGCGGGCCTCCCGAACAGGCCGAGTGGCCGAAAAGCCAAGATCGCCGCCATCGGGCCGAAGATGACGAAATAGGCCAGTTCGGGAAACATCACCTGCCCGACCGTGTTCAACATGCCGACGATGAGCGCGCCGACTGCCGCGCCGACCAGGCTGCCGCGGCCACCAATGATCACGACTGCGAGCGAGAAGACGAGGATCTCAGAGTCGGCGCTGGGATAGAGCGTGAGAAAGGCGCCGCCGATCACACCACCGAGCCCAGCCAGCGCCGCGCCGAGCATGAACGTCGCAAGGAACACCTTCCGGATGTCGACGCCCATGGCCTCGATGGTCTCGGTATCGTCGACGCCGGCGCGGATCAAGGCGCCGAGGCGCGTCTTGTTGAGCAAGAGCCAGAGTGCGACGAAGGCGACGACGCCGAGGCCGAGCACGAAAAGGCGGTATTTCGGATAGAAAATGCCGGCGAAGTGCACCGCCCCGACGAGGAAGCTCGGCACCGGCACGGTATAGGTATCACCGCCGAAGATCACGAGGCCGAGATCGTTGAGCACGAAGGCGACGCCCAGCGTCAACAACACCTGACGCAACTCAAAGCCCCGGACGAAGCGCAGCAACCCCTGGTCGAGCACCACGCCGATCAACGCGACGCCCACCATGGCGGCAGCCACTCCGACCGCGAAACTGCCGGAGGCGCGCGCCGCAAAATAGCCGATGTAGCCGCCGAGCAGATAGAGCGCGCCGTGGGCGAGATTGACGATGCGCAGCAGCCCGAAGATCAGCGTGAACCCCGACGCTACCAGGAAGAGCAGCGCCGCGAAGGTCAGGCCGTTCAAGAGCTGGAACGCATTCAACGCGTTCATGCGGCGGCGCCTTCGTTCAAGGCATCCGGCAGAGCCGCTCGATCCGAAGCGCGATCGAAAGACGTGAGCGGAGCGCGGTCGATGGCGAAATAGGGGACGCGATCGCGCGGCAGCGTGTCGGACATGTCAGGCCTTTTCGGAGGCTGAACGAGGGATTGGGGACGGTTCACGCGACGGCGTTCAACCTCGGGGCAAGGTTGTCGAGCGCCATGAGATGAACATCGATCGCGACGATGGCCGGCTTGGGATGATCGACACCGAGAGTCATGCTTGCGTCCGTCAGATCAGGGAATTCCAAGAAGCTTCAACACCTTGCGCTGCGCGATGCCACAGACGTCGGCAAGCCAGTCGGACAGTCGCTCCTGACCGAAGATGGGACTGTCGTGCTGATTGTCGGTGATTTTTTCGATTGCGCCGTCAACGACAGCAGACATGCAACGCCTTCCGCCAACACCACAGGAGTTTCGTTTTGTTGAATACAGAATGCCTCGTGTCAACGAATAATGGATACAATATGGCCGCAAAAGTAGGCTCCGCTCGATGAATCTTTGTGCAGTCTCTTGTTTTTCAAGCGTTTTGGTACGTGCGATCGTGACAATCAAAAAAGATTGGATACAATCCTCACGGCCCTGCTGAGCCATCGCACCGCCCCTGCCGAGCCATCTCCATGACCGATGCTTCCTCCGAGAGAGCCGAGAACGGCGACAAGGTCCGTACCCGTTCGCTGTCGGTGGCCGACCGTATCCGCACCGCAATCCTCTCCGGCGAGATCAATGCCGGCGCCCGATTGCACGAGGTCAAACTGTCGGAGAGCCTCGGAGTATCACGCACGCCGGTGCGGGCGGCCCTGCAAGCGCTGTCTAGTGAGGGACTGCTCGACTACACGCCCAACCGCGGCTACTCCGTTCGAGAATTCCAAACGTCAGAAATCGTCGACGCCTACGAAATCCGTTCAACCGTGGAAGCTTTGGCAGCCCGGTTTGCCGCAGAACGCGGGCTCACGGAAGCTGAGTGCACGATCATCGAGCGGACGCTGACCGCCGGCGATGACTTGCTGGCAAAACCCCAGATGCACGAGGAGGACCGCGTCACCTATGGGGCGATCAATTTCGCCTTCCATGACGCCATCCACGGGGCGGCGCGCTGCCGAATGCTTTGTGACATGATTCGGCTGTGCCAGAGTGTGCCGCAGTCTTCCCACCGGAACGTCGTCGCCTTCGAACGCACCGACGTCCGCCGCCGCCACGACGATCATCACCGAATCTATGACGCGATCCTGATGCGCGACTCCCATCGCGCGGAATTCCTGATGCGCGAGCACGTGGCGAGCGTGAAGTCGGGATTGGTCCGCCAGCTCAGCGGCCGGGCGGCAGAGCCGCGACGCTAACCTCCTTAAAGGCACAAGCTCAAACGCCCCTTCAACCTTTGCCTATCCGGTTTTCATCCATCACCACAACATTTTGGATGGCGCATTTCCCAGAATATAGGACGTCATAGGTTGGCGCCGAGGCGTCGCCCGCGATGCCGAGTAGCGAGCGCAAGGCGTTGAACAGATCGGTGGTTGAACCGGAAGACGAATTCGTTGAGGTAGGCTTCCAGGTGCGGTGCGCGGACGCCGTGGTGGATGCCGATCCGCCAGGTCTTCGGTTGGCGAAGACGGGATGGATGATCGGCAGGAACTCCTCGG
>DATDMA010000144.1:0-5546 GCA_036519015.1 Pseudolabrys sp. | reverse complement strand
TCCGTCTCGTCGCTGCCGGGCGTTTCGAACTTCTTCCGCAGACCGCCGACGTCGGTGATCGTGCCGGTCACCGTCTTGAACGCGCTCGAGACGCGTTCGCCGAACGTCCGCGGCTTGGTTTTGCGGGCCTTCTTCCGCTTCTTAATGCCTTTCTTGACGCCTTTTTTGGCCGCAGTCTTCACGCGTGTTTTGACACGCGTCGTCTTACGCTTCGCGACCGTCTTCTTCGCCTTTGCCTTCTTCTTCGATCGTTTCGCCATTGCCAGCCCCCGCCATTTTCACGCGTTGCAATCGTCGAGCATAGGTGGGGGCGTCATCCGGCGCCAGGGCTGAAAAAACCGAGTCCCATCCGGCCGCGTCCTGCGCTATGCAGGCTCAACAACAACCAGGAGGAAGACGATGCCCGCGCCACTGCAAGGACCGCTCCAGCCGACCGTCTACCGCTTCAAGCTGGGCGGCTTCGAGGTCGCCACGCTGCTCGACGCCAAGGCGGTCCGCGAGGGGCTGCATCCGATCTACGGCGCCAATGCTTCGGCCGACGAAGTGCAGGCGGTGGCGCGCGCGAACAACATCGACCCGCAGCGCATCGAGCATCCGAACATTCCGACGCTGGTGAACACCGGCAAGGAGCTGATCCTGTTCGACACCGGCAACGGCGCGCTGCCGAAAGAGTACGAGCAGCTGCGCGGCCGGCTTCCGCCCGGACACACGGTGGCGCGGCTGGCCGAACTCGGGCACAAGCCCGAGGACGTCGACATCGTCGTTACAACGCACGGGCATCCCGATCACATCGGCGGGCTCGTCGAAGGCGGCAAGCCGGTGTTCCCCAATGCGCGCTATGTGTTCGGCGCGGCGGAATACGATTTTTGGAAGCGCGGCGAGAATGTGAGCGAGGCACGCAAGTTCAATCGCGAGCTGTTCGTTAAAATTTGCACGCCGCTGGCCGAGCGCGCGACCTTCATCAAGCCGGGCGACACGGTGGCATCCGGCATCACCGCGGTGGACGCGGCCGGCCATTCGCCGGGCCTGATGGCGTTCCACATCGAGAGCGACGGCAAGCGCTTCATGGTGACGGCCGACACGGTCACGCATTTCGTCATGGCAGTGCAGAAGCCGGAATGGTTTTTCCAGATGGACGACGACAAGGACAAGGCCGTTGCGACGCGCAAGCGCATCCTCGACATGCTGGCGACAGATAAACTGTTCGTCGCGAGCTTCCACATGCCGTTTCCCGGCATCGGCTGGATCGATCGCTCGCAAGGCGGCTATCGCTGGGTGCCGCATAGCTATCAGCTGAATTTGTGAAGTCTTGTCATGGCCGGGCAACAAGCCCGGCCATGACAAATTACTATCCTTCCCGCCTTCTCGCATTCACCGCGAGCGACAAAAGCGTGCGCTGGGCGATGGCCTCGGCGAGCGGGGCGTTGCGACGTGCGTCGAGCGAGGCTTCGGCGAGCTGCTGCATGACGCGCACGAGGCGCGTGGGCGTCCACAGGCGCAAGGCGTCGCCCACCAGCTTCTGCCGTGTGAAGTGCACCGGCGGCGCGCCGCGCTGCATGGCGAACTCGATCGAGTCGCCGCCGTCCACGGCGAGTTTCATCTTGTGCAGGCTCGATACATGGCGGATGGCGGCGGAAATGATCGCCGCCGGCGAGGAGCCGCCGGCGCGCGCCTTGGCGAATTCGCTGTCGACGTCGCCGGTCTTGCCGGCGAAGGCCGCATCGACGACCCCGTCGAGCGCCAGCGCCGAGGCATCGGCCACCACCGCCAGCACGTCGGCGAGCTCGACGCGCTGCTGGCCCCTGGCGTAGAGCGCGAGCTTGCGGATCTCGTTGCGCGAAGCGAGGCGGTCGCCGCCGAGCAGGCCCAGCAGCGTGGCGCGCGCGTCCGGCGCGATGGTGAGATCGGCGGCGCGCATCTCGTCGTCGATCAGGCGACCGAGCGCGGCGTCATTGTCGACGTAGCAGGGCAAGGCGGCGGCGACTTTTGCCTTCTCGCACAGCGCGCGTAAGGGAGCGCTCTTGCGCAGGTCGCCGGCTTCGATGATGACGCGGCATTCGGGAGACGGCGCGGCGATCACCGTCTCCACGGCGGCGGCAATGTTGCGCGAGCCGGCCCGCACCAGCACGGCACGGCGGCCGCCGAACAGCGGGATGGTGTGCGCTTCCTCGACGATGCGCGAGGGATTTGCGGAAAGGTCTTCGGCCTCGATGCGCGCCAGCGCGAAGGGATCGTTGGGGTCGTCCACGGATGCGCGCACCAGCGCATCGACGCGTTCACGCACGAGACCCGCGTCGGGCCCGTAGACCAGCACGATCGGCTGCGCCGGATTGGGCTTGGCGACGAAACGATCGACGTCGGCGGCTTTGATGGCGGTCATGGCGTTGGGCGGTGACTCGTGCCCCGGACGCGGTGCAGCGCGTAGCGGTGCATCGCAGATCCGGGGCCCAGCTTTCTCAAAACCGGGACACGTCCCTTAAGTCCCCGCGACGAAATACGAGGCCACGCGGGCGCGAATGTTGTCGGAGATAACCGAGGCGGCGCGGTCCTCGGCGTCGCGCTGCCCGCGGTCGCCGGCGAAGCGCTGCTCCTGGCCGGGGATGTTGTAGGACACGCGCGAGAAGGTCTGACTGTTGACGACCTTCTTGCCGGTCGACAGGTCGGTCAGCGTATAAGTCGCGTCGATGCCGTAGTTCACGATGTCCGGCCGGCCGGTGTTGATGTCGACGATCACCTCCGTCTGGCTGGAGGTCAGACGGATGTCCAGGCGGTAGTTGGCCGCTGCCGGGGCGCCGCCCCCGGTCATGGCGAAGATCAGGTTGTTACGGACTTCGTTGCCGAGGCGGGCAACGCGAGTGCCGTTCGGCGCATCGATCTGCGCCACATCCACCGTGCTCAGCTTGTCGCCCAGGCCCGCGCTCTGCACGCCGTTCTTGCTGCCGTAGAGCGGCTCGAAGCAGCCGGCGGTGAGGCCCGCGAGGCCGATAACGGCGAGCAGACGTGCCAGGGGCTTAAGCGACCACATTCACGATCCTCTGCGGGACGACAATGACCTTTTTCGGGCTCTTCCCCTCGAGGGCCTTTTGTACCGCATCGAGAGCGAGAACGGCAGCCTCCACCTCGGATTTTCCTGCATCCCGGGGCACGGTGACGTCGGCCCGCTTCCGGCCATTGATCTGCACCGGTAGCGTGATGGTGTTTTCGACCAGCAGGTCGGCCTCGACCTGTGGCCAGGCTTCGGTCGCCACCAGGGTCTGGTGGCCGAGTGCCGCCCAGCATTCCTCGGCCAGATGCGGCATCATCGGGTGGAACAGCCGCACCAGGATGTCGCCCGCCTCGCGCAGGGACCAGGCCATGTCGGGGGTGGGGGCGGTTTCGATCTCGCCGATGGCGTCCGAGAGTGCATTGGCGAACTCGTAGATGTGGGCGACGCAGCGGTTGAAGCGCAGCCGGCCGATGTCGTCGGAGACGTTCGCGAGCGCCCGGTGGGCCGCCTTGCGCACTTTCAGCGCTTCCGGGCCGAACGTCGTGGGGCGAGTGACCGGCCCGGATACGCCAGCGATCTCTCCGGCGAGGCGCCACAGGCGCTGCACGAAGCGCCAGGCGCCCTGCACGCCCTCCTCGGTCCAGATCACGTCGCGGTCGGGTGGACTATCGGACAGCATGAACCAGCGCGCGGTGTCGGCGCCGTAGGCAGCGATGATGTCGTCGGGGTCGACCGTATTCTTCTTCGACTTCGACATCTTCTCGATGGCGCCGATCTCGATCGGCTCACCGGTGGCGGTGAGCCGCGCGGTGCGCGCGTCACCCATCCCCTCGATCGTCACGTCGGCCGGCACGACCCATTCGCCGCTCTTGGTGCGATAGGTCTCGTGCACGACCATGCCCTGCGTGAACAGGCCCGCGAACGGCTCGTCGATATCGATGTGGCCGGTCTTGTGCATCGCGCGCGTGAAGAAGCGCGAATAGAGCAGATGCAAAATCGCGTGTTCGATGCCGCCGATATATTGATCGACCGGCATCCAGCGGTTGGCGACGGCGGGCGTGGTCGGCGCGGTCTCGTTCCACGGATCGGTGAAGCGGATGAAGTACCAGGACGAGTCGACGAAGGTGTCCATGGTGTCGGTCTCGCGCCGCGCGGGACCGGAGCAGTGCGGGCAGGTGACGTTCTTCCACGTCGGGTGGTGGTCGAGCGGATTGCCCGGTCTGTCGAACGTCACGTCGTCCGGCAGCGTCACCGGAAGATCTTTCGCCGGCACCGGCACCGTGCCGCAGTGCTCGCAGTGGATCACGGGGATCGGGCAGCCCCAATAGCGTTGGCGCGAAATGCCCCAATCGCGCAGGCGATAGTTCACCTGGCGTTGCGCCACCGGACGGTTGCCGCGCGTCTCGCGCTCGAGGCGCTTGGCGACTTCCTCCTTTGCCTCGTCGATGGTCATGCCATCGAGGAAGCGCGAATTGATCATGCGGCCGTCGCCGTCATAGGCGACGTTGGTGATGACGAAGGTGGCCGGGTCTTGGGTCGGCGGGCACACGACCGGCGTGTTGCCGAGGCCGTATTTGTTGACGAAATCGAGGTCGCGCTGGTCGTGCGCCGGGCAGCCGAAGATGGCGCCGGTGCCGTACTCCATCAGGATGAAGTTGGCGACATAGACCGGCAGCTTCCAGTTCGGGTCGAACGGATGCACCGCCTTGATGCCGGTGTCGAAGCCCATCTTCTCGGCGGTGTCGATCGCTTCCTGCGCGGTGCCGATCTTCTTGGCCTCGTCGATGAACGCCGCGAGCTTCGGGTTCTTCGCCGCTGCGGCCTGCGCGAGCGGGTGATCCGGCGCCACCGCCATGAACTTCGCGCCGAACAGAGTGTCGGGGCGCGTGGTGAAGATCTCCAGCTCGGTCTCGCTGTTCGGCGTGGTCGCGGGATCCAGCATGAAGCGGACCAGCAGGCCTTCCGAACGGCCGATCCAGTTCTTCTGCATCAGGCGGACTTTGTCCGGCCAGCGGTCGAGCGTATCGAGCGCCGTGAGCAGCTCTTCCGAATAGTCGCTGATCTTGAAGAACCACTGGGTGAGCTCGCGCTGCTCGACCTCGGCGCCGGAGCGCCAGCCGCGGCCGTCGATCACCTGCTCGTTGGCGAGCACGGTGTGATCGACCGGGTCCCAGTTCACCTTCGACTGCTTGCGCTCGACCAGCCCCGCCTTGAGGAAGTCGAGGAACATCTTCTGCTGGTGCTTGTAGTAGGCCGGGTCGCAGGTGGCGATCTCGCGCGCCCAGTCGAGCGACAGCCCCATCGACTGGAGCTGCTTCTTCATCGACGCGATATTTTCGTAGGTCCAGGTCCGCGGGTGCACCTTGCGGTCGACCGCGGCGTTCTCGGCCGGCAGTCCGAAGGCGTCCCAGCCCATCGGGTGCAGCACGGCGTGCCCCATGGCCCGCTTAAAGCGCGCGACCACGTCGCCCATGGTGTAGTTGCGGACGTGGCCCATATGGATGCGCCCCGACGGGTAGGGGAACATCTCCAGGACGTAGTATTTCGGGCGCGGGTCGTC
>DATDMA010000143.1:0-10183 GCA_036519015.1 Pseudolabrys sp. | reverse complement strand
ATGGCCGATGTGCGCGACGGGCTGGGGCCGTACCTGGGTGTGTTCCTGCAGCAGCAGAACTGGTCACCGGGCAAGATCGGCATCGTGATGACCATCGGCGGCCTCGCGGGAATGATCGCGACCGCGCCGCTCGGCGCGCTGGTCGATCGTCTGCGAGCCAAGCGCTTCATGATGGCGGTTGCCGCATTAGCGACGGTCGGGGCATCGCTGGTGATCCTGTTCGTGCCGACCGTCCCGGCGACGGCGGTTGCGCAGGCCGCGATGGGTGTCGCCGGGGCGGCGATCCCGCCCGCGATCGCGGGGATTACGCTCGGGCTCGTGCGGCAGAAGGGCTTCACCCACCAGATGGGCCGCAATGAAGCATTCAATCACGCCGGCAATGTTACCGCTGCGCTGCTCTGCGGCGTGCTTGGCTATATCTTCGGGTTGAGCGCGGTGTTTGCCGTGATGTCGGCGCTTGCGGTTATGTCGCTTTTGGCGCTTGCCTATATCGATCCGAAAGAGATCGACTACGACGCAGCGCGCGGCGCTTCCGAAAAACCGGGCGACAAGATCCAGGGCTTTTCTGTCCTCATCCAGAACAAGCCGCTGATCGTCCTGGCGATGACATTGCTCCTGTTTCATCTCGGCAATGGCGCCATGCTGCCATTGCTCGGACAATCCTTGGTGGCCAAGGGTGCCGATGCCAGCGCCTACACCAGCGCGACGATCATTGTCGCGCAGCTGACAATGATCCCGATGGCGCTGTTGGCGGCATGGCTCGCGGCAAAGCGCGGATATTGGCTCGTCATCGTGCTGGCGCTGGTGGCGCTCCCGGTTCGCGGAGCGATTGCCGCACTGGTCACGGGTCCGAGCGGACTGGTGCCGGTGCAGATCCTCGATGGAGTCGGAGCAGGATTGCTCGGCGTCGCCGTTCCGGGACTGGTTGCCCGCATCATGGCTGGCACCGGGCGCGTGAACGCGGCGCTCGGAGCCGTGATGACCATGCAGGGCATCGGCGCTGCGTTGAGCACGACGCTCGGCGGCACGGTGGCGGAAGAGTTCGGCTATTCGATGTCGTTTGTCGCGCTCGGCGGCGTCGCTTTGGTCGCGCTCTCGCTCTGGTGGCTCGCGACGCCGATGATGTCGAAAGCCTGCGTGTCGAGTCTCCCGTTGCCGCGCCCAACGTGATCACTTGGCCGGTGTCATCCGCAGGATGCGCCCCTCTTTGTTGTCGGTGAGCAGATAGATCGCGCCGTCCGGCCCCTGGCGCACGTCGCGGATGCGCTCATTGAGGTCTTGCAGCATGCGCTCTTCTTTCACGGCCTTGTCGCCGTCGAGCGTGACCCGCGATACCAGCTGATATTTGAGCGCGCCGTTGAACAGGCTGCCCTTCCACTGCGGAAACAGATCGCCGGTGTAGAACATCATGCCTGACGTCGCGATCGACGGGGTCCAATGCCAGATCGAATCGATCATGCCGGGGGCGCGCTGCTTGCCGTCGCCGACCGGCGAGCCGTCGTAGTTCACGCCGAAGCTGACGACCGGCCAGCCGTAATTGCCGCCCTTCTGGATGATGTTGATCTCGTCGCCGCCCTTGGGCCCGTGCTCCTGCTCCCATAGTTTGCCGTCGGCGGGATTGAAGGCGAGGCCTTCCGAATTGCGGATGCCATAGGCCCAGATTTCCGGCAACGCGCCCGGCTTGTTCACGAAGGGATTGTCGGGCGGCGCCGAGCCGTCGGGCCGGATGCGCACGATCTTGCCGATATGATTATCGAGCGTCTGCGCCATCCGCGCCTGCCGGCTGTTGCCGACGTGATCGCCGAGCGTGACGAACAGGTTGCCGTCGGGCGCCTGCGCCATGCGGCAGCCGATATTGATGATGGAGCTTCCGCGCGAGGGCGGACCTTTCTGGTGGAAGATCGTCTTCACCGCGTCGAGATGCGGCGTCTCGTCGACGACCAGCTTCGCACGCGCGACCGCAATACGCCCGCCGCCATCGGCGGCCTCGGCGTAACAAAAATAGATGGTGTGCGACTGCGCGAAATCGCGCGCGAGGATGACGTCTTCCAGGCCCGCCTGGCCTTCGGCGAACACGCGCGGCACGCTGCTCACCGCCGGCGACAGCCGGCCGTCGCGCGTGACGATGCGCATGCGGCCGGGCCGTTCGGTGACCAGCATCTGGCCATCGGGCATGAAGGCGAGGGACCAGGGGAATTCCAGTCCGCGGGCGACCGTGGACACGGTGACGTCGCCGGCGGAGGTATTGAACGTCTGCGCCGCGGCGGGCGCGGCGGCGAGAGCGGCACAAGCGAGGACCGAGGCGGCGAGAGACCGTGCTGTCATGATTCTCTCCAATGCGCCCCCGCCCTCTAACGCGCGACAGGCCTCCGGTTTTCGGCGCTTCGAAAAATAACGGCGCATTTGTAGGTATCTCGTAACCGTGCCATCTTTTTCGTCTTAGGGAGGATGACAGGAATGAAAAAAGTTCTGCTGGTCTTGGTGTGCGTCATTGGCCTCGCCGGTTCTGCTGCGGCCGACGACTATCCGTCGCGGCCGATCACGCTGGTGGTTCCGCTCAGCGTTGGCGGCTCGACCGACGTCATCGCGCGGCTTGTCGGCGAGGGCCTGCGCCAGGCGCTTCACCAAACGATCGTCGTCGAAAATTTCTCCGGCGCCGGGGGTACCATCGGTGTCGGCCGTGTCGCGCACGCGGCACCGGACGGCTACACGATCCTGGTTGGGCAATGGGGCACCAATATTGCGAGCGGTGCCATCTACAAGCTGAATTTCGACGTCTTGAGTGATCTGGAACCTGTCGGATTGATTGCGACCCAGCCATTCCTGATCGTGTCGCGCGGTTCGCTCGCGGCCAACAATTTGAAAGAACTGATCGCCTGGATAAAGGCCAATCCTGGCAAGGCGACCGAAGGCAATTCGGGCGTCGGTTCGCCGAGCCACGTCAGCGGAATCCTGTTTCAGAAGGCGATCAATTCGCCGATGCAGATGATTCCGTATCGCGGTGCTGGAGAATCGACGCAGGCGATCGTGTCCGGACAAATCGATGTGCTGCTCAACACGCCTGCCGTGTCCATGGAGCAGCTCAAGGCCGGGCAAATCAAAGTCTTCGCTGTCACCGCCAACACGCGGCTGGCAACCGCGCCCGATGTGCCGACCACCGACGAGGCCGGGCTGCCCGGTTTCTATTTCTCATTTTGGCATGCGGTGTGGGTGCCCAAAGGCACGCCGAAGCCGATCGTCGCCAAGCTCAATGCGGCGCTGAAGACCACACTGGCTGATCCGGCGACCCGCCAGAAGCTCATCGGGCTTGCGCAGGAAATCTACCCGCCCGAAGAGCAGACGCCGGAGGCGCTTGATAAGTTCGAACACGAGGAAGCCGCCAAATGGTGGCCGATCATCAAGGAGGCCGGCATCACCGCGCACTGAACGTGCCGCGCACCGCTCGCGCCCCGGAATGACGGGAAGGGAGCCGGCTCAGCCCCGCCGTGTCTTGCGCGGCAGATGGGGGAAATGGAAATGCGGGAGCGAGGCCAGACCACCCAGGGCGGCAAAGGCCACGCCGAGCAGCAGGGCGATGGCGAACAGGCTGCTTTCCTGGTCGATGATGTTGGTAGCCACGTCGGCCTTGGCGACGCCGACCGTAAGCACGGTGACAACGATGATGGTGCCCAGGGCGAGGCCGATGCTGGCGACCAGCTCGGCGACGGCGACGGTGCGCCGTTCGCGGCCTAGCCTGCGGCCCGCGGGAGGCGTGAAGCCTGCATTTTCAATGGGTTTGCTCATAGCAGAACCACAACGTGTAAACGACTCAGTTGTTCCACCTTGGGACGGTGCGGTCGGATACCGGCAACCGTTCGGCGCCATTGCGGCGGCCCCAAAGAGGAACCGGGGCCTTTTCGTGATTATGGTTAAGGAACTGTAAACGCTGCTGATTGCCCCCACCCCCGCCCCTTCCCAGCGAGCGCGCGTGGGTGGAGGGGAGCAGGGAGCCTACTGCGCCGGGGTGAGCTCCGGCTGCCAGGCCATCGGCACGTAGCCGGGCTCGCCCTCGACGCGGTCGAGCCAATCGCGCACCGCCGGATAGTGCGACATATCGAAATCGCACTGCTCGGCGACATGCGTGTAGGCGTAGAGCGCGATGTCGGCGATGGTGAAATGATCGGCGACGAAATAGCGATGCTTGCCGAGGTGCATCTCCATCACGCCCAACGCACGATTTCCGTTTTCCATCCAGTCATCGAGCGCGTGGCTCTGCAGCTCACGGCCGCCTTTGATCAGGTTAAGCCAGAAGTAGGCCGTGCCGATGTTCGGCTCGAGACTGTGCTGCTCGAAGAACATCCATTGCAGCGCCTCGGCGCGCGCGATGCGATCCTCCGGCGCGAGCATCGAGCCGCCGGCGACATACCAAAGTATGGCGTTCGACTCGGCGATGTGACGATCGGGCGCGACTTCGAGCAACGGCACCTGGCCGTTCGGATTCTTGGAGAGGAATTCCGGCGTGCGGCTCTCGCCTTTGAGGATGTCGATCTCGACGAGACGATAGGGAACGCCGAGCCGCGCAAGGGCCAAGCGGACCTTGTAGCTGTTGCCGGAGCGCTGCATCGAATAGAGGGTGTACATTTCCAACTTCCGTTTGCGCATGATGTTACCCGAAACCATTCCCCAAATCTCGGCATCACGCGTTGCCGCTCGACTGCGGCTGATAAAGGAATTCGAGTCCGGCATTTCAATGACCGCGACGAAACGAAATCGTTACGAATTGTTCTCGTTCGACGCGGTCGTCAAAAAGTCGCAGCTAATACGCGCTCGACTACGAGAATTTTATTCCGCAGCGATGCGATGGGCGCGTGCGTATTCCAACAACGAATCATCACCGACAGGCACGATCGGCGTGAAGTCGCGATGCGCGATGAATTCAGGCCGCGTGAATTTGGTGATGTGATTCGAGACCGCGCATAGCGTCAGATAGACGATCTTGCGCGGATAGGGCGTGATGTTCGGCGGCGATGCGTGCACGAGATTGCCGTGGAACATCAGCACCGACCCGGGCTTACCAGTGGGCGCCACGATACCGATGCCGTCGGCACCGGAGGCATTCTGCGCGAGGCGCGTCACAGTGTCCTTGTCGAGTGTCCATAGCGGGTATGATGTCGTAGCGACGTCATGGCCGGCTGCCAACACACCACTCTTGTGGCTCTTCGGGATCAGCAGCAGCGGCCCGTTGATCGCCATGACCTCATCGAGAAACACGGCGATGTTCATCGCGCGCGGTTCCGGCATGCCGTCGTCACGCTGCCACGTGCCGTAGTCCTGATGCCATTGCCAAACGTCGCCTTCGAACGCGGCTTTCGCGTTGAGCTTGAATTGATGGACGTAGACGTCCTCGCCGAACAATTGACGCAAGGGCTCGACCAGGCGCGGATGCCGCGCCAAGAGACTGAATACTTCGCTGAACGTGTGCGCGGCGAATCCGGTGCGCGGCGCGCCGGTCTTCTCGCGCCAGATTTCCGGACGATCGAGCTTGAGGATGTTGTCGGCTTCCGCGCGCAGAAGCGCGATCTCGTCTTCGGAGAAGCAGTTCGGGAAAAAGACGAAGCCCTGTTCGTCGAATGCTTTGATCTGCTCGCTGCTGAGCGTCATTGCGCACACTCCCTGTGAATGCGGCGGCCGTTGGTACGGCTCTTTGAGTCGCTATTTTAAGGAGCGGGCGGCAAAAGGCCACAGATTTAGAGCGGTGTCGGTTCCGCGCATGGCGCGGTGCAGCACGATTATGAAGCAGAGCAGCATCGCGGGAACCGCGAGCGGAATCAAAGTCGTCTGCGCCACCGCGCGCGTGACCAGTGGCACGATCCACAGCAGTGCGAGCGTGGATTTCTCATAAGGGCCGAAGCCGCGCGCCAAGCCGTCGGCGGCGAGGAAGGCGATGGCCGGCGCGAGCAACATGAGGTCGTAGTCGAGGCTGTAGGGCGTGGCGAGGATGGTGCCGATCGCCAGCGCCGCCGCCTTGAGCGGGAAGGGCGCGCGGCTGCGCCAGAGCAGCGCCAGCGCGGCGGCGACGATGAGCGTTACCGCGCCTTGCAGCGCGTAGGCGAGTGGCACGCCGCCGCCCCACATGCGCACCACCGAGAACACGCTCTGGATCTTGTGCCAGCCGGTGTCGCCCTGTTCGAGCACGACCGTGCGGGTGAACCTGGTCGAGGCGAGGAACGCCATCCACACGTCCACGCCGAAGACGAGCGTGACGGCGAGCGCCAGCGCCAGCACCGTGATCGCTGCAGAGAAGAAGGCGCGCCAGCGTCCGCTCACCGCGAGCACCAGCGGGATGAGCACGCCGAACTGCGGCTTGTAGGCGAGGCAGGCGAACAGGACGCCGGCGAGCAGGGGCCGCTTGTCGAGCTGGATCAGCGCGGCGGCCATCAGCGCCGCGGTGAGGAACCCGTTGTGGCCATGACCGAGGTTCACGAAAACGGCCGGGAAGGCGAGGGCAAGCAACAACAAAAGCGGATCGCGGACGAGCGCGCGCTCCTCACCTCTCCCCGCTTGCGGGGAGAGGTCGGCCGCGAAGCGGCCGGGTGAGGGGGACTGGCCGCTCGCTTGAGCGTTTAGAGACGCCCCCTCACCCCGACCCTCTCCCCGCACGCGGGGAGAGGGAGCGCAAGCGCCGAGAATTCCCCGCATGGCCCAAAGGTACAGAATGAGCGTCACGCCCTGCCAGACCGCCAGCGCCAGGGCGTAGGGCATCAGCGCCAGCAGCGCCGCGAGGCCGAGGAAGAAGGGCGGGTAGTGCCAGCCGTAGAAGTCGGCGTGCTCGCCGAAGATCGCCTTTTCGCGCGCGTATTGGCGCGCCGGATCGAAAGGTGCGGCCGCCTCGCCGTCGAGGACATAGGTTCCGGCCGCGTAGACATTGGAGAAATCGGTGCCCAATGGCCGCCCGAGGCGGTCATTGAGCCCATTCGAGGTGACGATCAGGAAGCCGGCGCCGATCAGCCCGGCGGCGAGTACGCCGAACGCCACGAGCCGTATCCGCTCGGCGGTCAGCCAGGCGCCGGAGCGCAGGGTTTCGATCAGGGCAGCCATGGGGCCGGGATTAGCAGGGCAGGCTTAACGGTCCCTCTCCGGGTGTTCGTCATTCCGGGACGCGAGCAACGCGAGCGGGCCCGGAATCCATAATCCTCAACGCTGCGGAGTATGGATTCCGGGTTCGCGGGCTAACGCCGCGCCCCGGAATGACGAAATAAGGGATCGGGCAAGGTGAATAAGCCCCCATCAACAAGCTTGATCAATCCATCATTCTTTGCGACTTGCTGTTGCCCTATTGGGCCGGTACCACACTGAAAAATAAGCCTGTTCAGGCGCCAAATCCGGAGCTTTCCATGGCCTTCCTCGCGGACCACCTCAAGCGCATCAAGCCGTCGGCGACGATCGCCGTCACCGACAAGGCGCGCGCGCTCAAAGCGGCCGGCCGCAACGTGATCGGGCTGGGCGCCGGCGAGCCGGACTTCGACACGCCCGACAACATCAAGCAGGCGGCGATCCGCGCCATCGAGAGTGGACGCGCGTCCAAGTACACCAATGTCGACGGCATTGCCGAGCTCAAGGACGCCGTCGCCAAGAAGTTCAAGCGCGAGAACGGGCTCGACTATAAGCCGTCGCAGATCACGGTCGGCACCGGCGGCAAGCAGGTGCTCTACAACGCCTTCATGGTGACGCTGAACCCCGGCGATGAGGTGATCATCCCGGCGCCGTACTGGGTCAGCTATCCCGACATGGTGCTGCTCGCCGGCGGCAAGCCGGTCGAGGTCGTGTGCGGCATGGAGAGCGGCTTCAAGATTACGGCGGCGCAGCTCGAGCGCGCGATCACGCAGAACACCAAATGGCTGCTGCTCAACTCGCCGTCGAATCCAACCGGCGCCGCCTACACGCACGCCGAATTGAAGGCGCTTACCGACGTGCTGGTGAAGCATCCGCACGTGCATGTCATGACCGACGATATGTACGAGCACCTCGTCTATGACGACTTCAAGTTCTTCACGCCGGCGCAGGTCGAGCCGTTGCTCTACGACCGCACGCTCACGATCAACGGCTGCTCGAAGGCCTATTGCATGACCGGCTGGCGCATCGGCTATGCCGGCGGGCCGGAGCCGCTGATCAAGGCGATGGCGATGATCCAGTCGCAGTCGACGTCGAACCCGACGGCGGCGTCGCCAGGGGCGGCGGTCGAGGCGCTCAACGGTCCGCAGGACTTCATCGCCAAGCACAACACGATCTTCAAGGAGCGGCGCGACCTCGTGGTCTCGATGCTCAATCAGTCGAACGGCATCAAGTGCCCGACGCCGGAAGGCGCGTTCTACGTCTATCCGTCCTGCGCCGGCACGATGGGCAGGACCACGCCCACCGGCAAGACGCTGGCGACGGATGAGGATTTCGTCAGCGAGCTCCTGGAAGCGGAAGGCGTCGCGGTGGTGCAGGGCTCGGCCTTCGGCCTGGGACCTGCGTTCCGTATCTCCTATGCGACCAAGACCGAAGATCTGGAAGAGGCCTGCCGCCGCATCCAGCGGTTCTGCGGGAATTTGAAATAAGCCAATAGCTGCGCCCCCGCGAAAGCGGAGGCCCAGCACGCCGCAGCCTATCTCGGCCTCATGGTGAGGAGCGCTGCGAAGCAGCGCGTCTCGAACCATGGGGCCGCCCCATCCTTCGAGACGCATCGCTGCGCGATGCTCCTCAGGATGAGGGCGGAGTTGGCTCTGCCAGCATCAAGCGAATCACACCCGCGTTCGCTAATCTCCGGGGCATGGTTCTCCGTGCCCTCGCGATCATCTCCCTCATCGCTGCCCACTCCGTCGCCGCCTCTGCTCAGGAGCGCGTGACCGTCGGCACGATGCGGCTGACCGCGAACGGCGCGCTGTTCCTCGCCGCCGCGCAGGGCTACTTCAAGGCCGAAGGCCTCGATGTACAGTTGACGGCCTATCAGTCCGAGAAGGAGGTGGCCGATGCGCTCGCCGCCGGCGCCACCGAATTCGGTGTCGCCTCGTTCACGCCCGCCGCGTTCAATTATGCCGGCCGCGGTTTGATCAAAATCATCGCCGCGCAGGTGCGCGAGAAGACCGACTCCGAGGGTAACGAGATCGTCGTTTCCGACGCCGCCTTCGCGCGCGGCGTGCGCAAGTTCGAGGATCTCGCCAAAACGTCCGTCGCGATCACACAGCTCGGCTCGCAGTTTCATTATCAGCTCGGGCAGATCGCGCGCGTCAAGCAGTTCGACTTCGCCAGCATGACGTTGAAGCCGATGCAGACCTATGACGCCATGGCGCGCGCGGTCGGCACCGGGCAGGCCGACGTCGCCATCCTGCCGGGGCCCTATGCGCGGGAGCTTCTGGTCGCGGCGCCGGTGAAGCTGATCGGCTGGTATTCCCAGATTGATCAGCAGCAGCTCGGCGCGCTGTTCGCCTCGGCGACGGCGATCGAAACAAAGCGCGCGGTGGTGGAGAAATTCGTGCGCGCCTATCAGCGCGGCGCCGCCGATTATTGGACCATGGTGCGCGTCGATTTGCACGGTAAGCGCTTCGCCAATGCGAAGACGCGCGAGATGGCGACGATCATCGCCCGTTACGTCTATCCAGGGCAGCCGATCGGCAGCGCGGCGGCGACCGTGGAGGCGGGCGCCTATTACATGGATCCGCAGGCGCGTCTCGAATTCGCGGATATTGAACGTCAGGTCGAGTGGTACAAGGCGCAGGGCCTGATCGACCGGACTGTCGATGCGAAAGAGATCGTCGACGAGAGTTTCGTCAAATAGTTCCTTGCTTGGTTCCTTGTTGGCGGCCATCGGCCGCATGTCAAAAGCGCACTTGCCAGCCCCGCCGTCTCCTGAAACGATACCTGGAAGGGCCGGGATTTTGGTCCGACCTCCCGGCCGGTAAGGGAGGCTTGCAATGGGACAAGACGGCACGAGTCCCAATGGTAATAGAAATTTGGGTCCACGCTGCATCGCACTTGTGGGCCCATTCCAAAGCGGCAAGACAACACTTCTCGAAGCGATCCTCGCCCGCAGCGGGGCCGTCGCGCGTCAAGGCACCGTGGATGCCGGCACGTCGGTCGGCGACGCGAGCAAGGAAGCGCGCTATCACAAGATGAGCGTCGAGGCGGCCTTCGCCACGACCAGCTTCATGGGCGACACCTACAC
>DATDMA010000142.1:0-2606 GCA_036519015.1 Pseudolabrys sp. | reverse complement strand
AAGAAGAGCGACGAGGACGAGGTGCGCTGGGTGTATTTGGACATCGGCAAGTTCGGCGGTCTCGCCGAGACGATGGACGAGTCGATCCGCTACGCCATCCGCACGCCGCATGACGGCGCGGACATGACGCCGTGCGTGCTCGCTGGGCCGACCTGCGATTCCGCCGACGTGCTGTACGAGAAGATACCGTATCCGCTCCCGGTTACGCTCGAGATCGGCGACAAGCTGCTGATCGAAGGCACCGGCGCCTATACGTCGACCTACTCGTCGGTGGCGTTCAACGGCATCCCGCCGCTGCGGACCTACCACATCTAAGTCTTCTCACCTCTCCCGCTTGCGGGGGGAGGAAGCAAGAGAACGGGAGCCGGCGCGCCGGCTCTCATCCTCCATTTTGAAATTCCTGACAACGCTTCCGGCGGCCCGAGCGCCGTTGGAAGTGAGGACTGACGTGCCATGACTGCTTTGCGGAACACCACCGTTGCCCTCCTCCCGAATGCCGCTCCGTTCGCGATCCGTGCGGAACGAGCATCGGACGTCGTTGCGCGTGAAGCGCTGCTGGATGCCTGCTTTGGCGTGAACCGCCATACGCGCACCTGTCAGCGCCTGCGCGACGGACGCGCGCCCGCCGAAGGCCTTGCCCTCTCGGTCGTGCGCCAGGGTCGGCTGGTTGGAACCGTGCGGTTGTGGCACGTCAGCGCCGGGGGTGTCCCGGCGCTCATGCTCGGCCCGCTGGCGGTAGAGGATAGCTGCCGCAAGCTCGGTGTCGGGGCTGCGCTCATGGACCAGGCGCTCGCGGCGGCGACGGCGCTTGGCCATGGCGCGGTCATCCTGCTCGGCGACGTCCCCTATTACGCCCGCTTCGGCTTCTCGTTGGCAAAGACCTCGGAGCTGGCGCTGCCCGGCCCGTTCGAGCGCGACCGCCTGCTCGGGCTCGAACTTCGCCAAGGCGCGCTCGATGGTGCCTGGGGCATGATCGCGCCGACCGGAGCCTTGGTGCCGGAGACCGTCTCGAAGCGGGGGACTTCGCGCGCCAGGAAAGCGGCGCAGCTCGTGCCGCACGCGGCCTGAACGCGCCATCATGAAGGACGGCCTCTCCGCACTTCGCGATGCCGCGCGTTCCCGCGGCCGCAGCGTCATCACCACGCTGCTGCTGATCATGATCGCGGTCATGATCGTGAGAGACATCTTCGTGCGCCGATGGAGCGCCACCACGCCGGTGGCCTCCGACGTGGCACAGCGTTTCCGGTGAGATACCGAAACTTGCGCTCACCGGCGAAAAGCCCCTAAACCGCGCCAAACTCGTTTTTTGAGGTCCTGAAATGCCACGCCACCTGATCTCCACCGGCTCGCCTTTTGAGAGGACCGCCGGCTACAGCCGCGCCGTGATCGACGGCGATTTTGCCTTCGTCGCGGGCACCACCGGCTATGACTACCGCACCATGACCATGCCTGCCGATGTCACGAGCCAGACACGAAACTGCTTCAAGACCATCGAAGCCGCCCTGCACGAAGGCGGCTTCGCGATGGCCGACATCGTCCGCGCGACTTATTACATTACCGACGCCAGGGATGCCGAAGCCCACTTCGCGGTCTGCGGCGAAGTCCTCGGCGAGATCCGTCCCGCCGCGACCCTCTTGGTCGTCGCCGGGCTCTACAAGCCCGAGATGAAGGTCGAGATCGAAGTGACCGCCAAGCGTACCACCTGATCCCCCTGCTCAGCCGTTAGCCCTGTTACGACTGGAGACCATTATGAGCCCCGCCTCGCAGATCTACGCGAAGATTACCGGCCCCATCGTCATGGTTGGCTTCGGCTCCATCGGCAAAGGCACGTTGCCGATGATCGAGCGGCATCTCGATTACGACAAGTCGCGCATCACCGTGATCGATCCCAAGGACGAGGGCCGCAAGGCGCATTGCGAGAAGCACAATGTACGCTTCATCCAGCAGGGCGTGACCAAGGACAACTATCGCGACTTGCTCACGCCGCTGCTCACGGAAGGCGGCGGCCAGGGCTTTTGCGTGAATCTCTCGGTCGACACCGGCTCCACCGACATCATGGAGCTTTGCAACGAACTTGGCGCTCTTTATATCGACACCGTCAACGAGCCTTGGCTCGGCTTCTATTTCGATGCTTCCAAGGGCCCGGAAGCGCGCTCCAACTACGCCCTTCGCGAAGTGACGCTGGCCGCGAAGAAGGCGCGCCCCGCCGGCTCGACGACGGCCGTCTCCTGCTGCGGCGCCAATCCCGGCATGGTCTCTTTTTTCGTCAAGCAGGCGCTGCTCAATGTCGCCGCCGATCTGAAGCTCAATGCCCCCAAGCCGAAGACCAAAGCCGAATGGGCGGACTTGATGCGGCAGGCTGGTATCAAGGGCATCCACATCGCCGAACGCGACACCCAGCGCGCCAAGTCGCCGAAAGAGCCGGACGTCTTCGTCAACACCTGGTCGGTCGAAGGTTTCCTGTCGGAAGGCGTGCAGCCGTCTGAACTCGGTTGGGGTACCCATGAAAAATGGATGCCCGAGAATGCGCATACCCACGAAGCTGGCTGCGGCGCCGCCATCTATCTGATGCAGCCCGGCGCCAACACGCGCGTGCGCACCTGGTG
>DATDMA010000141.1:0-8767 GCA_036519015.1 Pseudolabrys sp. | reverse complement strand
GTTGGCATGGGCGATGGCCCCGTCGGCGCGATAGACGCGCATGAGGCATTCATAGAATGCGGGCTTGCGGCTCGCCGCCTCGACCACCGGCTCGTAAGCGAGGGCGATGCGACGCTCATTGAGCGCGGCGACGATCTCGTCGGTGGCGCGCAGGCTTTCGCGGCGGTGCGCGTCGCGCTCGACGTTCGGCCGATAGGCCATGAAAGAGCCGTGCCGCTTGCTGCGCGCGGCATGCAGCGCGTCCATGGCGCGGGTGAAGATCTCCGCCACTGTGCGCGCGTGGCGCGGCGCGTTCACGCCGCCAATGGTCACCGTCACGGCCACCGGGCCGGCGGGTGTGGTGATGGTCTCGTCGCGCACACCGGCGAGCAGGCGCTCGGCGGCGACCGACAATTCATCGGGCGTGCATTGGCTGAGGATCACGCCGAACTTGTTGCCGGAGAAGCGGCCGAGATGATCCTTACCGCGCAGACGCGCGCGGATGCGCTTGGCGACCTGGGCGATGACGTCCTCGGTGGTGTCGAAGCCGTATGCTTCGTTCAGCCGGCCGAGATGATCGATGGAGATGAGCAGGAAACCACAGGAGCCGCGGAAGCGCACCGCCTCGTCGAGCGTGGTGGTAAGCACTTCGGTGAGATAGGCGCGGTTGAGCTCGCCGGTGAGCGGATCGAACTTGGCGAGTTGGGAGAGGCGGCGCTCGCTCTCGTGGCGCTCGTCGATGGCGCGCACGATGCCATGCGCGCGCTGCGGCCTGCCGTCCGGACCGGCGAACCAGCGGCCGGTGTCTTCCAGCCAGATATTCTTGTCGCCGCGCCTGAGCGCATATTGGAGTTGATAGGCGACGCCGGCGCCCTGATCGCTGAGCTGCGAATTCAGAACGGCATCAAGCCGGCAGGGGCCGCCCTCGGCATCGACGCGACTCGCATAGGCGCGTCCACTGGCGATCTGCGCCGGATCGACACCCAGCACCGGGCCGGCATTAGGCGCCCAGGTCTGCACATCAGTGTCGAGGCGCCATTCATAAGCGACGTCGCCGATCGACCGCAGAATCTCCGCGGTGTCCGGGACACCGGCCGGCTGGTCGATACGGGTCACCTTCGCACCTTTTTGGAACGCCGCATTGCGCCGAACGTTGGCACATGAACGCGATTCGGCGCCAAAAATAGAAGCAATCCTTAAACAATTAGAAAAAGCGGGGGATAGCGCAACGGAAAGGGCGGTTTCGGCCCGCGGCATACCCCTTGCCAATGGAAGGGGAGATAAACATCCAATGTCCCGATTTGGTACAGGCGAGCGGCATGCGTATCGGCGGCGTGACAGGAGCTTCGGGCGAGAGCGGCGGGCGGCCGCAAGGCGCTGGCGTAGCCGCGACCGAGCCGCGCGTTGAAAGCCGGGCGCTGACCGTCGTCACACCTGAGCCGCCGCGCGACGTGCCGAATGTCTATCGCCAGGCCGCGTTCCTCGCCCAGCTGATTGCCACCAAGGACCAGCACGCCCAGACCCGCAGCCGCCGCCGCGCCGCGCCCGAAGAAGCGATCGCGGCGTATCGGGCGGTGGCGAAGCTCACCGCGCGGCAATAATCGTTCGTCATTCCGGGACGCGGGCAAAGCCCGCGAACCCGGAATCCAGCAACACAGTCCGTGCGCGCTACTGGATTCCGGATCGCGCGCATGCGCGCGCGTCCGGAATGACGATCATCAATGTACTACAGCCCGGAATCGGCGCTACGCGCGCTGGCCTGCAGCAGCAGGTCGGTGCGGGCGCGCGCCCGTTGAAACGCCGCAAGGACGTCGCCCTCGAGCACCCGTCCGGCGGGCAGATGCGCGCGCAGCGGATCGGCGTAACGGCCGTTGACCCGCAGCTCGTAATAAAGATGCGGGCCGGTCGACAGACCGGTTGAGCCGATAAAGCCGATGGTCTGTCCGGGATGGATGCGCTCGCCGATTCTGAGGCCGCGCGGCACGCCGGAGAGATGGGCATAGGTCGTTTCGTAGCCGAAGTCGTGGCGGATGCGGACAAATTTGCCGTAGCCCCACTGCTGATCGATCTTCTCCACCACGCCGGCACCGGCCGCCGCGATCGGCGAGCCGAAGGGAGCGGCGTAATCCACGCCTTCGTGGAAGCGGCGATCCCGCAGGATCGGATGTATGCGCCAGCCGAAACCGTCGCCGAGACGGCCGTCGGCGACCGGCTTGTTCATCAGCGATGCGGTGACGGAATGTCCGTCCGCATCGTAGTAGTCGGTGCTGCCGTCGTCGGGCGCCGTGAAGCGATAGTAGCGGTGGGTGCGGCCGTCGAGCGTGAGCGCGGCGAATGCCAGTTCAGGCTTGCCCTGCGCGCTCTGGCTGTAGAGGAGTTCGGCCGTGTCGCTCGCCGAAATCGCGGCCTCGAGATCGACGTCCTGGGCGCAGAGCCGCCTGATGTCGCCGATCAGCGACGGCGCGATGCTCTCGTCCTGGACCAGCCGGGTGAGGCTCTCGGCGAGTTTCATGCTGGACTTGCTGGGATCGAGCGACGGACGCAACGCGACGTCGTCTTGCCCGGCGTCCGCCGCAACGGCTGCCGCATGCGGACGCGGCGCGGCCGGCAAATAACCGCCATCGTCGGAGAGCACGGCGACGCGCTCCGCCTTGCCATCGCGCGCGAGACTGACCTGCCAGGGCCGCGCTTGGCCTTGCGCACGATCTTGCAGCACGGTGACGATCTCGCCGCCGGCGAAGGAGTCGCGGCCGAACCAGGAGTGCGGCGTCAGCAGCGTGGCGATGGCGCCGGCGTCCTGCACTGTAACGCCGAGCGCGGTGAGAATGTTGTCCAGCGTATCACCGCCGCGCGCCACGATGACGCGCCGGTCGGCAGCGACGGCGCTGGCGGCTTTCGCGATCACCGAAAGATTGATCGGCACGCCGAGCAGCGGCGTCGGTGGCAAAACGTCGGGGTCGGCATAGGCGCTCGCATGCGCGGGCAGCGCCGCCGGCGCCGGCCGTGATGCCCCGAAACGGATTTCTGGCGGCAGCGCGTCGCCCGTAGCGAATGCCACGGGCGCGAACGCTGCAGGTACAGCCGGAGCCGCCGCGCTGACAGCTGTCTCGTCAACACCGTTGTCAACCGGGATCTTGGGCGTATGCAGATCACGCGACGTTCGAGCCAGGTGCGCCATCACATAAGTGAAGGGCTTTGTGCTGTGCCCATCCTCAGCGAGTTGTTCGATGCGCGTACGAATCACGTTGCGCTCGCGCGGGCGCTGCACCGGCGTCAACCGGTCGGCCCTTTGCAAATCACCGCCAATCTCGGCACGGAGAAATGGCACAGGCGCCACGGCGGCCGACAATCCGGAGCCGAGCGACGTCCACACCGTGCCAAGCATCAGGCTCGCGGCGCTTGCCATCAACAGCAGCGCCGCCAGCCACTTTATGTCGACGGCACGTCGCGCGAAGCGCGGATGGGATGTAAGACGGGGATCGGAATCAAAACGAAGATGTGGAGCGTCACCGAACGCTTGGTTTGCGTTCAGCTCCGGCGCATTGTCTGCCCCGCCGTCCTGCCGCCTCCGCCACAAGATAACGTGGCGATTGATCATGTGGCGATTGCGCGCCTTGCCGGAGCAGACGGCAGATCATGCGGATCGCGCTCTGTCCTCAAACGATCGATGGCATTCGCCTGCCGCAACAGGCCGCGGCTCGCTTCGAGACAGATATTCCGCACGCTTCCCTCCGCCGCGGCCGAATGGCCCTGAGTGTCGGCGGCTCCCCGGATAGTGGCAGGCCCCAAGTAGAATCGACTTTATGTTATAACGACAAAAAGCAAGGCGGGATTGAGGCGCACGGTAACAAAGAATCTCGTCATTTCGTCGCGCGCATTCGCGCGCGTCCGCAATGACGCAGGCAATCAATACCCCAGCGCGCAGCCGTCTTTGCGTGGCTCGGAGCCGGCGATCAGCACGCCGCGATCCCAATCGATCTTGATGGTTTGCGCGCCGCCCCAGGGCTGGTCGGTGACCGTGACCGTATGGCCGCGCGCCTTGAGGCCTTCGATGGTCGCCTTCGGCGTGCCGGTCTCGACCACCGTGGTCTCGCCTTCGAAGAAGAAGCGCGGGCAATCGATCGCCTGCTGCACATCCATGCCGTAGTCGAGCATGTTGAGCATGATCTGCACGTGACCCATCGGCTGGTAATGCGCGCCCATGACGCCGAAGGTCATGTCGCAGCGGCCATCGCGCATGGCGAGCGCTGGAATGATGGTGTGCATCGGCCGCTTGTTGGGGCCGAACGTATTGGGATGATCAGGCTGCAGCGTGAAGCAGCCGCCGCGATTGGTGAGCAGGACGCCAGTCTTCTCGGTGCAGATGCCGGTGCCGAAGCTCGAATAGAGCGAGTTGATGAAAGAGACCGCCATGCGGTCGCGATCGACCACCGTGAGATAGATGGTGTTGCTGCCGGGCGCCGGCGCCGCGGGAAGCTTCGCGCGCTTGTTGATGTCGATCAGTGACGCGAGCTTCTTGCCCCAGGCTTCGTCGATGAGATCGGCGACCGGCGTGCGCATATGCGCGGCGTCGGCGAGATGCGTGTCGCGCACCGCGTAGCCGAGACGCGCCGCTTCGAGCACCAGATGGAAGCGCTCGGGCCCGAACGGATCGAGCGACTTGATATCGAAGTTCTCGAGGATGTTGAGCATCACCAGCGCGGTGAGGCCTTGCCCGTTCGGCGGGATCTCGACCAGGTCGAGCCCGCGGTAACTGGTCGAGATCGGCTCGACCACATCGCCGCGATGGTTGGCGTAGTCTTCCGCGGTGAGGAACGAGCCGCGCGCGGCGAGCGTCTGCGCGATGTCCTCGGCGACCTCGCCCTCGTAGAAGCCGCGCGACCCTTTGGCCGCGATGGCGCGCAGCGTCTTCGCCAGCGCGGGAAAGCGGATGACGTCGCCTTCCTTCGGCGCGGCACCGTTAAATAGGTAGTGCTTTGTACCGCCGGCATCGGCCTTGAGCTTGGGCACATGGCGCTGCCAATCCCAGGCGACACGCGGCGCGACCGGGAAACCATTTTCGGCGTAGTGGATCGCGCGCTGGAGTGCGCGGTCGATGCCGAGGCGGCCGTGCGTATTGAGGATCACCTCCCAGGCGTCGATGGCGCCGCCGATGGTGACGGCGTGGATCGAATTGCCGATCTCGGCCATGCCCTTGGCACGCAGGGCCTCGTAAGAGGCCTTGGCGCCGGAGCGGCCCGAGCCGTTGTAGCCCCACACTTTCTTGCCGGGCTGCGAGACGAGCGCGTAGCAGTCGCCGCCGATGCCGGTCATGTGCGGCTCGACCACGCAGAGCGTGGCGACCGCCGCTACCGCGGCATCCGCCGCCGTGCCGCCCGCGCGCAGCGCGTCGACGGCTGCGAGTGTCGCGAGGGGATGCGAGGTCGCCGCCATGCCATCGCAGGCGATCACGGGCGAGCGGCCCGGCAGTGCAAAATCTCGGCTCATGGCAGTTCCGAAAAGCTGGAGGCGGTCAGGTGGGAAGGCTGCTCTCGACCGTAAGGTCGCGCTGGGCGGAGCGCAGCGTCACCGCGAAGCCGCCGAGGATGTCGACGAAGCTGATGACGAGCAGCAGGAAGAAGGTCGAGGTGCCGGCCTGTCTGACCAGGATGAACTCGACCAGCATGGCGAGGAACAGGACGAGCGACAGCCCGTGGTCGACAACGGTGCGCAGGCCGATGCGCGTCGACTTCATCATCTCGCCGAACAAGAGAATGATGGCGAGCGTGATCAGCATGTCGCCGGCCGACATCGTCCAGCCGCCGCCGGAAACCATGTGCACGCTGGTGAGCGTGCCGGTCCAGCTGACGCCCGGCATCAGGAAGGCGATAATGTTGTAGATCGCGAACGTGATCAGCAGCAGAGGAAAGCCGAGGGCAAACATGCGCTTTCCTTCCGCCCGGGACCGCAACCGATCAGGCCTCGGTCTTCACCTTCAGGACCTGGCGACCTTTGTACATGCCGGTCTTCAGGTCGATGTGGTGCGGGCGGCGGAGCTCGCCTGAATCCTTGTCCTCGACATAGGCCGGGCGCTTGAGCGCGTCGGCGGAGCGGCGCATGCCGCGGCGCGACGGCGAGGTTTTTCTTTTCGGCACAGCCATGGGAAGGAGCTCCTCAAATTACGCAAATGTCGGTTTGGCGGCGCTTATAAAGGATGGGTGGGATGAAGGCTAGCGGTTTCGGCCTCGCGATCCGCGTGCCGACGTCGCCGACCGCAGGCGTCGCCTTCACCCCCCGCGAAGCGGCGGGGAGGGCAAACGAAGCCTTAACGGAGGCAACTGGCGGCGCCGGGCGTCCGATTGGAGCGGCCGACATAGAGCCCCGCGAGGCGACGCAGGCCGGGGCCGGGCGCATGAGCGTTGCGGGTGACCGGATTGGGCAGGACGGCGGCCAGCAGGGCCGCCTGATAGTGGCTCAACTCGCGCGCCGATTTGCCGAAAGCGTAGCGGCTGCCCGCCTCCACCCCGAACTGCCCGTTCGGGCCCCATTCGGCGATATTCAGGTAGATTTCCAGGGTCCGCCGCTTGGAGAGGACGAGGTCGATCCAGAGCGCCAGCGGGAACTCCAGCGCCTTGCGGACAAAGCTGCGGCCCGGCCAAAGGAAGAGGTTTTTGGCCACCTGCTGGGTGATGGTGGAACCGCCGCGCACGTCGTCGAGATTATCCGCCTCCGAAATGGCGTCCTGGATCTCGGTGAGATCGACGCCGTGGTGGGTGCAAAAGCGGCCATCCTCGGCCACGATCACGGCCAGCGGCAGCGCCGGCGAGATCCGCGACAGCGGCACATAGATGCGCTCGACCCGCTGCCCGGTGATGCGCCGCCAGAGCATTACCGTGGAGACGGGTTCCACCACCGCATAGAGCGGCGTGAGCAGATAAGGCAATAAAATCAACGCCATGATGGCCAGGAGCACGGCCCGGAACGGGCGCGGCACCCGCGGCAGGCGCAGGATGTCGTGGGCGACGCTCATGCCTTTGCGCGGCGGCTGACGGTCGGATCGAAACATGGCCTAAACCATAACCCATGCCGACCGGATTGCAGTGAACGCCGCGCCAAGGTTAGTAAGGGCGCATGCACGCTGTTCCCTCGAAAGATTTCGCCGCCCGGCTGGCCGACGTCGCCACCGAAACCGAAACCCTGCTCGGCACCTTGCTTGCCGACGCCCCCCTGCCCGGCGAGCTCGCCCGGCCGCCGCGGGTGCTCGCCGCCATGCGGCACGCCGTGCTCGGCGGCGGAAAGCGGCTGCGGCCCTTTCTGGTGGTCGAGACGGCGGCCCTGTTCGGCGCGCCGCGCAACGGCGCGCTGCTCGCCGGCGCCGCGCTCGAGTGCGTGCATTGCTATTCGTTGGTGCATGACGATCTCCCGTCCATGGACAACGACGACCTGCGCCGTGGCCGCCCGACCGTCCACAAGGCCTTCGACGAGGCGACCGCGATCCTCGCCGGCGACGCCCTGCTCACTTTGGCCTTCGACATAGCGGCGCGGCCCGAGGTGCACCCCGACGCCGGCGTGCGCAGCGAACTGGTGCTGGAACTCGCGCGCGCGGCCGGGCTCGGCGGCATGGTCGGCGGCCAGATGCTCGATCTCGCCGCTGAAGGGCGCTTCGAGGCTAAGCGCAGCCTGAGCGAGGACGAGATTCTCACGCTGCAGGCGATGAAGACCGGCGCGCTGTTGCGCTTTGGCTGCCGCGCCGGCGGCATCCTCGGCCAGGCCGACGCCAAGGCGCGCGCGGAGATCGACCGCTACGGCGTGGCGACCGGCAAGGCGTTCCAAATCGCCGACGACCTGCTCGATGTCGAGAGCGACACCGCCACGCTCGGCAAGGCGGCCGGCAAGGACGCCGCCGCCGGCAAGGGCACGCTGGTCTCGATCCTTGGCGTGGCCGGCGCCCGCGCGCGGCTCGCGAGCCTGGTCGCGGAAGCCGAAGCCGCACTGGCGCCGTTCGGCGCTAAGGCGGATATACTGCGCGCCTGCGCGCGCTTCATCGCGGAGCGGCGCGCCTGACGTCCCGCCGCGGACAATAGGTGCCAATGACCACGAAGCCTCAGACATCAAAGCCTGCCTCCAAGCCGGCGCCTAAGGTCGAGCCCAAGATTGCGCCGCTGCCGGTCCGCATGGCCAGACTGCATGGCAAGATCGCCATCGCGGCGGTCTGCGGCGTGGCCGTGTACTTCGCATCGGCCGCCATCGACCTGCGCGCAGAGACGCGGGTGCTGATCGGTTGGAATGCCGGCGTCGCGTTCTATCTGTGGCTGACGCAGAGGGCGATGCGGCGCGCCGACGTGGCGCATATCCGCCGCCGCGCAGCGCTCCAGGACGAGGGCGCCTTCGTCATCCTGCTGCTGACGATCGTCGCCACAATCGCCAGCCTGGTCGCCATCGTGTTCGAAATCGGAGGCGCGAAGCAGGCTGCGCACGCGCAGATGATATTGCCGGCGATGCTGGCCTTCACGACGATCCTGCTGTCGTGGACCTTCGTGCACACGATTTTCTCGCTGCACTATGCGCACGAGTATTACGGCGAAGGCCACGACAAAAAACTGGGCGGCCTCAACTTTCCCGGCGACGACGAGCCCGACTATTGGGATTTCCTCTACTTCTCGCTGGTGATCGGCATGACCTCGCAGGTCTCGGACGTCGCCATCACCAGCAAATTCATCCGCCGGATGGCCGCGGTGCACGGCGTGCTGTCGTTCTTCTTCAACGTAACCGTGCTGGCATTGACCGTGAACACCGTGTCGAATTTGAT
>DATDMA010000140.1:0-2208 GCA_036519015.1 Pseudolabrys sp. | reverse complement strand
AAGCGCGCCGCCGAACAAGCCGCGGCGGCCGCCATGCTCACGACAATCGGCATTCCGGCGGACAAGATCGATGGCTGACGAGGATCACCAGGTAACCGTGCAAGGCGAGGGCGACACGCGCTGCGGCTTCGTGGCGCTGATCGGCGCGCCCAATGCCGGCAAATCGACGCTGCTCAACGCGCTGGTCGGCTCCAAGGTCACCATCGTCTCGCACAAGGTGCAGACGACGCGCGCGCTGATCCGCGGCATCGCCGTCAATGGCCAGTCGCAGCTCATCTTCGTCGATACGCCCGGCATCTTCTCACCCAAGCGGCGGCTCGACCGCGCCATGGTGACGACCGCCTGGAGCGGCGCGCATGAGGCCGATCTGGTCGGCGTGCTGGTCGATGCGCGCAAAGGCCTCGAGGAAGAGGCGGAGGCGATCGTCGAACACCTTGCCGCGGTGAAGCCGGCGAAGATCCTCATCCTCAACAAGATCGATGTCGTGCCGCGCGAGACGCTGCTCGCGCTTGCCAAGACCGCCAACGAGAAGGCCAAGTTCGAGGCGACCTTCATGATTTCGGCCTTGACCGGCGACGGCGTCCCCGACTTGAAGCGCTGGCTCGCCGAGCGCGTGCCGCCGGGGCCCTGGCTCTATCCGCCCGACCAGATGTCGGATGCGCCAATGCGCCAGCTGGCTGCCGAAATCACGCGCGAAAAACTGTTCGAGCGGCTGCACCAGGAATTGCCCTATCACTCCACGGTCGAGACCGAGAGCTGGAAGGAATTGCGCGGCGGCGACATCCGCATCGAGCAGACGATCTATGTGGAGCGCGAAAGCCAGCGCAAGATCGTCCTCGGCAAAGGCGGGGCGACCATCAAGGCGATCGGCGAGGGCGCGCGCCGGGAGATCGCCGAGATCACCGAGACCAAGGTGCACCTGTTCCTGTTCGTGAAGGTGCGCGAGGGCTGGGGCGACGACCCCGAGCGCTACCGGGCCATGGGCCTGGAGTTTCCGAAGGAGTAAACATGCTGTCGTTCCGGGGCGCGAGCGAAGCGAGCGAGCCCGGAACCCATACGCCGCAGTGGCGGTGATTTTCTCTGACTCCGGGATTATGGATTCCGGGTTCGCCCGCTTCGCCCTTCGGGCTTCAGCGGGCGCCCCGGAATGACAAAAAGATGCAATGGACCGATGACGGCATCGTGCTCGGCGTGAAGCGGCACGGGGAGGCGAGTGGCATCCTCGAGCTGATGACGCGCGAGCATGGCCGCCATCTCGGCATGGTGCGCGGCGCCTTCGGCTCGCGGCTCAAGCCGGTCCTGCAGACCGGCAACACCGTGAGCGCGAACTGGCGCGCACGCCTCGACGAACATCTCGGGAACTACACGGTGGAAGGCGTCGAGCTGCGCGCCGCGAGCTTCTTCGGCGCGCCGCACGCGATCTACGGCGTCAGCCATCTGGCCGCGCTGATGCGGCTCCTGCCCGAGCGCGATCCGCATCAGGGCCTCTATGCCGTGTTCGAGGGTCTGCTCGAGCGGCTCGAGGATGCGAGCACTGCCGCGCCTTTGGTCGCGCGCTTCGAATTGCAGCTTCTGTCCGAGCTTGGCTTCGGTCTCGATCTAGAGCAATGCGTGGCGACCGGCGCAACGAGCGAGCTCGTCTATGTGTCGCCCAAGTCGGGCCGCGCGGTGTCGCGCTCAGCCGGCGAGCCCTGGGCCGACAGGATGCTGCGGCTGCCCGCGTTCCTGCGCGAGGACGACGCGGCGCCGGCGGGCCGCGATCTCGCCGACGGCTTCGCGCTCACTGGCTTTTTCCTGAACCGCTACGTGCTGGAGCCGCGCGGCCAGATTCTCGGCGACGAGCGCAGCCATTTCATCGCCGCGCTGTCGCGCGCTTTGCCGAGTGTGGCGTGACTTGCGCGCAAAAAAAAGCGGCCCGGCTTTGACCGGACCGCTTCGACGCAAACTCTTTAGCCGACTCTTAGCCGACTCTTGGCCGACTACCAGCGGCGGCAGACGCGCCGGACCTCGCACACGCGGCGGCCATAGGGGCCACGGCGGCACACACTAATACGCCGGCAGGCATAGGCCGCCTTCTCGATCAGGGAAGCCGACACCGAATTCGACGCGTTGTTGATGCCGCTGCCGATGGTGGCGGCGGAGGCGCCGGTCGTGGCGGTGAGGCCGACGCCGAGAGCAAATACAGCCGACAGCAAAATCATGCGCATT
>DATDMA010000139.1:0-2004 GCA_036519015.1 Pseudolabrys sp. | reverse complement strand
CGGCCGCTTCACCCGCGACTGGATGCTGGAGAACAAGGTCAACCAGACCTCGTTCAAGGCGACGCGCGCCAAGCTCGCCGAGCATTCGGTCGAGCAGGTCGGCGCCAAGCTGCGCGAGATGATGCCGTGGATCAAGCAGCGCGCTTTGGTGGACAAGGCGAAGAACTGATCCACGGATTCTTGCACCAAGACGGGATCGCTGACGCGAGCCCTTTTGGGATCAAGCGGCGGACGCTGGTGGATAAGGCGAAGAACTAGGATCCGGATTGATCTGATAGCGGCGGCCGCCCTCAGCGGGGCGGCCGCTTTTGCTTATGCGGGCCTCAGAGCAATTGGATTGTCATGGCCGGGCTCGTCCCGGCCATCCCGCTTAGGGACGCACTGTACCCGCCTAAGCGAGATCGCCGGGACAAGGCCGGCGATGACAGCGGAGAATTCGTCGCGCACACTTACTTCTTCCTGACCTGCTCCCACAGCCATCGCGCCACAGCGTCCGGCGTGGTGTCGCCATTCGACGCGCGCGCATTGGCCTCGCGCATGGCCGCAACGGGAATGGCGCCGATGAGCGGCGTGAGCGCGGCAATCAGCGTCTGATCGTTGGCGCGTTTCGGCGACAGCAGTAGGATCGCGTCATAAGGCGGGATGGCGTGTTTGGGATCGTCGAGCACGACGAGGTCGTGCGTGGCGATCTGGCCGTCGCTGGTATAGGCCGAGATCACATCGACGCTGCCATCGCTCACCGCGCGGTACATGAATTCCGGCTGCATCTGCCGCTGCTCGTGGAATTTCAAGCCATAGGCCATGCGCAGCGCCGCCCATTCCGGCCGGGCGAAAAACTCGTAGTCGCCGGCAACGGTGAGTTCGCCCGCGTGCCGGGCGAGATCGGCGATGGAGTGGATGCCGAGGGCGTCGGCCTTCTTCCGGGTGATCGCCAGCGCGTAGGCGTTCTCGAAGCCAAGCGATCCCAGCATGCGGATGCCGTGCGTCGTCTCGAGCCAGCGGGACAATTCGGCGAGCAGCTCCGCGCGCGGCAGCACGTCGCTGCGATGCATGCGGTTGGCCCAGAGCGTACCGGAATAATCGATGGCGACGTCGACCTCGTTCGCGGCAAGCGCGTCGAACAATACGTTCGAGCCGAGACCCTGCCGGCGCGTGGAGGTGAGGCCGTCCGCTTCGAGCCGCTGGCCGATCAGCGCCGCCAGCACATATTGCTCGGTGAAGGTCTTGGCGCCGATCACATAGGTCGCGTGCGGCCGCGCGAGGCCGGGCACCAGCGCGAAAAGCGTCAGCGCGACGAGGCCGAGCGCGCCCAGCGCAGCGCGCAGCGTGCTGCGGCGGGCGGCACCGGACTGGATCAGTGCCAGCAACTGGTCGACCGCCAGCGCCAGCACGGCGGCGGCCACGCAGCCGAAGATCACGAAGACCCAGTTCTGCGTCTGCAGGCCGGTGAAGATGTAATTGCCAAGGCTCTGCTGGCCGATCGGCGTCGCCAGCGTGGCGGTGCCGATGACCCAGACGGCCGAGGTGCGGATGCCCGCCATGATCACCGGCAGTGCCAACGGCAGCTCAATCTCGCGCAACGATTTAAGCGGCCGCATGCCGATGACGCGGGCGGCTTCGCGCAGGCGCGGGTCGAGCCCGTTGAGGCCGGTCACCGTGTTGCGCAGCACCGGCAGCATCGAATAGAGCGCCAGCGCCAGCACCGAAGGCAGGAAGCCGAGCGCCGAGAAGCCGGCACCGAAGATGCGCTCGCTCAGCGAGGAGAGCGCCAGCAGCAGCGGATAGAACAGCGCCAGCAGCGCGAGGCCGGGAATCGTCTGTACGACGCTCGCAACCGCCAGCAGGCTGCCGCGCAGCACCGGCCGGCGGGCCGAGAGGATCGCGACCGGCAGGCTGATGCCGAGCCCCAGGGCCAGGGCGGCGAGGCTGACAAGAACGTGGCTGCCTAGGAAATCGGGCAGGCGCGCCCATGCGTCGGCGAGACGGGGGTCGATGCTCATTGTG
>DATDMA010000138.1:0-19942 GCA_036519015.1 Pseudolabrys sp. | reverse complement strand
AGGCCATACGTGTCGGCGTAGTGGCGGGCGATGCGGGCGCGCAGCGACGGCAGGCCGAGCGCCTCGGTATAGCCGATGCGGCCGTGGTTCAGCGCCGACTGCGCCGCCTGGCGTGCCGTCATGGGCGCCGGCGCCGCCGGCTGGCCGACTTCCATGTGGATGATTCGGGCCCCTTGCGCCTCGAGCTGCGCCGCCGCCGCCATCACGTCCATGACGATGAAAGGCGGCACATCGCTGCGTTTCGAGGGGGTCAACAGGCGTCTTGCCGCATCTAGCATCGTTTCAGGCCGTTCTGAGAGGGTGACCGCCCCGCTGCTGCCGCATTCGGCGGCTTGCTTGCGCTGAGCCGCATGTCACGATCGAACTCGTGATGGCAAGGCGCGTTGACCGCCTCCGGGCGCGTCACTAGGTTCACGCCCATTCACTGGTTCCGCCCATTCGGTGGCGAAAATCGCGATGATCGAGAAGGCGACACCTACCAGCACGCGGCGCATGGCGCCAGCCGCCCGCGCACTGGCGGTGGCGACAGCCGTTGCCGTGGCCGCGTCCGGTGGCGCCGCACCGCCGCGTCCTGCGGCTGCGCAGGAAACTCCCACGCGCGGCATGCCCATCATCCGCGACACCGAGATGGAGCAGTTGCTGCGCGATTACGCGACGCCGATCCTGCGCGCCGCGGGCCTCGCCAAGCAGAACATTCGCGTGGTGGTCATCAACGACCGCGCCTTCAATGCCTTCGTCATGGACGGGCGCCATATCTTCATCAATGCCGGCACGCTGTTCGACGCCAAGACGCCGAATGAAGTGATCGGTGTCTTGGCGCACGAGACCGGGCACCTGGCCGGCGGCCACCTCTCGCGCATGCGCGAGCAGCTTGCCACGGCGCAGACCGCCTCGATCATCGCCATGCTGCTCGGCGTCGGCGCGATGGTTGCCGGCGCGCGCTCCGGAGGCAGCGGCGGAAGCGTCGGTGCTGCCGCGATCATGGCGCCGCAGTCGGCGATTCAGCGCTCGCTGCTCGCCTATGTGCGCACGCAGGAAGACCAGGCCGACCACGCCGGTGTGAAATTCCTCACCGCCACGCAGCAGTCGCCGCGCGGCATGGTCGATCTGTTCAAGCGGCTTGCCAACGAGAACCTGTTCGCCTCGCGCTTCGTCGATCCTTATCTACAGTCGCATCCGATGCCGGCCGACCGCGTCGCCGCGCTCGAGTCGCAAGGCAAGGCCAGTCCCTACTGGGACCGCAAGGACTCGGCCGCATTGCAATTGCGCCATGACATGGTGCGCGCGAAGCTGGCCGGCTTCCTGGACCGGCCGGAGACCGTGCAGCGGCGCTATCCGCTCAGCGATGCCAGCCTGCCGGCGCGCTACGCGCGTGCGATCTCGACCTACCGGAATTCGGACCTGCGCCAGGCGGTGGCACAGATGGACGGCCTGATCCAGGCCGAGCCCGGCAATCCTTATTTCTACGAGCTCAAGGGCCAGGCGCTCATGGAAGGCGGGCATCCGAAGGAAGCCGTCGAGCCGTTGCGCCGTGCCGTCCAGCTTTCGAACCGCGCGCCGTTGGTCGAGATCATGCTGGCGCAGGCGCTCAATGCCACCGACAACCGCAGCGTCTCGGCGGAAGCCGTCGGGCTCCTGCGCGGCGCGATCATCCGCGAGCCGGAGACGCCGGACGGCTATGCCCAGCTTGCGATTGCTTATGGCCGCAATGGCGACACCGCCAACGCTGACCTCGCCTCGGCGCAAGCCGCCTTCAACCGGGGCGACCTCGGCACCGCGCGCCAGCTCGCGTCCCGCGCCAAGACCGGACTGAAAATCGGCACGCCCGCCTGGGTGCAGGCCGACGACATCGTCAATCTCAAACCGAATGCCCGCAACTGATCACCCACAAAGGACCAACCCTATGATCAAGAGCCCGCGCCTTGTCGCTACCGTCTGCGCCGCGTTGCTGGCTGTCGCTCTGCCGCACACGGTACGCGCGGACGAGTTCTCCGCGCCGCAGCGCGGCGAGATCGAAAAGATCGTGCGCGACTATCTCGTCGCGCATCCGGAAGTGCTGCAAGAGGCGATGGCCGAGCTCGACAAGCGCCAGACCGCGGCGGAATCCGAGAAGCACAAGGACGCGGTGAAGCAGAACGCGCAGGCGCTGTTCTCCTCGCCGCGCCAGGTGAACCTCGGCAACCCGCAGGGCAACGTCACCTTCGTCGAGTTCTTCGATTACAACTGCGGCTACTGCAAGCGCGCCATGGACGACATGCTCACGCTTCTCAAGGACGATCCGAAGCTCAAGATCGTGCTCAAGGAATTCCCCGTGCTCGGACCGGGCTCGGTTGAAGCCGCGCAGGTCGCGGTGGCCGTGCGCATGCAGGACAAGACCGGCAAGAAGTATCTGGAATTCCACCAGAAGCTGCTCGGCGGCCGCGGCCAGGCCGATCGCGCCCATGCGCTCGCCGTCGCCAAGGACATCGGCATGAACATGGCGCAGATCGACAAGGACATGCAGAGCCCCGAGGTGAAGGCGACGCTGGAGGAGAACTTCAAGCTCGCCGAGCAGCTCGGCCTCAATGGCACGCCGAGCTACGTCGTCGGCGACAACGTCATCGTCGGCGCCGTGGGCTTACCCGCGCTGCAACAGAGCATCAACACCACCCGCTGCGGCAAGGCGAGCTGCTGAGGCGCCTGCGTGCCCCGGATGCGCTGCAGCACGAGCGAAGCGAAGTGGTGCGGTGCTGCTCCGGGGCCTTTAAAAAGCTCTGAATTTGTAACGGTCCCGGGTCTGCAGCGCACCACCAAATGGTGCTGCGCTGCGCCCGGGACACGCACCAAACGGCCGCGGTCGGCTGCGCCCCATCAAAGACCTTGGTCCCGTTCTGGGACCATGGTAGATTCCGCATGTGAGGGTGATCGCGCTCAGCACGCTGAAGGCGTTCGTCAATCGTAGCCCCGACTACGCAGACGCGCGCGAGCCGGTAATGGCTTGGTATCGGCAGGTCAGGAGCGCCGACTGGGCGTCGCCGACAGAGATCAAACAGGCGGTGCGGACTGCGAGCATCCTCAAAGACGGCCGAGTCGTCTTCAATATTGCCGGCAACAAGTACCGCATCGTGGCGTGGATCAACTACCCCTACCGGGTCGTTTACATCCGCTTCATTGGCACCCACCGGCAATACGACAAGATCGACGCACAGACGATTTGAGCGCAAGAACGATGGATATCGCACCAATCAAGACGCAGCGAGACTATCGCCGCACCCTCAAGGACATCGAGTCATTGATGGCCGCCAAGCGTAATACGCCCGAAGGCGACCGGCTCGATGTCCTGGTGACACTGGTGGAGGCGTGGGAGCGAAAGCATTATCCGCTCGACCTCCCCGATCCGGTGGAGGCCATCAAGTATCATATGGACCAGAGCGGGTTGCAGCCGCGCGATCTCATTCCCTTCATCGGCAGCCGAAACCGCGTTCACGAGGTGCTCAATCGGCGCCGACCGCTGACCCTCAAGATGATCTGGCGGCTGCACGAGGGCCTGGGGATTCCCGCCGAATCACTCATCAAGAACCGCGCGGCCTGACGTAACGCCGGCGGCCGTTTTGCTGTACGGTAGGCGTGGAACTAAGTTCCACCCCTGGTCGTTGTTGCGGCCATGTACACAATCGGGCTGGAAGAAGAATACTTCGTCTTTGACGCGCGCACGCGGCGCGCGGTGTGCCGTCTCGACAAAAAATTCCTGTCGCGCGCGCAAAAAGAACTCGGCGACCGCGTGATGACGGAAATGCTACAGTCGCAGATCGAGGTCGCCACCCCGCCATGCGCCACCATGGACGAGGCGCGCGCGCACCTCGTCCACTACCGCCGCACGCTGAGCGAGGCCGCCGCCGGGCACAAGCTTGGGCTCGCCGCCATGGGCACCTTCCCGCTCGCCTTCTGGCCGGAGCAGGTCGTCACGGAAAAAGAGCGCTACGGCCCGATCATGGACGATCTGCAAATGATCGGCTTCCGCAACATGCTGTGCGGGATGCATGTCCATGTCGAGGTGCCCGACACCGACAGGCGCATCGATCTGATCATGCGGCTGACGGCCTATCTGCCGCTGCTGCTGGCGTTCTCGACATCGTCGCCGTTCTGGCAGGGACATCTTTCGGGCCTGCGCGGCTATCGCCTCGCCGCCTATGACGAGCTGCCGCGCACCGGCCTGCCCGAGCTGTTCCGCACCAACGAGGACTTCGAGGAATACGTCGCGGCGCTGGTGTGGGCGAAGATCATCCCCGACGCCAGCTACATCTGGTGGGCGCTGCGACCGTCGCTGCCGAATCCCACCGTCGAGCTGCGCGTGGCCGACAGCTGCACGCGGCTGGACGACGCGCTCGCCAGTGCGGCGCTGTTCCGCTGCCTGGTGCGCGCGCTCGACCGCGACCGCGCGCTCAATGCCGGCTTCGACCGCGTCGGCCGCGCCATCACCCAAGAGAACAAGTGGCACGCCCAGCGCTATGGCATCGGCGCCGTCTTCGTCGATCCCTTCTCACGCTCGCCGCTGACGGTGCGGCAATGGCTCGACCAGGTGCTCGACTTTATCGCCGAGGACATCGCAGCCCTCGGCTGCGCCAAGGACATCAAGCGTCTGGACGACATCCTGACCGAAGGGACCAGCGCCGACCACCAGATCGAGATCTTCGCCAGGGCCAAGGAGGCCGGGCGGCAACGGTTGACTGCGGTGAAAGAAGTGATCGACTGGGCCGCCGCGACCACCCGGGCCGGCGGCGGAAAGCCTTAAGGCTGAGGGCCCTCCGGGCTTCCCCTCGCCCTCCGGCCCACCTATAAAGCGCCCTGTTTCGCGGCACCCCTCAAAAGGCGCCCGATTCGGCCCCGGGACCCCATGGCGAACACGATTTACGTCCTCAACGGACCCAATATGAACCTGCTCGGCACGCGCGAGCCGGAGAAGTATGGCAGCGCCACGCTGGCCGACGTGGAGGCACTGTGCCGGGGGACCGCCGAGCGCTTCGGGCTTGCGGTCGACTTCCGCCAGTCGAACATCGAAGGCGAGTTGGTCACCTGGATCCAGGAGGCCCATGCCAAGCAGGCCTCCGGGATCATCATCAACCCGGCGGGCTATACCACCACCTCGATTGCCATCCTCGACGCGCTGCTCGCGGTGAGCGCAACCGTGCCGGCGATCGAAATCCACATCACGAATATTCACACGCGCGAAAGCTTCCGGCACAACTCCTATGTTTCGAAGGCGGCAAAGGCTGTGCTCGCCGGCTTCGGCATCGACGGTTACGCGCTGGCGATCACCGGGCTTGCCGGAATGATCGGCGCCAAAGGAAAGAACTAATCGGAACAACGATGGCAAAATCGCCAAAGACACTGATCGACCGCGAACTCATCCTCGAGCTGAGCAAGCTCCTGGACGAGACCGGCCTCACGGAAATCGAGATCGAGCAGGACGGCCAGCGCATACGCGTCGCGCGCGGCGGTGCTGTCTCGGTGGCTCCCGCTGCCGCACCGGTGCGCACAGCGACAACTTCAGTGCCGCAGCTGGTTGGTGAATCGGCGGCCGCGCCGCTCGATCCCGCCAAGCATCCCGGCGTCGTCTTGTCGCCTATGGTCGGCACGGCCTACGGCGCGCCCGAGCCCGGCGCCAAGCCCTTCATCGATATCGGCAGCAAGGTGAAAGTCGGCGAGACGCTGATGATCATCGAAGCCATGAAGACCATGAATCAGATCCCCGCGCCGCGCGCCGGCACCGTGATCCAGATCCTGTTCGAGGACGGACAGCCGGTCGAGTTCGGCGAGCCGCTGGTGATTATCGAGTGATGTTCGATAAAATCCTCATTGCCAATCGCGGCGAGATCGCGCTGCGGGTGCTGCGGGCCTGCAAGGAGCTCGGCATTCGCACGGTCGCGGTGCATTCCACCGCCGACGCCGACGCCATGCATGTGCGCTTCGCCGACGAGAGCGTCTGCATCGGCCCTCCGGCGGCGAAGGACAGCTACCTCAACATCCCGGCCATCCTCGCCGCCTGCGAGATCACCGGCGCCGATGCCGTGCATCCCGGCTACGGCTTTTTGTCGGAGAATGCGCGCTTCGCGGAGATCCTCGCCGACCACGGCGTCGGCTTCATCGGCCCGAAGGCCGAGCACATCCGCATCATGGGCGACAAGATCGAGGCCAAGCGCACCGCCAAGCGCCTCGGCATTCCCGTGGTGCCGGGCTCGGAAGGCGGCGTCACCTCCGACACCGAGGCGGCCAAGATCGCGAACGAGATCGGCTATCCGGTTCTCATCAAGGCAGCGGCCGGCGGCGGCGGGCGCGGCATGAAGGTCGCGCGCACCGAGGCCGACCTGTCCACCGCGCTGTCGACCGCGCGCAGCGAAGCAAAAGCCGCCTTCGGCGACGACGCCGTCTATATCGAGAAATATCTGGAGAAGCCGCGCCACATCGAGATCCAGGTGCTCGGCGACGGCAAGGGCCACGCCATCCACCTCGGCGAGCGCGATTGCTCTTTGCAGCGGCGCCACCAGAAGGTGCTGGAGGAGAGCCCCTCGCCCGCGCTCAACACGCAGGCGCGCGACGTGATCGGCGAGACGGTCGCCAAGGCCATGCGCGAGATCTCTTACCTCGGCGTCGGCACGGTCGAGTTCCTCTACGAAGACGGCGAGTTCTACTTCATCGAGATGAACACGCGCATCCAGGTCGAGCATCCGGTAACCGAAGCGATCACCGACATCGACCTTATCTTCGAGCAGATCAGGGTCGCCGCCGGCGCCGAATTGACGCTCAAGCAGAGCGACATCCGCTTCCACGGCCATGCCATCGAGTGCCGCATCAATGCCGAGAACCCGGTGTCGTTTAGGCCCTCCCCCGGCAAGATCCTGCACTATCATCCGCCCGGCGGGCTCGGCGTGCGCATCGATAGCGCGGTCTATCAGGGCTACACCATCCCGCCGTATTACGACTCGCTCGTCGGCAAGCTGATCGTGCACGGCAAGACCCGCACCGAATGCCTGATGCGATTGAAGCGGGCGCTTGACGAAGTGGTGGTGGACGGCATCGAAACCACCCTGCCGCTGTTTCGCGCGCTGGTGGCGGAGCCCGACATCATCGACGGCAACTACCACATCCATTGGCTCGAGCAGTTCCTCGCCCGCGGAGGAATGGAAAGCTGATGGCGCTGGCGACGACGGGAAAGCGGCAGTCCCTTCCGAATTTGCAGCCACTTCTGCTCGGCATCGGCTTCGTCCTGCTGGTCGCCATCAGCATCAGCACGGCCTTCCTCGTGGACCGCGCCTCGACCGATTCTCGGCAGCTCGCCCAGACGCTTCTGGTGCAGAACAAGCTCGCCAACATCATGCTCGACTTGCGCCGCGCCGAAAGCAGCCAGCGCGGCTATCTCTTCACCGACGAGCCGAGCTATCTCAGCGACTACCAGCGCGCCGAGCCGGATGCCAAAAAGCTTCTGGCCGAGTTGCGCGAGCTCAGCAAGGACAATCCCGAGCGCCAGGCAATGCTCACGCGCGTTGCGCCGCTGGTCGATGCCAAATTCGCGGAATTGATCGATACGATCCGGCTCAATCAGAGCGGCCGCCGCGCCGAGGCGCGCGATGAGGTGCTACGGGGCGGTGGCCGTGCGGTCATGGATCAGATCCGCAACATCATCGACACCGCGATCGACAACGAATCCCAACTGGTCGAAGTCCGCCGGACGCAATCACTTCGGAGCGAGCAGCTCCTGCTGTTCGTGACGCTCGCCGGTTCGGGGCTGATCGTGCTGATCGGAGCAGTATCGGTTGCGCTCGTGCGGCGCAATGCGAACCAGGCGGAAACGGCGCGCACGGAGCTTGCCGGCACCAATGCCAATCTTGAGCGCATCGTCGCCTACCGCACCGCCGATCTCACCGAAGCGAACGAGGAGATTCAGCGCTTCGCTTACATCGTCAGTCACGACCTGCGCTCGCCGCTGGTCAACATCATGGGCTTCACCTCGGAACTCGAGGCATTGCGCAAGGACATTTTCGAGCAGGTCGGTAAGCTGTCGGCAGACCTTGCCGCGCTCAAGGCGCAGGCGGACGAGGCCAAAACGCAAACCGAAATCGAGCGTCTCGGCGCAGATTTCGACGAGGCGATCCGCTTCATCAAGAGCTCCATCGGCAACATGGATCGCCTGATCAACGCCGTGCTCAAGCTGTCGCGCGAGGGACGGCGCCAGTTCACGCCGCAGCGGGTCGACATGAACGCGATGCTGGAGGCGGTCGTCCAGACGGTCACCCATCGCGCGGCGGAACAGGGCGCCACCGTCAGCGTTGCCGACCTACCGCCGGTCGAGAGCGACCAACTGGCCATCGAGCAGATATTCTCCAACCTCGTCGATAATGCCCTGAAATATCGACGTCCTGAGGAGGCATTGCACATCGATATTTCGGGCCGTGGCAACGCGACCCATGTGATATACGACGTGCGGGACAATGGCCGCGGGATCGCCGCCCAGGATCATCAGCGCGTTTTCGAGTTGTTCCGGCGGGCCGGACCACAGGACCGGCCCGGTGAAGGCATCGGCTTGGCGCATGTGCGGGCGCTGGTTCGGCGGCTGGGCGGCAACATGGGATTGAATTCCGAACTTGGCAAAGGAAGCACCTTCACCGTCACGCTGCCGCGGCGATGGTCGGTGGATAACAGGAGCGCTGCATGAACGGTAAATTGACGGAGCGGCCGGTCGAGATCGTGATGGTCGAGGACGACGAAGGTCATGCCCGCCTGATCGAGAAGAATATCCGCCGCGCGGGGGTGAACAATCCCATCACGCCTTTCGCGAACGGGACCGATGCGGTGAAGTACCTCTTCGGCGCCGACGGCTCCGGACTGGCGAACAAAGGCCGGCCGCTGCTGGTGCTTCTCGACCTCAATCTTCCCGATATGACCGGGATTGATGTCCTCAAGCGCGTGAAGACCAACGAGCACCTCAAGTGCATTCCGGTTGTCGTGCTCACGACCACGGACGACGCGGTGGAAATCCAGCGCTGCTACGACCTCGGCTGCAACGTCTACATCACCAAGCCGGTGAACTACGAAAACTTCGCCAACGCAATCCGCCAGCTCGGACTGTTCTTCTCGGTTATCCAGGTCCCCTCACCGGACTGACCCATGCCGCGTAACGTTCTCTATATCGACGATGACGAAGGCCTGCGCACGCTGGTGCAGCGGGGGCTCGGCCGCGAGGGCATCAAGGTCGTTCCCGCCGCCGACGGCGAGAGCGGCCTGAAGGCGCTTGATGCCGAAGAGTTCGATGTCGTGGCGGTCGATCTCTACATGCCGGGCCTGAGCGGCATCGAGACCATCGAGCGCATCAATAAGATTCCCAATCACCCGCCGGTCGTCGTCGTCACCGGCGCGGAGGATAGCCGCATGGCGGTGGCCGCGTTGAAAGCGGGCGCCTTCGATTATGTGGTCAAGGACATCCACGGCGAGTTCATCTACCTGCTGAAGGCGTCGTTGCAGGCCGCGGTCGACTCCATGCGCTTGCGACGCGCCAAGGAAGCGGCCGAGGCGGAAGTGCGCGAGGCGCGCGACCGCTTCGAGGCGCTGGCAGCGGAGCGCGCGCTGCTTATGCGCGAGGTCAATCACCGCGTCGGCAACAGCCTGCAGCTCATCTCTTCGATATTGACGCTGCAAGCCAATGCCTCGGGTAAGACTGACGTCCGCGACGCGCTCGTCGACGCCACCGGCCGCGTGCTGGCGGTGGCGCAGCTGCATCGGCGCCTCTACACCTCCAACGATGTGCAATCGGTGGCGGTCGATCAGTATCTCACCGCTTTGGTCGAAGACCTGCGCCGCTCGGCCGAGAGCAATGGGCTCGCGCAACTCACGCTCAGCTGCCAGCCCATCAGCATCGATCCCGACCGTGCCGTTGCGATCGGCGTCATCGTCAATGAGCTTGTGATGAACGCGCTCAAATACGCCTATCCCGGCGAAAAGGGCCCGATCCGCGTCGATGTCAAAGATAGCGACGGCAGCCGCGCCGTGCTGACGGTTGAAGATGACGGAGTCGGCACCATGCCGCGCGCCGATCCGAAGTCGACTGGGCTCGGCCAGCGTATCGTGCGCGCCATGGGCGAGAAGCTCGGCGCGCGCATCGAACATGACGGCAGCCATTCCGGCACGCGCGTGGTGGTGTCGTTCGAACTCCAGCGCCCAGCCGCAGCGCCGCGGCCGGCGGCTTAGCTTTTGCGTATGATCTATTCCGAAAACCGGTTCCCACTTTTCGGGATCAAGCGCTAAGCCGTTCCCATCGTCAGCCGCGCCAGCAGCGTGCAGACCTGTTCGGGATCGTAGGGCTTGGGCACGAACATGGAGCGCGGCACCAGCGGTCCGATATCGCAGGAGCGGTAGCGCCCCGAGGCATAGACGATCGGCAGATCGGGGCGGCGCCTGCGCGCCCGCTGTGCCAGTTCCGCGCCGTTCATGCTGCCCGGAAGGTTAATGTCGGTGAAGAGCACGTCCACCACGGCGCCGGAGTCGATATAGTCAAGCGCCGCGTCGGCGGTGGTCACCTCGTGCACTTCGAAGCCGCTTTCGCTCAAGTATTCCGCAACCAGATGGCTGATCAGAACTTCGTCCTCGACCAGCAGGACCGAGACCGGTGTTGAGGCACGCCCCATGGGGTCCTCGCGCTAGCGGTTGGAGTGTATGTCCACATGGCCAACGCCAGCCCACCGATAAAGATCGAGCTTTCAGAAAGTTGATGCGATTATGGTTAGCACGCGATTAACATGCCGCATTCGTGTGTTGGAATACCGTCAGGCGCCCCCCTAGAATCACAATCGCGAGCCGATCAACCATGGCCAACCGCGAGAACGCATTCGTCGAGATCACGCCCGAGGTGCTGCTCAAGGCCTATGCCTGCGGCATCTTTCCCATGGCCGAGAGTGCGGAAGACCCCGCACTCTACTGGATCGAGCCGGACATGCGCGGGATCATCCCGCTCGACGGCTTCCATGTGCCCTCGCGCCTCGCCCGCACCGTGCGCACCACGCCGTTCACCGTGTGGGTCAACCGCGACTTCGACGGCGTGATCGACGGTTGCGCCGAGCCCAAACACGACCGCGCCCGCACCTGGATCAACACTCGCATCCGCCGCATCTACCACGCGCTCTACGCGCACGGTCATTGCCATACGGTGGAGGTCTATGACGGCGATATGCTCATCGGCGGGCTCTATGGCGTGTCGCTCGGACGCGCCTTCTTCGGCGAGAGCATGTTCCACCGTGCGCGCGATGCGTCCAAGATCGCGCTGGTGCACCTGATCGCGCGGCTCAAGGCCGGCGGCTATCGGCTGCTCGACACGCAATTCGTGACGGACCACCTCAAGACCTTCGGCGCGGTCGAGGTGCCGAAGCGGCGCTATCACCGGCTGTTGGAAGAGGCGCTCAACGGCGACGGCGACTTCGCTGCGTTGCCGCTCGATCGCGCGGTGAGCGGCGCGGAGGCGATGGCGATAGTGGAAAAGGGCGAGCAGTAAGATGCGAATAGTGAGTGACGAATAGCGAGTAGGAAGAAGGGCAACCGATCGCTATTCGCTATTCGTCCTCTACCGCAACGCCGGCAGCAAACCGGGCTGCTGTGGCTGCTGCTGCGCGCGCGGCTGAGCCGGCGGCGGCGTGGTGCGCCGTTGCGCCGGCGGACGCGCGGGCTGCGGCTTCGGCGGCGGAGCAAGCGTTGCAGCGCCCGCGTCGGGCGTCACATCGGCCACGGCCGGATTCTTGCCGCCTTTGCACTCGGTCAGCCACACATCGTAGATCGGATGCTCGACCGCGTGCAGGCCGGGGCTCGCCGAAAACATCCAGCCGGTGAAGATGCGCTTCACTTCACCCTGCAGCGTCACCTCGTCCACTTCGACGAAACTGTCGGTGTTCGGTGTCTCGGTCGGCGGCCGCGAATAGCACACGCGCGGCGTCACCTGCAGCGCGCCGAACTGCACCGTCTCGTTGATCGCGACGTCGAACGAGATGATGCGGCCGGTGATCTTGTCGAGGCCGGAGAACACCGCGGTCGGATTGGCGATGCGCTGCGGCGGCGGCTCGACCACGATCTCATCATTGGGCTGTACCGCGGCATCGGCCGGCTGCTGCGCACCGGGCTGCTGCGGCGTGCCGGGTGGCTGGCGCACGCCGGGCGGCAGGCCCGGCAGCGTCTGCGTCGGATTGGTGCCGGCGACGCCCTGCTGCAGCTGCGGTTGGCCGGGCTGCGGCAATGGCTGTGCCTGCGCCGGCGCCTGCGACGGCTCGGTGCCGGGCGGCGGGGCGAGGTCCTGGGTCTGGATGCCGCCCGCCCCCGGCCGGCTCGACGGTGGCAGATTCATCGGCGCCGGCAGTGGCTCCGCCGGCGGCTCGTCGGAGCGTACGCCGCGCGGCGGACGCGGGGCGTCGTCATCGTCAGAATAAGGCTGCTGCACCTGCTGTGGATCGTTGCGGCTTGGATAATACGGCCGCTGCTGTGACGGTGGTGGCGGCTGATCGGAATAGTAAGGCGGCGCGTTGCGATAATCGGGCGGCCCGCCCGGCACATTGGCCGGCGGGCGCGGCGGCTCGTCGGTGAAGATCGAACCGAACTGCGCCAGCGCCGGGCTTGCCGCGGACACTGCGGCAATCGCGAGGATGCAGACTGACAGCCTGGATCGCGCCATGAACCCGGATCGTCCCCCGTAAATCACCGGCGCGGATTCGCCTCGCCCCAGTGCGGCGCCCGGTTAACACGGGGAATGCGGCGACGGAAGGGCGAGAAGACGCGAATAGCGAGGAGTGAATGGCGAGTAGGCAGAAGGCCGTTCCGCCCTATTCGCTATTCGCCAATTCCTACTCGCCCACTCAATCCGGCGCCCAGGCCTTGTAGTCTCCGGTCGCCTTGGGACGGCGGCCTGCGGCCAGCGTGGACCCCGGCGGGCGGTAGGCGCCCGGCGTGCCGGTCAAGTTCGGCCGGTGCGGCTTCTGCCAGGGGCGCGGCTTGTAGTTTTCCTCGGTCGGCGGCGTGTCCACGGTGTGGTGAAGCCAGCCGTGCCAGGACGGCGGCACGGTCGAAGGTTCGGCATAGCCGTTGTAGATCACCCACCGCCGCTGGAACAGCAGCGTGGGATCAACCTTCCCGCCCCGGGTGCGGAAATAGCGGTTCCCGAATTCGTCCTCGCCCACCTGCTCCCCGAACCGCCAGGTCCAGAGCTGGGTGCCGAACGTCTCCGAATTCCACCAGGTGAACACCTTCAGCAGGAAACTTTTCATCGCTGCCGCGCATTAAATGCCATTGATGGCGGCGTTGTGCCACCTCCTCACCCCCATGTCCAGGGCGCACCGCCCAAGTTTGCCGCGTTTGAAATGTAACTAAGGACGCATGGATTCACTGCGAGAGGCACTGACGCAAATCAAGGACTGGCTGGGCTGGCTGCCGAATCCGGTGGTGGCCGTGATCATGCTCGCGCTGGCCGCCCTCATCGCGCTGGCCGTGCACAAATGGCTTCGCAAGCTCACACGACGACTGCTGGCGACGCGCTACCCCAATGTGCTCTCGATCTTCACCCAGATGCGCGAACTCACGCTGCTGGCGCTGCTGATTCTGGCGATGATCGTCACCATTCCAGTCGCGCCGCTCGCGCCCGAGACCGCCGCGCTCGTGTCGCGCCTGCTGACGTTGGCGATCGTCGGCCTCGTCGGCTGGGCGGCGATGACCGCGTTGCACATCGCCGCCGACATCTATCTGCGCCGCTACCGCCTCGATGTCGATGACAACCTGCTGGCGCGCAAACACAACACGCAGGTGCGCGTGTTGCTGCACGCCCTCGACGGGGTGTTGGTCCTGCTGACCATCGGCGCCGCGCTGATGAGTTTCCCGGCGGTGCGGCAATACGGGGTCAGCCTGTTCGCCTCGGCCGGCGTTGCCGGTATCGTCGCCGGCCTCGCTGCGCGCCCGGTGCTGAGCAACCTGATCGCCGGCGTGCAGCTTGCGATGACGCAGCCGATCCGGCTCGAGGACGCCGTCATCGTCGAGAACGAGTGGGGCAATATCGAAGAGATTACGTCGACCTATGTCGTGGTGCGCCTGTGGGACTGGCGGCGCATGATTCTGCCCCTCACCTATTTCATCGAGAAACCGTTCCAGAACTGGACGCGCGACGGCTCGGCGCTCATCGGCACCGCCATGATCTATGTCGATTATCGCGCCCCGGTCGGCGCCATCCGCGAAAAGCTCAACGAGGTCGTCAAGCAGTCCAAGCTCTGGGATGGACGCGTCGTCAACCTCGCCGTCACCGACGCGAAAGAGCAGACGATGGAGCTGCGCTGCCTCGCGAGTGCGGGCACCGCCGGAAAGGTGTTCGACCTGCGCTGCGAGATCCGCGAGAAGCTGATCGACTTTCTTCAGCGCGAGCATCCGGAAGCACTGCCGCGCCAGCGCAGCGAGGTGGCGCTCGACAATGACGTGGCGACCGTGCGCCTGATCGGCGGCGACGGCGTCCGCCACACCGAGCCGCTGCGGCGCGAGGTCAAAGCGGGACGGAATTAGCCGCGCGCATCGTGCCTAGGCCCGTTCATAAGACCTGCGATACTCCGCCGGGCTCACGCCGACGTGACGCACGAAACTTCGGCGCAGCGTGTCGGCGTTTGCAAAGCCGCATTGCACGGCCACCTGCTTGGGTGGGTTGCGTCCCGTCTCCAGGAGCCGCCGCGCCGCGGATACGCGTGCGCTTTCCACCCACGCGGCCGGCGTCATGCCCACCTCGTTGCGAAACAGCCGCGCGAAATGACGCGGGCTAAGACCGGCGCGCGCGGCAAGGGTCTCGACGCTGTGATCGTCGGCCGGGTGCGACGCGATGAAGCGCTGAACTTGCTGCAGCGCGGAGCGTCCCGAAGGCGCGGCCTCGCCCTGCCGGCTGAACTGCAACTGCCCGCCCGGACGCTTGAAGAACATCACGAGCTGGCTCGCCACGCGCTTGGCGATGTCGCGGCCGAGGTCTTCCTCGACCAGCGCCAGAGCGAGATCGAGCCCAGCGGTGACGCCGGCCGCCGTGCGCAGCCTGCCGTCGCGCACATGGATCGCATCGGCGTCGACGGTGATGGAGGGATAGGCCTGCGCGAGCGCACCGGCCACCGCCCAATGTGTCGTCACGCGCTTGCCGTCGAGCAAGCCCGCCGCGGCGAGGAAGAAAGCGCCGCTGCACACCGAGCCGTAGCGGCGCGTTTCCGGCGCCGCGCGGCGGAGCCAGTTCACGACGGTTTCGGTGAGGTGCACGTGCGCGGCGTTCGGCGAGCCGGCAACCAAAAGCGTGTCGATCGTCTCGGCGCGCATGTGGCCGACGACGCCGTCCGGCACCAGCCGCGCGCCCGATGAACTGCGGATATCGCCGGGCGCGCTCGCGATCACGCGCAGGCGATAGACTTCCCTATTTGTCTGCGCATTGGCCTCGGCGAACACATCGAGCGGTCCCGAAACGTCCAGAAGCTGGACGCCGGGCATGGCCAGGATCGCGATGGTGCGGGGGACAAATTTGGAAATATCGGGCTTCGGCATCGGCGCATCCTGCCATGTCTGTCTCGGACGGGTCTTGGCAGAATTCGATGTAGGGCGCCGATTGCGGCCAGGCAAGGCCGCCCCCAGTTTGCCAGCAACGGTTCACACTGGAGAAGGCTCATGACCTCGAACATCGCAGGAATCAAAGTTCCCGACAGCAAGCTCGCCCGCGCCGTCACCGAACTGGTGCGCGACACCGAGACGCCGTTGCTGTTCCATCATTCCAGCCGCGTCTATTACTTCGGCGCGCTTGCCGGCAAGCATCGCGGCCTCAAGTTCGATGCCGAACTGCTCTATACGGGCGCCATGTTCCACGACATGGGCCTGATGCCGTCGCACAGCAGCGCGCATGACCGCTTCGAGGTGGACGGCGCTAACGCGGCGCGCGACTTCCTGCGCAGCCACAACATCTCGCAGCAGGACATCGACACCGTGTGGACGGCGATCGCGCTGCACACGACGCCGGGCATCCCGCAATACATGCACCCGGTCGTCGCGCTGGTCACCGCCGGCGTCGAGATGGACGTGCTCGGCCTCACCTATCCGGAATACAGCGATGCCGAGCGCGAGGCGGTGGTGAAGGCGCATCCGCGCCCTGCCGCCTTCAAGGAAGAGATCATCCAGGCCTTCTACGACGGCATCAAACACAGGCCGGAGACGACCTTCGGCAACGTGAAGGCCGACGTGCTCGCCGACAAGGATCCGCAGTTCCAGCGCGGGAATTTCTGCAGCGTCATCCGCTGCTCGGCCTGGGGCAGCGGCGCGCACCACCATCACCACGATCACGCCGCGGCTTAAACTTGTTGCGTTTGCCTAGTCTGTGTGGCTAAGTTTGCCCACGAATTCAGCAGCGCCGCGTCGTCAGTTTGCACGAGCGGCGCTGTTGGTCGCAGATGACAGTGCCGGTGCGGAAAGGCGGATCCCTCGCGGGTCCGCCTTTTTTGCGTTTGGGGGAGGCGCGCAGCAGCACACGCGACGCGGCAGCATGCCACCATCCGCCTCTAAAAGGTTGAATCCACAGGGGGTGTGTAGCGGCCTCACCCTTACCCACAGGCTCCGTCTCGACTCTAAGGCCCTGAGGGTATTCCGAGAATCAGCGACTCCGGACCCTTGATCGCGACGCCTGTCCCGGGCTTATCCCCGGATCGGCCGCTCTGAAGACTTTGCCATGGCGGATCGGCAAGGCCCAATTTCCGGTCATTTTTCTGTCATCCACCCAGGCATAAAAGCCTACCGGGGCCCAGCGCGAATAATGCTTCCCGGAGCGACCCGCCGGCTCAATACTCCGCGCGTTCCCGCCGCGCGTTTGTGTGATTGTCATCCATTAGACACAGGATTTAGTGTTTGATTCAGATTTGATGACTATATGTTGTTGACGGATGCGGCGAGTCCACTTAGCTTTCGGTTTGTCCGGCACGGTTGAGTAAAAGTTCCTTCCGGACCATCACAACGGCTCTCGACAGGCTCTCCCCCGCCCGAAAAGGCGCTTTGGGGACGAGGATTTTCTGTCTGTCGCGAGCCGGAACGCGGGTGGAATCGAACCACCCGGACTTAGATAACCAGTAAGGCGTCGGCCAGCGTAGCGAGCGTGAACAGACGGGCCAGGACAGGCCCGCCGGGGATATAATCGGGCGGATTTGCCAGCCGTCCGGCCATCAAGGGGCTAGAGACATATGCGGATCGAACGGCGCTACACGAAGGATGGACAGTCGGCCTACGCGGGGCTCGACTTCCGGCACACCACCAGCGAGATCCGCAATCCGGACGGCTCGGTGGTGTTCAAGCTCGACAATGTCGAGGTGCCGGAATTCTGGTCGCAGGTCGCCTCCGACGTCTTGGCGCAGAAGTATTTCCGCAAGGCCGGCGTGCCGGCCCGCCTGAAGAAGGTGGAAGAGAATTCCGTCCCCTCCTTCTTGTGGCGCTCGGTCGCCGACACGGAGGCGCTCGAGGCGCTGCCGGAGAAGGAGCGCATCATCGGCGAACACTCCTCCAAGCAGGTGTTCGACCGACTCGCGGGCACCTGGACCTATTGGGGCTGGAAGGGCGGCTATTTCGACAGCGAAGAGGACGCGCACGCCTTCTTCGACGAGCTGCGCTACATGCTCGCCACGCAGATGTGCGCGCCGAACTCGCCGCAGTGGTTCAACACCGGCCTGCACTGGGCTTACGGCATCGACGGGCCGAGCCAGGGCCACCACTACGTCGACTTCCTGACCGGCAAGCTGACCAAGTCGAAGTCGTCCTACGAGCACCCGCAGCCGCACGCCTGCTTCATCCAGTCCATCCATGACGACCTCGTCAACGAGGGCGGCATCATGGACCTGTGGGTGCGCGAGGCGCGCCTGTTCAAATACGGCTCCGGCACCGGCACCAACTTCTCCAATCTGCGCGGCGAAGGCGAGCGCCTCTCCGGCGGCGGCAAGTCGTCCGGCCTGATGTCGTTCCTCAAGATCGGCGACCGCGCCGCGGGCGCGATCAAGTCGGGCGGCACCACGCGCCGCGCCGCGAAGATGGTGATCGTCGACGTCGATCATCCCGACATCGAGAAGTACATCGACTGGAAGGTGCTGGAAGAGCAGAAGGTGGCGGCGCTCGTCACCGGCTCCAAGATCAACCAGAAGCACCTCAAGTCGGTGCTGAAGGCCTGCGTGAACTGCGAGGGCTCGGGCGACGACTGCTTCTCGCCGGAGAAGAACCCCGCGCTCAAGCGCGAGATCAAGCTCGCGCGCCGGGCCTATGTGCCGGACAACCTGATCAAGCGCGTGATCCAGTTCGCCAAGCAGGGCTACACCGACATCAACTTCCCGACCTACGACACCGACTGGGACAGCGACGCCTATCTCACGGTCTCTGGGCAGAACTCGAACAACTCGGTGCGCGTCACCGACCAGTTCCTCAAGGCGGTCGAGTCCGACGCCAAGTGGGACCTCACCTATCGCAAGAACAACAAGGTCGCGAAGACGCTCGATGCGCGCGAACTGTGGGAGAAGATCGGCCACGCCGCCTGGGCCTGCGCCGATCCCGGCCTGCAGTACCACACCACGGTCAACGATTGGCACACCTGCCCGGCTTCCGGCGAAATCCGCGCGTCCAATCCGTGCTCGGAATACATGTTCCTGGACGACACGGCCTGCAATCTCGCCTCGCTGAACCTGCTCACCTTCCGCGACCAGGCGACCGGTGCGTTCCAGGTCGAGAGCTATGAGCATGCGGTCCGGCTGTGGACCGTGGTTTTGGAAATCTCGGTGCTGATGGCGCAGTTCCCGTCGAAGGAGATCGCGCAGCTTTCCTACGAATTCCGCACGCTGGGCTTAGGCTACGCCAATATCGGCGGCCTGCTGATGACCTCCGGCATCTCCTACGACTCCGATGCCGGCCGCGCGCTGTGCGGCGCTCTCACCGCCATCATGACCGGCGTCTCTTACGCGACCTCGGCCGAGATGGCCGAAAAGCTCGGGCCCTTCCCCGGCTACAAGAAAAACCGCGAACACATGCTGCGCGTGATGCGCAATCATCGCCGCGCGGCGCATGGCGAGCGCAACGGCTACGAGAAGGTCTCGCAGCCGCCGGTGCCGCTCGACCACGCCTCCTGCCAAGCCTTAGGGGAAAACGGCCAAGCCCTCGTCATCCACGCCAAAGCAGCCTGGGACCGCGCGCTCGCACTCGGCGAGAAGCACGGCTACCGCAATGCACAGTCGACCGTGATCGCTCCCACCGGCACCATCGGCCTGGTGATGGATTGCGACACCACCGGCATCGAGCCAGACTTCGCATTGGTGAAATTCAAGAAGCTCGCTGGCGGCGGCTACTTCAAGATCATCAACCGCGCGGTGCCTGAAGCCTTGCGCACGCTCGGCTACAGCGAATCAGACATTGCCGAGATCGAGGCTTACGCCGTCGGCCACGGCGGGCTGGCGCAGGCGCCCGCCATCAACCACACCACCCTCAAGGCCAAAGGCTTCACCGACGAGGCCATCGCCAAGGTGGAAAAGGCGCTGCCGACCGCCTTCGACATCAAGTTCGTCTTCAACAAGTGGACGCTGGGCGAGGAGTTCTGCCGCGACAAGCTCGGCATCTCCGCCGACGACCTCGCGCTGCCGACCTTCGACCTGCTCGCCGCCATCGGCTTCACCAAGCGCGAGGTCGAGGCCGCCAACATCCACGCCTGCGGCGCCATGACGGTGGAAGGCGCTCCGCACCTGAAGGCCGAGCACTATTCGGTATTCGACTGCGCCAATCCCTGCGGCCGCACGGGAAAACGCTATCTGTCGGTGGAAAGCCACATCCGCATGATGGCGGCGGCGCAGCCCTTCATCTCCGGCGCCATCTCCAAGACCATCAACATGCCGAACGACGCGACGGTCGAGGACTGCAAGGCGGCCTATCTGCTGTC
>DATDMA010000137.1:0-2586 GCA_036519015.1 Pseudolabrys sp. | reverse complement strand
CGAGCCCGATGACAGGCTCCGGCGTGGCATCCAGTATTCCGTGACGGTAGAGATTAACACAGATGGCGCGGCGTACTGGATCATCCGCAGGAGCCTGTCATCGGGCGGCGCAAAGCGCCGACCCGGTGGCGGATGATGACGTCGGAAAATGCGGCGGCTCACGCCACGTGCTGATCGAGAATCTTCACCGCTTCTTCGAGCGCGACCGAGACCAGTTGCGAGACGCCGCGCTCGGCCATGGTGACGCCGAACAGCCGGTTCATCCGCGCCATCGTGATCGGGTTGTGGGTGATGATGATGAAGCGCGTCTCGGTGGTCGAGGTCATCTCGTGCAACAGGTTGCAGAACCGCTCTACGTTGTGGTCATCGAGCGGGGCGTCGACTTCGTCCAGCACGCAGATCGGCGACGGATTGGTGAGGAACACCGCAAAGATCAGCGACAGCGCGGTCAGCGCCTGTTCACCGCCGGACAGCAGCGAAAGCGTCTGCGGCTTCTTGCCGGGCGGCTTGGCGATGATTTCAAGGCCGGCCTCGAGCGGGTCGTCGCTCTCGATCAGGTGCAATGCCGCCTCGCCGCCGCCGAACAGTTCGACGAACATCCGCTTGAAGTGGCCATTGACGACCTCGAACGAGGCCAGCAGCCGCTCGCGCGCTTCGCGGTTGAGGCTCTGGATGCCCTGGCGCAACCGCTTGATGGCTTCCACCAGATCGTCGCGCTCGGTGGTCAGCGCGGTGTGCTGGGCTTCGACCTCGCGCAGTTCTTCCTCGGCGCGCAGATTAACCGCGCCAAGCCGCTCGCGGTCGCGGCGCAGTTTCTCGAGATTTTCCTCGATCTCGGCCAGCGGCGGCAGTTCTGATTCCGGCGTGATTTCGGCAAGGCCGGCCACCGCGTGCGGCTCGACTTCCAGCATGTCGTGGATTTCACGCTCGACATCGGCAAGGCGGCGCCTGGCACCCTCCATGCGTTCCTCGGCGCGCGCGCAGGCTTCGCGCGAGCTCGACAGCGCTTCGAGCGAAATCTTGGCGGCACGATCGGTTTCCGCCATCAGGTTTTCGGCGCTCGCCAACGCGTCGGCGGCGGCGCGGCGGGCGGTCTCGGCGGATTCAATTTCGTCGATCAGGTAGCGGCGCTTTTCCGCGACCAGCGCCGGCGCATCATCGAGTTCGGCGCGCTCGGCGGTGACCTCGGTGATACGGGCTTCGATGGTGGCGATTTGCGAGGCCCCGCCTTCCTTGCGGGTCTTCCACTGGTTCTGCTCGGCCACGATCGCCTGCAGGCGGCGGTCGGCGAGCTCGGCCTCGCGCGCCAGCGCCTGGGCTTCGGCCCGCACCTGGGCGGCGAGCCGGCGATGGCCCTCGATGTCGCTGCGAACCGCCGCAAGCCGGGTCTCGGCCTCAAGGCTCGGCGGCAGCTCGTCCAGTGCCGCGGTTGCGGTTTCGTGCGCGCCCAGCGCCTCGGCGCGGTCGGCGTCGAGGCGGCTATGCGCCTCGGTCAGCGCCGACTTGCGCGCGGCATGGCGGTTGATCTCGCGCTCGGTATTGGCGTGGCGTTCGCGGGCGGCATCAGCCTCGCGCTGCGCGGCGCGCCATGCATCGCGCGCGGAAGTCTCCGCGGCGGAGGCGATCTTCAGCTCGGTCTCGGCGTTCTCCAACGCCTGACGCTTGGCGGCGGCCTCGCCGCGAGCTTGCCCCAGTTCATGTTCGATATCGACCAGCCGTGCCCGCTCGGCGAGACGGCGCGCCGCGCCGGTCGGCGCATGCGCCGCCGCGACAAAGCCGTCCCAGCGCCAGACGTCGCCTTCCAGCGACACCAGCCGCTGGCCGGTCTTCAACTGCGACACCAATTCGCCGCCGCGTTCCTTGGCGACGACGCCGATCTGGGCGAGCCGCCGCGCCAGTTCGGACGGCGCTTCGACATGCGAGGCGAGGGATTCCACACCATCGGGCAACGCGGGGTCGCCCTCGGTGACGCCGGAGTTGGTCCAGCGCATCGGCGCCGATGGATCGACCGGCGCGTCGAGATCGTCCCCGAGTGCGGCGCCGAGCGCCTTCTCATAGCCCTTGGCGACAGTGACGCCGTCGATGATCGGCGGCCACAGGTTCTTGGTTTCGCCGTTGACGAGCTTCGAGATCGTGCGCGCTTCGGTCTCGAGCCGCTGCACCCGTCGATCGGCGTCGTTGAGCGGCGCGCGGGAGGATTCCAGTTTCGAGCGCGCGGCAACGTGACCGGCTTCGCTGGCCTGCGCGGCTGCCTCGGACTGCGCGAGATGCTCCTGCGCGGTCTCCATGATGCCGGCGAGCTCCGCGAGGTCGCCGAGGCCGCTGGTTTCCTGCGCGAGCTTGTCTTCTTCGCTGCGGACGCCGGCGATCTCCTGATCGAGCCGCGCTACGCGCTCCTGATGGGTACGCACGCCGGCTTCAAGCTGGCGGCGCTTCGCGGTGAGATCGGCCAGCGCCGTGGTCAGTTCGGTAAACAGCCGTTCGGCATTGGCCAGGGTCGCTTCGGCCTCGGACACCCGCTCATCGACGCCGCTGCGCTTTTCGACGCGCGATTTGATCTCGTCCTTTAATTCGGTGTCTTCGACA
>DATDMA010000136.1:0-19074 GCA_036519015.1 Pseudolabrys sp. | reverse complement strand
GGCATTGGCGGAGATGCCGACGGCGGTCGCGGCCCCGTAGGCGCCGAAGGCGTAGAACGAGCCGTGCGTGACGTTGAGGATCTTCATCACGCCGAAAATCAGCGTCAGCCCGATGGCGACGATGAACAGATAGGCCGCGTAAACGAGCCCGTCGGTCAAGATGGCGAAGGCGGTCAGCAGCACGGGTCACCCTTGAACTTCGTTCCCTCCCCCGCGACGCGTGGGGAGGGTCGCTTCGCAATCGCTCGCGATTGCGAAGCGGGGTGGGGGCGCTTTGCACGCCACATAAGCCTATCCATGTGGCCCCTTCCGGCCGCCCACCCCCGACCCCTCCCCACCGCTCGCAAGAGCTCGCGGAGGGAGGGGAGCGAGAGGCCGTGCGACGATCATCGCTGTAGCGATGCTAACCGACCCTCCCCACCGCTGCGCGGGGGCGAGGGTAAAGGCATCATTCGCACTTGGCGTCCTTCATGCCGCTGGCGATCCACTTGTCGGCATCGACGCCCGGCGGCGGGTTCACGCATTCGGCCGGATACCGCACGATGTCGACGATCTGCGGCTCCTTCGTCTCCTTGTTGAACTTGTAGAGGCCGTAGGCCGTCTCGGTGATGCCCTGATGGCCGTCGCCGAGCGCCATCTTCACGTGACCCGCGGGACCGGTGAATTCGATGCCCTTGAAGGATGCCGCGACCGCATCGGCATTCGGCTTGCCGCCGGCCGCCGCAGCCTTCTCATAGGCGAGCTTCAAGCCGAGCAGCGATTGCGCCATCTGGTAGGCCGGATAGGTCGGCGGGATGTTGTAGCGGTCGGTGTAGACTTTCTGGAACCACTTGTTGATCTCGGTGTCGCGCGCGAGCGGTCCGTTGGCGCCGCGAGCGCCGATAATGGCGCCGTCCGGCATCTTGTCGCGCAGGCGCCAGATCGCCGCCTCGCCGGTCGTCATGATGATGGTCATGCGCTTGTCGAGGCCGCGCGCCTGCTCCTGATAGATGAAGCTCTCCAGGTCGCCGTCGTAGAAGCTGGTATGCAGCACCTGCGACTTCGAGGTGAGCAGCGTCGAGACCTCGGCGCCGTATTCGCCGGAGAAGAGCTTCGGGAACAGCACCTTGTCCGCGCTGGACTTCGGCGCCAGCACCTTCATCGCGGCGTCGAAGTCACGCCAGCTATCCTGGCCCCAGGCGTAATTCTGGTTGATGCCGGAGTAGCTCGTCAGGTCCTTCTTCTTGGCGAGCACGTAGCGCGCCGCGGCGACGTTATCCATCGTCGCGTGCGGGCTGACGCGGAACACGTAAGTGCGCGCCTTCTCCTCGAAGATGCGCGGCGTGCCGCAATCGTAGAGCACCGTGAGCGCTTTCAGCTCCTCAGCGACCGGCGTCACGGCAAGACAGTTGCCCGACGACACATAGCCGACCACCGCATCGACCTGATCGCGCTGCACCAAGTTGCGATATTCGGTGACGACGTTGGCGCCGGAGCCGGCCTCGTCGACATATTTGGCTTCGATCTTGGCGCCGCCGAAGCCGACCTTGTCGAAAGGCGCCGGCGCGCTGCCGGCGTTGAACGCTTCGATGACGATCTCGGCGCCGTTGCGGCCCGGGATGCCGAACGGCGATGCGGCGGGACCTGTGAGAAACGAGACGATGCCCAGCTTGACCGGCGCGGCGGCCGGCGCGGCCGGCTGCTGCGCGTGCGAAGGTGCCACCCCCACGGCGGCGAATGCAGCAAGGGCAAACGGAATCCGACAGTAACGAGACATCAGCAATTCCTCCCCTGGCGAGCCCTGTTGGCGGGCTTCTCTCTTTCAGATCATGAAGTGTCTCAGGAAAGGTGTTCCCGGCGCAAGTCTCATTCGCGCCCGCTGTTCGACAACGGCGGCGCGCATGTTAGGCTCAATGACAAACAGCATTGACGTGGAGACTGTCATGGCCGTCACTCCCATGCGTCGAGACGACGCGGCCACCGCGGATAGCGGTCTTGCGGCGCGGCGCGCCATTCGCGCGGGCACACATCTCGGACCCACATCCGGACTGGCGCCGGGCTATGTTCAGGGCAATCTCGCGATTTTGCCGAAGGCACTGGCAGCCGATTTCCTGCGCTTCTGTCAGCTCAATCCAAAGCCCTGCCCGCTGATCGGCACCTCGGCGCCGGGCGACTGGCGCGTGCCGGAGTTGGGCGAAGACCTCGACATCCGCACGGATATTCCGCGCTACCGCGTGTGGCGCAACGGCGAACTCGTCGCGGAGCCGGAGGATGTGCGGGACTGCTGGCGCGACGATCTGGTGAGCTTCGTCATCGGCTGCTCGTTTTCCTTCGAGGAGGCGTTGATGGCGGATGGCATCGACATCCGCCACATCGCACTGTCCCGCACCGTGCCGATGTATCGCACGTCGATCGCGACGCAGGCGGCCGGGCCGTTCCACGGGCCTGTGGTGGTGTCGATGCGGCCGATGAAGCCAGCCGACGCGATCCGCGCTGTTGAGATCACCGCGCGCTTCCCCGCGGTGCACGGCGCGCCGGTGCATCTCGGCAAGCCGGAGCTGATTGGCATCCGTGATTTGGGCAAACCCGACTACGGCGACGCGGTGCCGGTGCGCGACGATGAGCTGCCGGTGTTCTGGGCCTGCGGGGTGACGCCGCAATCGGTGATCGCGACGGTGAGGCCGGAGTTCTGCATCACGCATTACCCCGGCAGCATGTTGGTGACGGACAGGAAGAACAGTGAGTTTGCGGTTGGGTGAGGCCTTGGGCCGTCATCCTGAGGTGCGAGCGAAGCGAGCCACGAAGGATGCGGCCCGCGGGCCGTGCCCGTCATCCTTCGAGGGCCGCTGCGCGGCCACCTCAGGATGACGGATCGAGGCTACGCCGCGTCCCGCGCCGCGTTCTTGTCCAACAAGCCCGCCTCGATCAGCGCCTGACGAATGCGCGCGATCTCGGCGCGCTCGATCTTGACCAGCGGCGGGCGCACCACCGCGCGCGGCAACTTGCCGAGCAACACAAGCGCTTCCTTCATACGGTTGTGCATATCGACGAACGGATCAGCATAGAACACACGCGCGACCGGCTCGATGCGGTCGTTGAGCCGCTTGGCCTCCGCGAGATCGTTGCCCTGCACCGCGCGGAACAGGCGCGCCTGCAGATCGGCGATGACGCTGCCTGAGCCGGACAGCAGGCCGTTACAGCCGAGCACCAGCGAGGAGAACAGCCAGGCGCTGTGCGTCGTGAGCACGTTCACCGGCCTGGGTAAGTTCTGCAGCGTGCGCACATGCCATTCGTGATGCGGCACGTTGCCAATCCAGTCCTTGATGGCGCGGATCGTCGGCACCTCCTCGCACAGCTTCAGAAGCGTGTCCTTGGGATAGCCCTGCCCGGTCGCCAGCGCATACTGGAACACGATCAGCGGCAGGTCCGTCGCGTCGGCGATGCGCTTGAAATGCGCGAGCGCCATGGCCGGCGACTGGCCGAGCGTGAACGGCGCCGGCGGAAACACCAGCAGCGCCGAGGCGCCACCTTGCTCGGCCATACGCGCGATGCGCGCGGCCTCCAGGCTGCCGTCAGCCCAGACGCCGCTGACGATCGGCAGGCGCGCGCCGATTTCATCCTGCGCAATGTCGAGCACGCGGCGCTGTTCGTCGAAGGTGCAGGAGGCGACCTCCGTCGAGTGCGCGTTCAGCGTGATGGCTGAGACGCCCTCCACCGATGCGACGTCACGCAAATGCTTGCGGAAGTTCACTTCATCGATGGAAAGGTCGTTCTCGAATGGCAGCAGCACCGCCGGGATGACGCCGTGGGGGATATAGCTTGCGTGCCGTGGCATTGGACAGATTCCTCCGCGTTCAAATCGCACGCGACCTTACCGCCATTTCGCGGTTCGTGCCACGCACTCGCTCGTCGCTCCGCTTTTCCTTATTTACTGCTCAGCACGTCCAGCGGCGTCAGGAGCCCACCAGGCTGCGGCGCACGTCGAGGAGGTGGTTCTTCATCTCCAGCGCTGCCCGCTGCGCGTCGCGCGCTTTCAAGGCTGCCAGGATGCGGCGATGCTGCTTCTGCGTCGCAGCGCGGCGCGCCGGCGTGAGCACGCGCTCTTTCAAGGCGGCCCAATCGGCTTTGCGGCGCACCGCGTTGATCGCGTCGTAGATATCGATCAGGAGCTGGTTACGACACGCCGCGATCAGCGCCTGATGAAACAGGCCATCCCGCATCTCGAACTCGGCCACCGTCGGCGCCGCCTCGCCTTTCTTCAGGCATTCGGCCATTGCATCGAGCTCGGCGCCATTGGCGCGGGCCGCCGCGCATTCGGCCGCCTGCGGCTCGACGATCAGGCGCACTTCCATGATCTCGGTCGGGCTCGCATTCTCGATGCGGCGGGCGAGATCGTTGGGTTGCGCGCGCTTGCCCTCGTCGACGAAGGTGCCGCGACCGACGTGCCGGATGATGCGGCCATCGTCCTCCAACTGCTTCAACGCGCGGCGGATGGTGTTGCGCGCGACGCCATAGTGATCGGACAACGCGCGTTCGGTGGGAATGCGATCGCCCGGCTTCCAGCGGCCGGAGTCGATGGCTTCCTCGATCGTGCGAAGCGGATCGCGTTTCATAAATTCGGCTATACCATTTGAACCAATCTGAACCAAGAACATTTAATGCGCTGGAGTTTTTCCAGGAATGAAAATACGGACGTAAATTCGTTATTTTTCGTTCACATTCGGCCACCGCGCTTGACGGCCTCACCCTGCTTTGCCAGCATGGTATGCAGGTATTGGCTCAATTGGTTCACTTTTCGCCAATGACGCCGATCGTCGACAACAACAAAACTGCGAGGAAGGAAACATGACCACCGCATTCACGCCCAACGCCAAGAACCACCAAGGCATCGGCCCGCTCGACTCACGCCTCGTGCATGCCAATGACATGGCGTGGGAGCCGATCCGCTATCCCGGCTGCTACGTGAAGACGCTGATGGTCGACAAGGCATCCGGTCTCCTCACCGTGCTGCTGAAAATGGACCCGGGCGCCGAATTGCCCGACCATGAGCACGTCATGCTCGAGCAGACCTTTGTCATCGAAGGCCGGCTGGTCGACAAGGATGGCCCCGAGACCGGCCTCTCCTGCGGCCCCGGCGAATTCATCTGGCGCCCGGCGGGTAGCCGTCATTCGGCCTGGACCCCAGAAGGCGGCCTGATGATCGCGATTTTCCAGATCCCCAACAAGTTCTACGAAAAGGACGGCCGCACGGTCGACCTGCTCGGCGACGACTGGGGTCTGAAGTGGGGCAAGACGCTCAAGCAGGCGTCGTAAGTTAAAGGCGGCGCGTCATCGCGGCGCGCCGCACTCCAAAATCACAACAAGAAAAGCACGGTCGTCAGGCTCTCCGGCATTACGCCGGTGCGCCGGCGAACGATCGTGCACATCACGGGGAGGACTTCTCATGGCTGACACTGCAAGCGCGTCGACACCCGCAGCCGCGCGAGGCGGCGCCGTATTCGGCTGGTACAACGAGTTGACCACCAAGGAACAGCGCACCTTCTGGGCCTGCTTTACGGGCTGGGCGCTCGACGCCATGGACGTTCAGCTCTACAGCTTCGTCATCGCCACGATCACCGCTTTGTGGGCGATCAGCCGCGCGGATGCCGGCCTGCTCGCCACCGCCACGCTGCTCGCCTCATCGCTCGGTGGGTGGCTGGTCGGCATCCTCGCGGACCGCTTCGGTCGCGTGCGCATGTTGCAGATCACCATCCTCTGGTTCTCGGTCTTCACGTTCCTCTGCGCCCTCGCCACGTCCTACGAGCAGTTGTTCATCTTCCGCTCTCTGCAGGGCTTCGGCTTCGGCGGCGAATACGCGGCCGGCGCGGTGTTGATCGGCGAGATCATCCGCAACGAACATCGCGGCAAGGGCAACGGCGTGGTGCACGCGGGCTGGGCCGTGGGCTGGGGCGTCGCGGCCATCGCCTACACGGTCTTCTTCAGCGTGCTGCCGGAAGACATCGCCTGGCGCGCGCTGTTCGCGATCGGCATCCTGCCGGCGGCGGCGGTGTTCTTCGTGCGGCGTTTCGTCGACGAGCCCAAGCTGTTCGTCGATAGCCAGCGCCGCTATGCCAGCGGCGAGGAGGCGCGGCCGAGCTTCCTCGAGATCTTCTCACCTGCGCTGCTGCGCACCACGATCCTGGCGTCGATCCTCACCATCGGAACCCAGGGCGGCTACTACGCCATCATGATCTGGCTGCCGACTTATCTGAAGACCGTGCGCGGCCTCTCGGTGCTCGGGACCGGCGGCTATCTCGCCGTCATCATCGTGGCCTCGTTCCTCGGCTACGTCATCAGCGCCTATCTCACCGACATCATCGGCCGGCGAAAGAACTTCCTGCTGTTCGCCGTCTGCTCGGTGGCGACAGTGCTCGCCTACATGTTCCTTCCGATCAGCGACTCCGTGCTGTTTTTCCTCGGCGCGCCGCTTGGGTTCTTCGCCTCGGGCATCTACAGCGGCATCGGAGCGTTCTTCAACGAGCTCTACCCCACCCGCGTGCGCGGCTCCGGCATCGGGTTCTGCTTCAATGTCGGCCGCGCGCTCGGCGCCCTGTTCCCGGCGCTCGTCGGCTACATCAGCGCGTCGATGCCGCTCGGCGAGGCGATCGGAATTTTCACGGTGGCGGCCTATGGTCTGATCATCGTGGCGGCATTGCTGCTGCCCGAAACCAAGGGACGCTCGCTCGCGTGATGATGTGATAACGACAGGGGCGCCGGGCCGGACAGGTCCGGCGCCCTGCTCTTTCAACGACCAGTAAAGGCTCCCGTATGAAGCTCGCTCGCTACTCCTTGAATGGCTCTGTCCACATCGGCCGCATCGACGAGACCGCACAAACCGTCACGCTGCTGGCCGGTGTCACCGACATGGTCGATGTGATCGCACGCATCGGCGAGATCAGGGCGCGGGGGAATGGCGCCGCACAGGCCGTGCCGCTATCCTCGGTTACGCTACTGGCGCCGATCCCTGCTCCGCAGCGCAATATTTTCTGCGTCGGCAAGAACTACCGCGACCATGCGCGCGAGTTCTCGAACAGCGGCTACGAGGCCGGCGCCGTGAAGGGCGCCGAAATCGACAGCCATCCGGCGGTGTTCACCAAGCCGGCCAATACCGTGGTCGGACCGAACGACACCGTGCAGCTCCACGCGCACATCACGTCGAGCGTCGACTACGAGGCCGAACTGGCGCTCATCATCGGCAAGGAAGGCCGCGACATTGCGCCCGAGCGCGCCTACGAGCACATCTTCGGCTACATGATCGTAAACGACGTTACCGCCCGCGACCGCCAGCGCAACCACAAGCAATGGTTTCTCGGCAAGGCGCTAGACACGTTCTGTCCGATGGGGCCGTGGATCACGACGAGCGACGAGCTCGATCCCGAAAATCTCGATGTCAAATGCTGGGTCAACGGCGAACTGCGGCAGAACGCCAATACGCGCGATCTCATCTTCGATATTCCCACGCTGGTCGCGACGATCTCCGCCGGCCTCACCTTGAGGCCCGGCGACGTGATCGCCACCGGCACGCCCGCCGGTGTCGGCTTGGGCTTCAACCCGCCGAAGTTCCTACGCTCAGGCGACAAAGTGTCGGTGTCGATCAGCCACCTCGGAACGCTGACCAACACGTTCCAATAATCACTGCTTGGCGAGGCCGGCCGCGTCTAATGCTGGGCGATGCCGGCGCGGTCGACGATTTCCTTCCAGAGCGGCACTTCGCGCGCGATGCGGGCTTTCAACTCGTCCGGCCCTTCGTATTTCACCATGAAGCCGGCGTTCAGCATCTTCTGCTGTACGCCGGGCTCTTGCAGGATGGTGCGCGTCTCCTCGGCGAGACGATTGACGATGGGCGCGGGCGTGCCGGCGGGCGCGAGCATCATTTGCGAGGTCTCGACCACGGCATTGGGGATGCCGGCCTCCTGCATGGTCGGCACGTCGGGCAGGTCGTGCCATTTCTCGGCGCCGGTCTGCACCAAGGCCTTCAGCGCGCCGGACCGGATGTAGCCGACGAGACCGGCGATGGTGACCGAGGCGATGTCGGTGTTGCCGGCGAGCGCCGCCTGCAACGACGGCGCCGCACCCTGGAACGGCACATGCGTCATGTCCACGCCGGCGCGCAGCTTCACCAGCTCGACCGCGAGCTGCGAGACGCTGCCGGTGCCGGCGGTGGCGTAGGTAAGCTTGCCCGGATTGGCTTTGGCTTTTGCGATGAGGTCGGCGACGCTGTTGATGCCGGAGGCCGGCCGCGTGATGAGCGCATTCGGCGAAGCGCCGAGATAGGCGACCGGCGCAAAGTCCTTCACCGGATCGTAGCCGGTCTTCTTCACGCTCGGATTGATCAGCACCACGCCGGTGACGACAGTGATGGTGTAGCCGTCCGGCGCAGCGCGCGCACCATAAGCGATGCCGAGATCGCCGTTGGCGCCGACGCGGTTCTCGACAATGACGTTCTGCCCGAGTTTGGGCGCGAGTTCCGCGGCGAGCAGCCGGCCAAGCAGATCGTTGGGCCCGCCGGGCGGGAACGGCACGACGAAGGTGATGGTGTGGTCGGGCCAGGCGGCGTGCGCGGGCGCAGTGAACGTCAGAGCCAGCAGCGCCAAGGCGCTCAGGATAGTGGAACAATAGCGGGCGATCGACGGAACCGTCGGGGTCATTGCAACGAGCCTCCCTGCGCCCGGGGCTCGTTGAGCCGGCCCCTGGGTCACCCAAGGCTAGAGGAGCGTAGCCGCGCGCGCCAGCGGCGTATGCGTGGGAAGCGCGTCAGATCAGCGTCTTGCGGATGCGCGCGCTGACGAGATCGATGACGATCACGGTTACCACCACCACGATGATCTGCGCCGCCGTGTCGGCGTACTGAAAGCTGGTGATGCTCTGATAAAGCGTCTGTCCGATGCCCCCGGCGCCGACAATGCCGAGCGTGGTGGCCGAGCGAATATTGGTCTCGAGACGGTAGAGCGTGAACGAGAACCACATCGGCAGCACCTGCGGGATGACGCCGAAGGTCACCTCCTGGATGCGCACCGCGCCGGTGACGCGGATGCCTTCCACGGGACGCGGGTCGATCGCCTCCACGGCCTCCGAGAACAGTTTGGCGAAGATGCCGAGGTTGTGCACGAACAGCGCCATCACGCCGGCGAAGGGGCCGAGCCCGACCGCCACCACAAACAGAAGCGCGAACACGATCTCGTTGATGGCGCGGCAACTGTCCATCAGCCGGCGCACCGGCTGCACGATCCATTGCGGGCTGACATTGGACGCGCAGAGGATCGAGAACGGAATGCCGACGACGACGGCGAGTGCGGTGCCCCAGATGGCAATCTGGATGGTCACCGCCATGTCGCGGATGTTGGACTCCCAATCGTGGAAATTCGGATGCATGAAGGCATGGCCGAATTCGGCCATGTTGCGCCAGTCGGTGAACAGCGCCGACCCGCGGAACATCTCGGCCCCGTTCCAGCTCCACACCAGCAATCCGAAGACAACGGCCCAGACGAGCCAGCCGCGCAGACGCTGCGCCAGCGGATACTGCGGGACGGCGGGCCCGGGGGGCGTTGCCGTGCGCGGGAGATCGTGTGGGGCGATGCTGTCGGTCATATCGGGACCTGATCCGCTTTGGACGGACACTGACACACCCCCGCTCGTCCCCGCGAAAGCGGGGACCCAGCGCGAGACTCTTGGGTACAGGTGCCCCTGGATTCCCGCTTACGCGGGAATGAGCGGAGTGTGTGGTGGGTCACGGACAACATCTCTCCAAATGCACAAAGGGCGCCGGATCACTTGGATCCGACGCCCTTCGCGAGGCTTAGTTGGTCGGCGCCTGCGTGGCGGCGGTTGCGAACTCGCCGATCATCTTCTTCAGCTCAGCCTGATTGCCGGCCTTGTCGGCTTCCTCGAAAGCGGCGAGCTGCTTCGGGAACGCACTTGCGTCCACCTTCACAGACAGGTCCTGGTTCTTCTTGATCTCGGCCTGGAGCGGTGCGATCTGCGCCTCCTTCTCCGCGTCGGTGAGCTTCTCGTCGCCCTTGATTTTCATGATCGACTTGTTGGCCTCGAGAATGCGGATCGGCAGCAACTGGTTGTCGTTTGACGGATGGAACGGCGACCAGATCAGATGTGCGAGGATCTCGCGCGCGGTCTTGATTTCCTCGGCCGTGCCGACGCGCCCATAGCTCATCAGGAAGGTATAGAGCTTGGCCTTCACCGCCGGATCGAGGTCCTTGCGCCACACCAGCGGATCGAGCGGGATGATCGGCGAGGTCCAGATGATGCGGATCCGCTTGCGCGCATCCGGCGCGGAGTTTCCGACGCGCTGGAGGTCTTCGCTGTTGTTGGTGGCGGCGGCAACCTGATTGTTGGCGACCGCCATGGCGTTCGCCTGATGCGAGGCGTTGCGCAGGGTCTTGAAGCAGCTCTTCGGGTCGATGTTCTTGGCGGCGAAGATGTAGGAAGTCGGCACCAGAAAGCCCGAGGTCGAGTTCGGATCGCCAATGCCGAAGTCGAGCGTCTTGTCGCACTTCAGGATGTCGTCGAGCTTGGTGTAGGGCGAGTCCTTGTTCACGATGATGTGCGAGTAGTAGCCCGTCGAGCCGTCCTTGGAGACGACCTGCGCGAACACTTCGGCATTCGAGCGATTGACCGCTTCCATGGCCGACTTGTTGCCGTACCAGGCGAGCTGCACCTTGTTGAAGCGCATGGCCTCGATCACGCCGGCATAGTCGGTGGCGAAGAAGCCGTTGATCTTGATACCGGTCGCCTTCGACATGGCGTCGAGGAAGGGCTCCCAGTTCTTCTTCTGGTTGACCGACGCTTCGGTCGAGATGACGCCGAAGTTCAGTTCCGTCGGGGTTTCGGCGCGGGCCGCCGTCGCCGCGATGCCGGCCGCCACGGCCATAGCCGTGCCGATCAGGACTAGCTTGCGCATGTCGCCTTCTCCTGTTTCAAGTTTTGCGTATTCGTTGAGAACGCCAGTTCGAACAGAAGCCGTCCGTTACGCGGACAGCCGCTCGACTTCCGAAATCGGCCGCTTGGTCATGGCCGCTACGGCCACATGCGGCGTGACGCGCGCCGGCAGATCGTGTGCGCCGTTCATGGGCGGCGCTGCCCGCTCCTCGAACGTGGGCAGGAACAGCTCTTCGCTCTCGGCGCCGTAAAGCTGATTGAGGAATGCCGGGGTCAGCGCGCTCGAGGGGCCGTCATAGGCGACCTTGCCGGCCTTCAGCGCGATGGTGCGCGGGCAGTATTTCAGCGCGTATTCCACCTGATGCAGCGAGATGAAGACGGTGAGGCCGTCCTTGCGGTTCATGTCGGCGATGAGGTCCATCACGCGGCGCGCCGACGCAGGATCGAGCGAGGCGATCGGCTCGTCGGCGATGAGCAACTCCGCGCCCTGCACCAGCGAGCGCGCGATGGCGGCGCGCTGCTGCTGGCCGCCGGACAATTCATTGGCGCGCTTCAAGGCATGCTCGGCGATGCCGACGCGCGCCAAAGCCTGCATGGCCTTGCGCTTATCGGCGTCGCTGAACTGGCCGAGCGAGCCGCGCAGCAACGGCAACCGGCCGAGCAGGCCGAAACACACATTCGTTAGCACCGATAGGCGCGGCACCAGATTGAACTGCTGGAAGATGACGCCGATGCGCGCGCGCAGACGGCGGTTGCATGCAAGACGGCCGCCCTTCTGGATCGGCTCGCTCATCATGGTGATGCGGCCGGCTTCGCCGCTCTTGCCGGCATTGTCCACCGCAATGAGCCCGGCCAGCGCACGGATCAAAGTGGACTTGCCGGAGCCGGACGCGCCGATCAGCGCGACCATTTCGCCGCGCGCGAGCGTCAGACTCACATCGTCCAGCACGCGCACGCCGCGCTGATAGGATTTCGAGATGCCTTGGGCATCGACCACGATCGTCATGCGGCACCTCCGTTGACTGTCATAATCGCTAACAACGGGGTGTGACAGACAGATGAATTGCGGTCGGCGGCGCGTGTTCTCCACACCGGAACCGGCGCTAAAGAGCCGGAAACTCAGCTGGAAACAGCGTACGGGCGATCCATCGACTGGCCGAGCCGGGCTGCGCGCAGAACTTCGAAGGGGCTATTTGTCCCAGTTTGCCGTGCAATGACGATCTGATCGATGATCAGACTGCGCGCTTCGGGAACCTGCTCAAATTTGTCGGAGAGAAAAGCGAAGGCTCTGGCCCGTTGGGGGAGTGCAAGCGGCCCGGTCAACGTCATGTGAAAGCGAAACTCTTCGAACACATAAGGATAGCCCCATCGATCGAGGTGCTCGATTTGGGGCGCGCTCAAATTGGAGGCGAGGCGCCGCGTGCGCTCGGCATCGGTCATCGGCGCGCGGAAGCGATCGAAGGCTTCAACGCAGGTCGCGGCCAGACGATCGAGCGCGGAACTTTGCGTCTTCGGTACAAGCGCGATGAAAGCGCCGATCTCACGCAGGACAAGATCCCCGACCAGCACCGGCGGAATGTCGGCGGCCTCGCTTACAACGGCTTGATCGAGGTCCGCTTCGCTGACGCCTTCGGCCAGGCGGAACGGCGCCTTGAGCGTGGCATGGAAGCCATAGACGCGCGGCTCGCGCACGATTTCCGGCCAGGCAAAGGCCTCGGTGCCGGCGATGGGCGCGACGTCGCGGCTGGTGTAGCAGTCATAACCGAGCACCGACGCGCCGAAGCGAAAGAGCGCCGTCTCCGCGCGCGGCACGACGTAGATCGCGTAGCGCGAGGTGCTCATCGCTGTCCGCTCAGTTGAGCCGCGCGGCGTCGGCGAGATGCACGATGCGCCCGTTGGCGATGGCCGCGGCCACCTTCGGGCGGCGCGCGTCGCTCGCGTCCACTAGGATAATGTCGGCGCGGCGGCCTTCTTCCAGCACACCGCGATCGGTCAGGCCCGCAGCCTTGGCCGGACGCTCCGAGACATAGGTCCAGGCCTTTTCCAACGGCACGACATCGTCCGCGGCCAGGCGGAAGGCGGCGAGCAGCGGCGCGGGATAATAGTAATCGGAGGCGAGGACGGTGCAGAAGCCGCGCTTGATCATGTCGGCCGCGCCGATCCAGCCGATATGGCTGCCGCCACGCACGACATTGGGCGCACCCAGAACGATGTCGTCGCCGGCCCGCGTCGCGTCCTCGGCGGTTTCCATCGTGGTGGGGAATTCGGCGAGGCGGCAATCCAGCGCGCGGAACCAGCGGCGCTGCTCCGGACTCATGTCGTCATGCGAGAGCAGCGGCACGTCGTTGGCGCGTGCCGTACCGGCCAAACGTGCGATCGACTGCGGCACCTCGTCGGCCCGTGCCCGCAGACGTTCGACCAGCGCACTGAAATCCTCGAGCGAGAGCCCTGCCCGCTCCGCCATCTGCGCAACCTTGCGCGTCCGCGCCGGCGCGTCTTCCCCCGGCATGTGATCGTTGAAACCGAGCATGCCGATGCGGCGGCTGCCGAGCCAATCCGCCACTTCCGTCTCGGCGTCGAGGTTGAAGGTCTCATAGCGTAAGTGGAAACGCGTGTCGGCGCCGAGTTGCTTGCGCAGGCCCTCGATCGCGGTAAGCACCGCGCGTGCATTGTCGGCGCTGCGCAGGCCCGGCTCCCATGACCAGGTCACGCCGTGATACATCGTGGTGATGCCGTTACCCACCGCCTGACGGTCGCTTTCCATCAGCGCCACGTCGATGGGAAAGCCGACCCCGGGCCGCGGCATCAACTGCCGCTCGAAAGCATCGCCGTGGATGTCGACGATGCCGGGCAGCACGTGCAAGCCGCGCGCATCGATGCAGCGGCCATTGCCGGTCTCGCTGCCGATGGCGCGGATCGCGCCGTCGCGTTCGTCAATATCAATTGCAGCGTCGCTCCATGCGCCGCCGATCAATGCCTGTCCACCTTGTATGCGCACTTTTAAATCCTCATTCCGCCACTGTGACAGCGGCCCTGTCTTCGTGTTGCTCATATTTATCTAGAAACTGTGCGGCACTCAGCGTGCGGAAATCCGCGAGCGCCGTGTGCAGCAGTTCATGCGGCCAATTCCACCACGCCAGCGCCTGCAGGCGCGCGGCGATGTCGTCGGCGAAGCGCTTGCGCACGACGCGCGCCGGATTGCCGACAGCGACCGCATAGGCTGGGATGTCCTTGGTGACCACGCTGCCGGCGCCGATCACCGCGCCGTTTCCAATGCGCCGGTCCGGCAGCACGATCGCGCCGTGGCCGATCCACACATCGTGACCTATCTCGACACGATGCGCGCGCCGCCACGCGAAGAACGCATCCTCGTCGCGTTCGCCTTCGAAATAGGCGCTGGCGCGGTAGCTGAAATGTGACTGGCTGACCCGGCCCATCGGATGATTGCCGGGATTGATGCGGGTCATCGCGGCGATGGAGGTGAACTTGCCGATGGTGGTGTAGGCGATATCGCTGTCATTGACGACGTAAGAGTAGTCGCCGAGCTCGACTTCGTTGAGCTTGGTGCGCGCACCGACTTCCGTATAGGCGCCGAGCGTCACGTCCGTCAACGAAGCGGACGGATCGACGAGCGGCGTTGCGGAGAGTGCTTTGTCAGCCATGGCGCGAAATGGAAAACGACATCTTTACGACAGCGACATGACAACGGCGGCCATGAGCACGATATCCAGAGGAAAAACGCATTCAACTCTCGACGATGAGTGCGATGCGGTCGGCGGCGAAGCGCCCGCGCGTGGTGAGGATCGGCTCGCCGCCGGCTGTGACGTCGAGGCTCTCCACCACGAGAATGGGACGGTGCACCGAGAGACGCAGGCGTCCGGCATCGACGGCATCGGTAAAGGCCGCGCTGATGCGCGTCCATTTGCGCCGATAGCCGGTCACGCCGTAGTGATCCAGCGTGCGCGTGATCGAGCGCGCCTGGCGGTAGATCTTCCCGGCGTCGTTGTAGCGTTCCGCTGAAAGCCACGTGGTGGCAACGGAGATCGGCACGCGGTCGGAGGCACGCACGATCTCGAGACGCACCACCGAGTCGCCGACGTTCAGGCCGAGGCGTTGCGCAACTTCCTCGTTTGCCGGCTCCAGGCGATGGCCCTGCAGACGCCCTTCCGCCTCGTGACCGGCAGCGGCGACGATCTCGGAGAAACGCGTGCGCTGGCCGATGGGGTAATCAAGCTTATCGGTCTTCACATAGGTGCCACTGCCGCGCTCGGTATAGACGAGCCCGCGCGCGGCGAGCTCCGCCATCGCGCGCCGCACGGTGTGGCGATTGACGCCATACTTCGTCGCGATCTCCGACTCAGCCGGCAGGCGCGCGCCGTTGTCATGCTTGCCGATCATGATCATCTGCTCAAAATCGTCGGCGATGCAGCGCCACAACATGACGCCGCGCTCCAGCAGATGATTTTTTCCGGACGAGCCGCGCGGTGTTTTTGTGAGCATCGACGTCCTGTCATCAAAGAGTCACTGGACACGCTCCCCCACTTGTCTATTCTACTAGACAACTTGGCGCAAGCCTCATCTCACGCGGACGACGATGACGTGCTCGACAGACTAGCGGCAGACAATAACGGCCGGCGCGCGGCGATGGCGGTGCTGGCGCGATCCGACGCGCGGGCGCTCGCGCGCGCGCTGAGTTCCGTCGGCGATGTTGAATTCACCGAAGTGCGGCCGCCGGAGAGCGGCCTTGTGATGCTGCGCGGCCGCATCGGCGGCGACGGCGCGCCGTTCAATGTCGGCGAAGCGACGGTGACGCGCGCGGCGGTGAAGCTCGCATCGGGCGAAACGGGCTTCTCTTATGTGCTCGGCCGCGACGAGGAGAAAGCGCGGCTCGCCGCGCTGTGCGATGCGCTATGGCAAAGCGCGGTGCATCGGCCGCATATCGAAGAGCATGTGCTGACGCCGCTGCGCGCCGCGCAGGAGGCGCGCGCGGCGCAAACACGGGCCGAGACCGCGGCAACGCGCGTGGACTTCTTTACGCTCGTGCGCGGAGAGAATGAGAAATGAGCACATCCGCCACAAACACCGCCTTCGCCAGCCAGGCTGCTTTCCGTGCGGTGATGGAAGCTTTCGCACGGCCCGGAGAAATCCGCACATTGCGCCAGGTCGCGGCTCCCGCGCCGCTGGCGCCGGCCACTGCCGCGCTGGTGCAGGCGCTCGCCGATTACGAGACGCCCGTGTGGCTCGATCCAGCGTTCGCCGATGCCTCCGCCGTGTCCGGCTGGATCCGCTTTCACACCGGCGCGCCGATCGTGAAAGATGCGCGCGATGCAACCTTCGCGCTGATCGCCGATCCGCTCGCATTGCCGGATTTCGCCAGCTTTGCCGTCGGGACCGAGGATTATCCGGACCGTTCGACCACGCTAATCGTGCAAGTCGACCGCTTCGAGGGTCCTGCCCTCACGCTTTCAGGGCCTGGCATCAAGGGTACGCGCAGCCTCGCCGCCGCGCCTTTGCCCGATGATTTCGCCGACCGCCTGCAGGCAAACCGCGAGCTGTTCCCGCGCGGCGTCGATCTCGTGTTGGTGGCGGGCGCGCAGGTGGCGGCGCTGCCGCGCTCTGTTCGCCTGGTGGAGGTGTAACGCATGTATGTCGCAGTCAAAGGCGGCGAACGCGCCATCGAGAACGCGCACGCGTTGCTCGCCGACGTTCGGCGCGGCGATCGCGCGGTGCCGGAACTGTCGCTCGACCAGATCGACAACCAGCTCGCACTCGGCGTCGACCGGGTGATGTGCGAAGGCTCGCTCTACGACCGTGAACTCGCGGCGCTGGCGATCAAGCAGGCGCGCGGCGACATGATCGAGGCGATCTTCCTGCTGCGCGCCTATCGCACGACGCTGCCGCGCTTCGGCGCCTCCGAGCCGCTCGACACCGCGGACATGGACATCCGCCGCCGCATCTCGGCGACGTTCAAGGATTTGCCCGGCGGCCAGGTGCTCGGCCCGACCTTCGACTATACGCACCGCCTGCTCGACCACACGCTGGCGGCCGAAAGCGATGTCCCGCCGCCGGCCACCGCGCCGGCCGACGAAACGCCGTATCGCTCGGTCACGGACTTGCTCGCGGCCAGCGGGCTGATCGAGCGCGAAGAGGCGAGCGAGTGCGAGGCCGGCGATCTCACGCGCGAGCCGCTGTCTTTCCCCGCCGGCCGCGATCTGCGCCTGCAAAATCTCGCACGCGGCGACGAGGGCTTCCTGCTCGCACTCGGCTATTCGACGCAGCGTGGCTATGGCCGCAACCATCCCTTCGCCGGCGAAATCCGCTACGGCGAGGTCGAGGTCGAGTTCGTCGCCGAGGATGTCGGCTTCGCGGTGCCGCTTGGCACGATTGCGCTCACTGAAGTGCAAATGGTGAACCAGTTCACCGGCGGCCACACCGAAGCCCCGCGCTTCACGCGCGGTTACGGCCTCGTTTTCGGCCAGAGCGAGCGCAAGGCGATGGCCATGGCGCTGGTCGATCGCGCGTTGCGCGCGCGCGAGCTCGGCGAAGAGACCGGCGCGCCGGCGCAGGACCAGGAATTCGTGCTCAGCCACTCCGACAACGTGCAGGCGACCGGCTTCGTCGAGCACCTGAAGCTGCCGCATTACGTCGACTTCCAGGCCGAACTCGGCCTCTTGCGCAAGCTGCGCGCCGAATACGCCACGCGCACCGGCGGCGCTGATGACACTGACGCAGACATCCCGATGCAGGACGCCGCCGAATGACCGCGCCCGCCTACAACTTCGCTTACCTCGACGAGCAGACGAAGCGGATGATCCGCCGCGCCATCCTCAAGGCGATCGCAATCCCCGGCTATCAAGTGCCCTTCGCCAGCCGCGAGATGCCCATGCCTTACGGCTGGGGCACCGGCGGCGTGCAGGTGACCGCCGCGATCCTCGGCCCGCAAGATGTGCTCAAGGTGATCGATCAGGGCTCCGACGACACCACCAATGCCGTCTCGATCCGCAAGTTCTTCACCAAGACCGCGGGCGTGCGCACCACCACCGCGACTCTCGAAGCAACCGTGATACAGACGCGGCATCGCGTGCCGGAAACGGCGCTGAGCGAAAACCAGGTGTTGGTCTATCAGGTGCCGATCCCGGAGCCCTTACGCTTCCTCGAGCCACGCGAGACCGAAACGCGGCGCATGCATGCGCTGTCCGAATACGGGCTGATGCATGTGAAGCTCTACGAGGACATCGCGCGGCACGGTCACATCGCCACGGCTTACGCCTATCCGGTGAAGGTGGATGCGCGCTACGTCATGGACCCCTCGCCCATTCCGAAATTCGACAATCCGAAGCTCTCGGATTGCGCCGCGCTGCAAGTGTTCGGCGCCGGACGCGAGAAGCGCATCTATGCCATTCCGCCGTATACGCATGTGGCCTCGCTCGACTTCGAGGACCATCCGTTCGAGCGCTATCGGCACGACGCGGCTTGCGAGCTGTGCGGCGCGAACGACAGCTATCTCGACGAGGTGATCACCGACGACCAAGGCGGGCGCATGTTCGTCTGCTCCGACACCGACTATTGCGAGACGCGCCGGGCGCACGGCCATGGCACGCAAGCCGATGAAACGGCGGAGCCGGCCGCGTGAACGACGTTGTGACCATCCGCGAGGCGACGCGCGCCGACTTGCCGGGCGTGCTGGCGCTCTACGCGCAGCCCGAGCTCGATAACGGCGATATCCTCCCGGTACAGAACGCCGAAAGCCTGTTCGTCCGCTTTGCGCAGTATCCCGACTACCGGCTCTACGTAGCCGAGCAGGACCGGCAGATCGTCGGCAGCTTCGCGCTGCTGATCATGGACAATCTCGGCCATCTCGGCGCGCCCTCGGCCATCGTCGAGGACGTGGTGGTCGATCCCGCGCTGCACGGCAACGGCATCGGCCAAGCGATGATGCGCTTCGCCATGGCGCGCGCGCACGAGAAGCACTGCTACAAGCTGGTGCTCTCCTCGAATGCGAAGCGCGAACGCGCACACGCGTTCTACGAGCAGCTCGGCTTCGAGCGCCACGGCTACAGCTTCCGCGTCCGTCCCGAACAGGTTCCGGCATGAGCATGACTGAGACCGAACAACCGCTGCTCGTCGCCGAGGGCCTGAGCAAAAATTACGGCCACCGGCTCG
>DATDMA010000135.1:0-4839 GCA_036519015.1 Pseudolabrys sp. | reverse complement strand
CGAGCACGTGCGAGGCCTGCACCTTGCCGGACGAGCATGCGGAGCCGGATGATACCGCTACCCCATTGAGATCGAAAGAGATTATCGCGGTCTCCGCCTTGATGCCGGCGAGACCGACGAGGGTGGTGTTGGGGAGCCGGGCGGCCCCCTGGCCGAAAATCACGGCCTGCGGCGTCGCATGGGCGATCTCGGCCTCCAGACGGTCGCGCAAGGCGGCCATGCGGGCGGCGTCCGTCTCTCGCTTGGCAACGGCGGCAACGGCGGCGGCGCCGAAGCCGGCAATACCGGCAACGTTCTCGGTACCGGCACGAATACCACGCTCCTGCCCTCCTCCGCGAATCAGCGGCTCGGCAATGTGGACGTCGGCGCGGCGCACCAGCGCGCCGGCCCCCTGGGGGCCGCCGAGCTTGTGGGAGGACAGGCTCAAGAGGTCGGCGCCGAGATCGTCCATCCGGCAGTCGATGCGGCCGACGGCCTGCACGGCGTCGACGTGCAGCAGGCCGTTTGCGGCGTGCACGACGTCAGCGATGGCGCGGATCGGCTGGATCACGCCGGTTTCGTTGTTGGCGAGCATGACCGACACGAGGGGCCGCTCCGCCGTCGCGATGCGCTGTTCAAGGGCGGCGAGATCGAGCACGCCGTCGCCGGTGACGGGCAATTCCTCGACCTGGTCCGCCGCAAAACGGCCACCGCCGCGCACCGAGGGGTGCTCGATGGCCGAAACGAACAGGCGGTCGCGCGGCGCCTTGCGGCCGCCCGCCTCCAGCGAGGGGGTGAGGGCCAGCATATTGGCTTCGGTGGCGCCGCCGGTGAAGGTGATGTTCTTGGCCTCGGCGCCGACGAGGGTGGCGACCTGCGCCCGCGCCGCCTCGATCAGCTGGCGGGCGGCCCGGCCCTCGGCATGGACCGACGACGCGTTGCCGGCGAGGTCCAAAGCCGCCAGCATGGCGGCACGGGCCTCCGGCCGCAGCGGGGCGGTCGCGTTCCAGTCGAGGTAGGCTCGCTCGCTCATTCCGTGTCCGCTGGGGCCGATGCCCGTCTCGCGCTAGTTTTAGCGATAGCCCCCGCAAAAAGCTTGCTTTTTGCCCTGGGGGTCATGCTAGAAGCCGACGTTCGCCGTAGCCTGCTTTATAGCCTGTGTTGCGAAGCTGAACAGCGGAAATCATATAATTAGAATAATTCCAAATACGTGCCTGGCTTGGGTTCCGTCAGGCGCACAACCCACCCGATGCGCCCCGAAAGTGGCCGCATCCTGGTTCGAGGTCGATAGCAATGCCTGAGGTCATCTTTACCGGTCCGGCTGGTCGGATCGAGGGCCGGTACCATCCGGCACGCCAGAAGAACGCCCCGATCGCGATCGTTCTGCATCCGCACCCGCAGTTTGGCGGGACGATGAACCACCCGATCATCTACCAGCTCTACTACGCCTTCGTGCACCGGGGCTTCTCGGCCCTGCGCTTCAATTTCCGCGGCGTCGGCCGCAGCCAGGGCTCGTTCGACCACGGCACCGGGGAACTCTCGGACGCTGCCGCGGCGCTTGACTGGGCGCAGACCATCAATCCGGAGGCCAAGAGCTGCTGGATCGCCGGGTTCTCGTTCGGCGCGTGGATCGGCATGCAGCTCCTGATGCGCCGCCCTGAGATCGAGGGCTTCATCTCGATCTGCCCGCCGGCCAACCTCTACGACTTCTCGTTCCTGGCGCCCTGCCCTTCGTCCGGCCTGATCATCCATGGCGACAAGGATGCCGTGGTGCCGCACAAGGACGTCAACACGCTGGTCGATAAGCTCAAGACCCAGAAGGGTATCGTCATCGAGCAGAAGGTCGTGCCCGGCGCCAACCACTTCTTCGACGGCAAGGTCGAGCCGCTGCTCACCTCGATCGCCGCCTATCTCGACAAGCGCCTGAAGCCGCCGGAGCGCAAGCCGACCGCGGCGGCGTAACTCACGGCTTCGCCACGACGCCACCGCGCATCGGCTGCGCGGTGCCCGTCGTCTTGGGGAAGGTGATCGACAGATCGTTGAGTGTGCGCACGGCCAGGTAAGCAAAGGCCTGCGCCTCGATCGACTGCGACGACCAGCCCACCGCGTCGGCGGTTTCCACCGTAGCCGGCGCGAGCCGTTCGCCAAGCATTTTCATCAGCGTCGGATTGCGTGCGCCACCGCCAGCGACGATCCAGGCCTCGGGCGGCGTCGGCATATGGCGCACCACGCGCGCGACCGCTGCGGCGGTGAGCGCCGACAGCGTCGCGGCGCCATCGGCGACGGAGAAATCCGGCAGGCCGATATTGGCGAAGGCGAAGGCATTGCGATCGAGCGACTTCGGGCACGGCTGATCGAAGAACGGATGCGCGAGCACGCGCGCGATGAAGGCCTCATCGACACGGCCACGCGCGGCCTGGTCGCCGTCGCGGTCGAGCGGCGCCCCGGTGCGCGCGCGCATGAAGTCGTCGATCAGCGCATTGCCCGGGCCGGTGTCGCAGGCGACCGGATCCCCGCCATCGACCCAAGTGACATTGGCGACGCCGCCCACATTGAGCACCGCAATCGGATGCGGCCGGTCGAGATCGCGCGCGAGCGCCTGATGGAAGACCGGGACGAGCGGCGCGCCCTGCCCGCCGGCTGCGACATCCGCCGCACGGAAGTCGTAGGCGACCGGAAGTCCCAAACGCTGGGCCAGTTCGTCACCGTCGCCGATCTGAACGGTCAGGCGCGCCTCGGGACGGTGCAGGACGGTCTGGCCGTGGAAGCCGACGACAGCGACATCGGCTCGGTCAATGCGCTCGGTGGCAAGGAAGGTTTCTACCGCCTCGGCGTGCACGCTGGTGACGAAGGCGTCGGCCTCCTTCAGCACGCCCGGCCGCTGCCGGCGGTCTGTGAGTGTCGCGCCTTCGACGAGCGCCTGGCGCAATAGGTCACGCTCGGCATCGGAATAAGGCCGATAGCCGGTCGGGCCGAAACCGGCGATGCGTTCGCCATCGGTCTCGATCACCGCCACATCGACGCCGTCGAGCGAAGTCCCGCTCATCAGCCCGATCGCCCGCACAACCCCCAACGCCAGTCCCCGTTATTTGAATCCCACGCCGGACCTGTTACACCGACGCCGCACGGTTTTATACCGCTGCGCCACGCCTCCACGCCTTAAAGATTAAACAAGACGTGGATGGCCGGGAAAAGCCGGCCATGACGAAACGGACCTCTACTATGAGCGCCTATAAATCCGATTTCCTTAACATCCTGGCCGAGCGCGGCTTCATCCACCAGATCTCGGAACCCGAGGCCTTGGACGCGCTCGCCAAGGACGGCACCCTCACCGCCTATATCGGCTTCGACTGCACGGCGGCGTCGCTCCATATCGGCTCGCTGCTGCCGATCATGATGCTGTATTGGCTGCAGCAGACCGGCCACCGGCCGATCGCGCTGATGGGCGGTGGTACGACGCGCGTGGGCGATCCGTCCGGCAAGGACGAGAGCCGCCGTATCCTCACCGACGAGATGATCGAGCAGAATCTCGTCGGCATCCGCGCCATCTTCTCCAAGTTCCTGAAGTTCGAGTCCGATGGCGGCAACGCCGTCATGGCCAACAATGCCGACTGGCTGAACACGCTCAACTACATCGACTTCCTGCGCGACGTCGGCCGGCACTTCTCGGTCAACCGCATGCTCTCGTTCGACTCGGTGAAGATGCGGCTCGAGCGCCAGCACGAATTGTCCTTCCTCGAATTCAATTACATGCTGCTCCAGGCCTACGACTTCGTCGAGCTCAACAAGCGCTACGGCTGCGCGCTGCAGATGGGCGGCTCCGATCAGTGGGGCAACATCGTCAACGGCATCGATCTCGGACGGCGCATGAACAATGCGCATCTGTTCGCGCTGACCGCGCCGCTGATCACCACCTCGTCCGGCGCCAAGATGGGCAAGACCGCCGCCGGCGCGGTATGGCTGAATGCCGAGATGGTGAGCCCCTACGATTACTGGCAGTTCTGGCGCAACACCGAGGACGGCGACGTGACGCGCTTCCTCAAGCTGTTCACCGTGCTGCCGCTCGACGAGATCGCGCGGCTGTCGGCGCTCAAGGGCCAGGAGCTCAACGAGGCCAAGAAGGTCCTCGCCAACGAAGCGACCGCGATGGTGCATGGCCGCGAGGCCGCCGATGCTGCCGCGGAAACCGCTCGCAAGACCTTCGAGGAAGGCGCGCTGGCGGAGTCGCTGCCGACCGTGGAGATTCCGCGCGCCGAACTCGAGAAAGGCCTCGGCGTGCTGACGGCCTTCGCGGAGAAAGCCGCGCTCGTCTCGTCGAACGGCGAAGCGCGCCGGCAGATCAAGGCCGGCGGCTTGAAGGTCAATGATGCGACGGTGAGCGACGACAAGATGGCGCTGACGGCGAAGGACCTTTCGCCGGAAGGCGTAATCAAGCTCTCGCTCGGCAAGAAGAAGCACGTGCTGCTCAAGCCGGTGTGATATCCACCGCACCCGCGCGGGCGCCTCTTGCTCCGCTCAACCCTGCGAAAAGCGAAAGCGGGAATCCAGTCTTTCTTTCATGTTGCAAAGTCTGGATCCCCGCGTCCGCTGGGATGAGTGGAGTGTGTGGCGCGCCCTCGCGGTCTCACTGATTCATTTGTCAAACAGCGCATTCCTCTCAGTCGTCATTCCGGGGCGCGGGCTTTAGCCCGCGAGCCCGGACTCCATAATCCTCAACGCTGCGGCGTATGGATTCCGGGTTCGGCCCTTCGGGCGCCCTGGATTGACGGAGAACTTTTAGCCAACGCTTCGCCACCCCTATTCTTTGTAGCGGCCCGGCGTATGCCTGTCTTTCCTTCGTCCCTCAAATACGAGGGGATG
>DATDMA010000134.1:0-33261 GCA_036519015.1 Pseudolabrys sp. | reverse complement strand
CGTTGCGGTCTTTCTGGCATGGAACGGCGCCGGGTATTGGGCCTTGGTCGCCCGTGCGCTCGTCGATCCGTTGATCTACTCAAGCGTGGCCTGGGTTTCGGCCGCGTGGTGGCCGCGGCATGCCGAGTGGGGCGACGCAACAAAAACGCTGCTCCGGTTCGGGCGCTATTATCTCGGCTCCTCGATCCTCTATGCGCTCGCACGCCAGGCCGACAATGTCCTGATCGGATGGCGCTATGGAAGCGCGGAGCTCGGCCCTTGCGCTGGCGTATCGGCTATTTTTTCTCCCGGTTCAGCAGATCACCTGGCCGCTCGGCCACGTCATGGTCCCGACACTCAGCCGATTGCGGGACGATCCCGAGCGGCTGAAGCGATGGTATCTGAAGCTCCTTCGCCTGGTGACATTCGCAGCTTTCCCGCCATTTTTCAGCTTGATGATTTGTGCGGACGACATCGTCGGCGTCATCGCCGGCCCTCAATGGCATATGGCCGCCGACATTCTCAGGGTGCTCGCACCTGTTGGGGCCTTGCAGACGGCGTACTCCACCTGTGATTGGCTGCTGCGGGCCCGGGGTCTGGCCGACCGGTCCTTTTGGTGGACCGTCATCAGCACCGCAGCCTGCCTTCTGGGCTACATTGGCGGCCTTCCTTGGGGAGCCATCGGTGTCGCCTCCGGTCTTGCTGCGGCGAACCTCATCTTTTTCGCGCCTGGCTTCGCCTATGCGACCAAAGGGACGGCGATCAGGCTGATAGATTGTGTGAAGGCCATGCTCCCCTGCTTCGCCGTCACAATCCTCGCAGTCGCGGCCGCATGGACGCTCAGGGGCTACATCGCGAGCGATTGGCATCCGCTCGTCCGCTTGCTCGCAACTGGCGTCGCGATCGCCGCTGTCATGGCGTGCGGATGGCTCCTGCTGTACGGACGGTCCGGATTGAGCAAACTGCTGAACTCTGGTCCATAGAATTTGCCACGGCTACTCAAGTCGCGCCTTGTCGCCGGAGAGCGGCCGGAACATCTTTGGCTGGCGTTTCAACGACAACCGGCGCGTTTCGTAAGACTCTGTCAGCGAGTCCGATCCGATCAGTGACACAAGGCGCCGCTTCAGCCCGCCCATCAATCGCCCGTCTTTCCAAGCCTCCATAACGCGCCAGGCAGCAGTCTGCTGTGACGCGCGGATCGTCTGTTTGGAACCCATAGCCCATGTGTCGACGTAATCCGACTGTTGAGGAGCATGTTTGAATATTTCAGCCGCGTGCACGCGCTTCGCCAAGACGAGGAGAAGCATGCGATGATTTCCCCGTGCCAGTTCAACACGCGAGCGCACCTGCTTGGGATCCGATACCTCGTACATCAGGCTGTTCGGATAGGCCTCGTAGGCGACCATGCGCTCGACTTTGTACCCGTTCTCATCAGAGAGCGCGCGAAAGAACAGTTCGGGGCTGAACTGATAAAAGCCGTGGCCGGACCAATTGTTGGTCGGCGTATGCAGCACAAGGTGCCCGCCCGGCCTCACCAACTCCATGCAATTCCGAAGGGCGCAAGGAAAGTTGAATATGTGCTCGAGTGTTCCACCGTCAAAGACAAAATCAAATTTACCGGCATGGGCGGGTGGCAGCGGAGCGTTCATGTCATGGATCAGTGACGCACCTTCATAGTCGGAGACATCGGCGCAGATGAGTTCCTTAGCGCCCAACGCTTCAAATAGTCCATCCGCATAACCACGGCCTTTGGCAAGCGTCGCTTCAAGCTCGGGGGTCACACGATAGAATTGCGATAACAGGCTACGCGCCGCATTGGCGTCGAGCATCAAAGTTTGATGGCCAAGCGTGATGGTCCGCGCAAAGGACACGCCCGCCTCGCGGCAACTGATGAGAAATTTGGCCGTGTTCCAATCTACCGCCATGACGGTGCGCTCCGCGCAAGACCCAAAGAGAAGCGCTACCACGACGCGCACATGACGGCACACAACCAACGTCTAGTGGGTACGGATAATCCTTTGCCACTCGCCCAAAAGCACCGCAATGGCCCGTCACAATTCCAGGTTCAAGTGTTTTCATTCAAGAGACCGACGAATTAGGGGGCGCAACGTATGCATGACCAAGGCTCGAAGACGCAATCCCTACCAGACCGGCGCCCGCGAGGCGCCGCAACTTTGGCAGGACATTGGGGTACGCGCCGTGGTCTTGGCCTCGTCTCGGTGATCGTCCCGGCCTACAACGCAGCCGGCACCATCGAGAGGACCGTGTCGTCGGCACTCAAGCAAACCTATTCCAACCTCGAAGTGCTGGTCGTCGACGACGGTTCGCAGGACGCCACCGCCGAGCTGGTTCGCCGCATGGCGGCGCGGGACGATCGGATAGAGCTCCTGCAAAAGGCGAACGGGGGACTTGTATCGGCCCGCAATCACGGCATCGCGCATGCACGCGGAGAATTCATCGCGCCCCTGGATGCCGATGACCTTTGGCACCCGGATAAGCTGAAGAAGCAAGTCGCGGCGATGCGGGACAGCATCGGGCTGGTCTATTGCTGGTCGCGCGCAATTGATGAGCAAGACCGCGTTCTATTCGATCTCTTTGCGTGCACGCTGCGCGGGAATGTCTATACCGCGCTGATTATCAAGAATTTCCTGCACAGCGGCGCGCCTCTGGTCAGACGCTCCTGCATCGATCATGTCGGCGGCTACGATGCGACCCTTTCCGCGCGCGGCGCCGATTGTTGCGAGGATCTGCAGTTCAATTTGGATATTGCCGAGCGTTACGATTTCAACCTCGTTCCGGAATTCCTGTCTGCATATCGCCTGCACCCCGGAACCATGTCCGGAAACCTAGATGCCATGCTGCGTTCGCACCAAGTGGTGGTCGATGGCGCGCGCGCGCGGCATCCTGAGTTGCCGGGCAAGCTCTTTCGCTGGGCCGATGCACATCAGCACCTGGAGTTAGGACTCGTCCACCTTGGCGACGGGCATGTCCTCACGGGATCGCGGTTGCTTCTCCGCGCCTTGGTTGCCGACCCGCTTGCCTCGATGCGGCTCGGGGCGCTCCGGATAGCTGCGCGCCTCTCCAGGTCCGAGGTCGGCACGAAATTCACGCGCAAAGATGACGGAATAGCCACCCGCCGTTTTCTCGAGATCGACCCGGCCGCACGCGCCGGGATAACAAAAACGCCATGGACCGAGAAGCGGCTCGCCTACATCTCCGGCCTATGTGTCAACCGCGGTGGCGGCCGGCCAGACAGGGAGCGCGATAGCGTCGATGGGGATCAAGCTCACGCGTTGCAACCATTCAGCCAGACGGCCGGATGATTGCGTAGACATCGTATGCCTCGCTTCGATCGAAGCAGCTCAGATGCACCCGGCGGCGCCACGACGGTGACTGCACACAAGGCGGAAGAATTAAAGCATGCATAGGCATCTTCTTTGGTCGGCCCTGGGTTTCGTCGCGACAAACATGACTGCGAGCGACAAGATCCGGACGAAATCTGCATCTGGAAGTAGACGGCTTTGGCAGCTTCTGGCCCGCGATACGGCGCCAAAGGATTTGCTCTGGCTCGGCTATGTGCTGGGGATCGCTCCCTGGTCGCACCGGGCAGCCAGACCGCTGCACGAATTCTCGCGCTGGGAAGCCCGGCGCGCGCGGCAAGCCGCTGTCGACGACCGGGTCGAGGAACTGCGAAAACGAATTGCGCACAACGAGCCGGCGCAAACCGGCTATCGCATCTCGCTGGCCGCGCTGAGCCCCGAACTAGATGGCATCTGCCGGCCGATGCGGCGCCCCGGCGAGGAGATTGTCCTGGCCTCAATCGATCAGGATGGCTTCCTCTGCCCTCGGTTCGAGCAACTATGGCCGGCGCCACGGGTGACGGCGGAGGCCTTCCTGCCGCGCAACCGCTTCGAGCTCTCAGTGGTTGACGCCAACGGGTGGGTCGGGGTCCGGAAAGATTTTCGCGGAAACAAGGTCGCCTTCGCCAACGAACTCGAGGCGAGCCTCGACCTGGCGGCCGCCGGTTGCCATGTGCCGACCATCTTCGGCGTGAACTTCGAACGGCAATCAATCACCTTCGCCTATATCGATGGCATGGTCGTGCGTGAATCTCTGGCGCAAGCCGGTGCTCCCATGCGCGATCGCGATCCGCAGCCCGGCCGGACCGAGCGCGACACCGCTCGGATTTACCACGAGCGGTGCTTGGCCGGACGAGCGCTGGTTGAGCAGGTTATCGGCCGCAATACCATTGCGCTTATTGGCGATGCACTACTCGGCATCCATCGCGCCGGCTACGCACTGGGGGATGTGAAGTACGGAAACATCATCATCGAAGCCAAGACGAAGATACCCTACTTCGTCGACTGCGAGCTGGCGCTGCCGTTACGCCGTTTCTCCCCGTCGAGCGCAACCTATCTCCGGGATCGCGATGCCGAAACGCTGAACATGCTGTTTGGCACGGACCTGTTGACGGCAAAGGCTCTTCGGCGCACTCCGTTTCCGGAGCAGGACAACCTCTATTCACCGCTCTACGCCGGACATGGACTGCGGTGGGGCGCAATATGGAATCCCGACCTCGGGATCCTGCGTTGGCGCCACATGCTGGCGAATGATCTACCCATTCCGCGCGGGGGCCGCATTCTCGATCTGGGCGCAAACAGCGGCTTCAATGCATTGCAGATGCTTCGCGCCGGCGCCAGGGAAGCCGTCGGGGTCGAGATCGATCCCATTGCTATGAAGCAGGGACTATTCGTGAAACGCGTGTTTGAATGGGCGGACAATGCCGAATACCGGTTTTCGTACGTCGCCGGCTCACATGGCGATGTCGGGTCAATGAACCTCGGCCGGTTCGACCTGATCACCGCATTCTGCACGCTATATTATTTGAGCGCCACCGCGATGGCGAAGACGGTGCGTGATCTCTCACAGCTCACCGATACGCTCGTCCTGCAATGCAATACGGACCATTCGATCGAACGGGGCGATCCCGAGACCTTCATGAAGGCGTCGCTGTCGTTCAACATCGAGCTTGTGCGCCACAACGGATTTCCAAAGGTTACGGTGATCGAGCGGCGGGGCTCCAACCGTCCGCTGTTGATCGCCCGCACCGGCTAGCCGCGCAAAGCAGCATTCTATTATGGCTCGGCTTCGACCTGGACCACGCGTCTGCGGTTCCAGGCCAAAAATGGCACGCCCGACAGCAATGCGCGAAACGCGGATTCGCTTTGGAACAGCCCGTTGATGGAGACGCGCGGCAGCGCGTGGAGATGAGTGCCGTGATCTGCAAAGACATGGCCCGGCCGCGAGGTGACAGCCGTGACAAAGCCGGCCTGTCGCGCAAGCCTGACCTCTCGCACTCCGACAGCCGCTGGGTCGCCGAACGGAAAGGCCAGATGCCGGATCTGCCGCCCTAGGCGGCCTTCGAGCCGCGCTTTGCCGTCGCCGATCTCGCGCGCCGCGGCAGCCGGATCAAGCTGCGCCAGTATTGGATGTGAGATGGTATGTGCACCAATGCTCACATCGGGCTCGCCTGCGAGGCTTTGTATCTCGTCCCAATTCAGACACAGGTCCGCGGCGAGACTATCCGCCCCCGCTTCGGCCTCTGCGGCGAGGCTCGCTATCAGCTCCCGCATACGCTCCTGCGGCCCGGCGCGCACGCACGCGTGAATGATATCGAACGCAGTCTGTTTTTCACGCGCGGTACGCGTTGGCAGATCGAGCTGCTCGCCACCCAGAGCAAGCGTCACACGATCTTTCACCGCAATCGTCTGCTCGAGCTCCACCCACCACAGGCGCCCCTTCCCCTCGGCGAAGTCCGTCGTGATGAATACCGTCCACGGCGCCCGGTGCCGCATCAGAACCGGCCGCGCGTGCTCGACATTGTCGCGATAACCGTCGTCAAACGACAGTGCCGCAAAAGGCTGACCGCCAAGACTACGCCGCAAGCGGTCGGGAACGGCGTCGAGCGGGATAATATCAAACCCCTCACGACGCAATTCTGACAGTGCAAAATCGAGGAACTCAGGGGTGATTTCGAGGACGCGGTTGGGCGCGAACTCGCGCGGCTGCCAAGGCCGCACGTGATGGAGCATCAGGATCACGCCACGCCCGCGCGCAAACGGGGAAAGCCGACGATCGGCGCCTGTGGCGGCAATCGCTCCAAATCCGGCCGAGAACAGACGATGCTTGAGGCTCATCGCTTCTCGCTCCCGCCGTTCTACTCAAGTCTGTAATGTGGAATAAAGCTTCGCCGTCTCAGCTCCTATCGCGTCCCAGTCATAAAGCTCAAGAAGCCTGCCCGGATCCGCCCGATAGCGCTCATGGTCTTGCGCAAGCTTGCCCCGTAATTCATCGACATCGCCGACTCTGAAGTAGTTATCCGATTGAAGCCCGAGGTCACGATTGGGTTCTATGTCGCTGAGCAAAATCGGCACTCCGACGACAGCCGCCTCGAGTGCCGCGATCGGGAGCCCCTCGTTGTAGGAGGGAAGCACGAACAACGAAGCGTTCTCGAGAAGGCTGCGCAATGCGTCGTGTCCCACAAAGCCAGTGAAGACAACCGCCTCACTTGCCTGCTCTCTCAAGCTCTCCGAATAGTCATCTTTGTGATCGGCATCGCCGACAATGACGAGCTTCCGGTCAAGTTGGGCTTTGTTGAAGGCCGCGATCAAGTCGTGAAACCCTTTTTCCGGCACAAGCCGGCCGACCGATACGATGTATTTATTCTTGGCCAGGCCATATCTCGCGAGGCACGCGGCTCCAGCCGCCCTCTCGGCTACGCCTTTCATGATATGATTTGCGCCGTTTGGAATGAAATATATCTTCGCCGCGGAACGTGGGAATCGGCGCCTTAAGTCAGTTGCGAGCGATTGTGAAACGGCGATCACCCGGTCGGCGCACGTCACCGCGCTTAGCTCTCCGGCCTTCAAAATAATGCGCGCGAGACGGCTCCATTTGCGATGCTGGTAGTTCTTCGAATGATAGGTCACGACGACCTTCATACCGAGCAGCTTTGCAAACGGTGCCAGCAGGGCCGGACCAATACCTTGAAGATGCAACAACTCCGCGTGCAGCACGAAGCGCGCATAAAGTACGCCATAGAGCGTGTTCGTGATCGTCTCAAAGTGCTTCCCCCCCGCGTGCGCCAACGAAACGATCCATAAACCCTGATACTCTGAGATGACATCGGAAAGATAACCCCTGCGCGCAATGATCGTAAATGAATCGTTCGGCCGCATCTTCTTGAGAAGTGGAAAGAGCTGCTCGCAATGTGTCTCAACTCCGCCCATCACGTGTGGCAGACCCCGGAGACCTACGACACATATGTTCATGGCCAACGGCCCCTCGCTTCAGAACGCATTGCGTGCGCGACAGACTTCCACCGCGGTACGAAAGAGGATGCGAATGTCCAGCCACAGGCTCCAATTGGTGATGTACCAGAGGTCCAATTCGCACCGCCTCCTCATGAGGCCCACGTTCGGTGTCTCGCCGCGGAATCCATTCGCCTGCGCCCATCCGGTTATTCCGGGCTTCACGAGCTGACGCTTCGGATAGTTCGCGATGAGTCGGCTGTACTGAACGTCATGCGCGATCGCGTGTGGCCGCGGACCGACGAGTGACATGTCCCCACGCAGCACATTGATGAGCTGCGGCAGTTCGTCGATGCTCGACCGGCGGAGCGCCCTACCGAGGCGCGTCACGCGCTCATCCTGCCCAGTGGCTTGCACGACGACTGGCCCATCCTCCATCACACGCATCGTGCGGAATTTCAGGATGTTGAACGTGCGCCCGCTCGCCCCTCCGCGCGCCTGGCGGAAAAGTACGGGCCCCGGCGAATCGATCTTCACCGCGACTGCGACGGCAACCAGAAGCGGCGCAAACACCAAGAGCCCAACAGCGGAGGCGACGATGTCAAAGGCCCGCTTTATGGCCAGCTCGGCCGGCTTCAGCGGCGCGCGCTGCACCTCGAAACTCATCGCTCCGCACAGCGTCTCCTGCGGATAACGAAGAATGTCGCGCACCGCCGAATCTGCGATGAGCCGCACCGGCAGCGGGACCGCCTTCAAGAGGCCGAGCACATGCCTTATCTCGGACGGGCGCGTCCAATCCATTGCGAGATGGATCTCGCTGATGGACGCAGACCCGCGCGCAGCACCTATCGCCTCATCGATTACCGACCGCGCACCATCGTCGTCTTGCGGCAACAGGTAGGACAAGACCACGTCATACGCACCGAGCATCTCGACGGGAGCGACCAACGGTTCGCCGTTATTCGTGATCAGGATGATTTCGCGACGCTTGAGTGCGCCCGTGCGCAGCGCCGTCAACATGACGCGGCTAAGTCGAAGCCGCATAAACAAGATGAACACCGGCCCCGCCACCGCCAGAGACAGTATCCAACCGCGCGAAAACTCACCGCTGATCTTCAAAGTGAAGCTGACGCCGAGTAGAAAGAAGAACACCCCAATCCAAATGGACGTCACGGGCCGCACCAATTCGCGCACAGACAGTAGTTTATCCGAGGCGTACAGGCCGCTCATTTTCAGCAACGCAACCGTGGCGGCCGCCAAAACAACCCCCACCCCAACGTAGCGGCTAACACCGCCGGCATGACCGAATGTGATCACGTGATAGGCCGCGCCGGTCAGGACGCTCGCACACACGACTGCGAAGATGTCGGAGAGAACCGCGATTGCGGCAAGGCTCTTATGGCTAAGCCGTAAGTAGCTGAGCCATTTCGTCGTCAACGGCGCCCCACGCCCCCTCGCCGATCGGATGTCCAGCGCCGTCATGAAGCGCACCCGAACAGCATGAGTTACACACCTCGTTGAGTAACGACGTTACCAGGGGCAATGGCGAAACTGTGGTGAGCGCCTCAACGCATCGCATTCTTTTCCGTACCCATCGCTATTCGCGGCGTTCTGTACGAGACACATTGCTCGATGTGACTCGATGACGGCGACACGAAATATTCTCTGCACACATGCGCCCGTCACGCGGTCGTGGTATTTGCCGTACCCAATGCGTTACGTGCGCCGCGTTTCATTGCAGCATCCGGGCCGATGTAGCATCATTGATTGCAGACCCAACAATCAACAACGAACGGAGATACGCCGTAATGACTGTCGTTCGATGTCGTGATGTGGCCGCGCGTCTGTCGGTGTCGTGCGCGGCTCTTTTGTTCTGCCTCTTTTGGTCGGCGGTCTCGGGTGCGGCGGAGTACCGTCTCGATGTTGGAGACGTACTTGAGATTTCGGTAGCGGGTGTTCCGGACCTCAAGCAGCGCGTGGCGGTCGAACTCGACGGCAACATCTCATTCCCATTGCTTGGAACACTTGCCGTCAGTGGCCTGTCCCCGTCGGACGTTCGCGCAAAGATTCAAGCAATCCTTCCGACCAAAGTGTTTCGGCAGCGCAGCGCTGACGGACGCGACAACGTCGTCGTCTTGGATCCCGATCAGATCACCGTAAACATCGTGGAGTACCGGCCCATCTACGTGAACGGTGATGTCTCGAAGCCGGGCGAGCAGGTCTATCGGCCGCGCATGACTGTGCGCCAGGCTATTGCTCAGGCTGGTGGCTACGACATCATGCGCTTCAGGATGAATAACCCGTTTCTTGAATCCGCGGATTTGCGAAGCGAGTACGAGTCCCTTTGGACCGACTTCGCGAAGGAACAGACACGGATGTGGCGCATGAAGGCAGAACTGGGAGAAGGCAATAACCTCGATCAGACCGCCCTCCGTGACGTGCCGATACCCGCCTCGACGATTACCCAAATCGTTCGTTTGGAATCCGAACAGCTCAAGAGCCGTCAAGACGACTTCCAGCGCGAAAAGGAGTATCTCCAGAGTGGCGTCAAAAAGTCAGACGATCATATCGGCGTATTGTCCGAGCAGCTGAAGAACGAAGAAAAGGGCGTCGAAGCGGACACACAGGACGTTCAGCGGGTCGGCGATCTCTTCACCAAGGGCGCCGTCCCGATCACGCGTATGACCGACGCCCGTCGCGGCTTGCTCTTGTCGTCGACCCGCAAACTTCAAACGGTCTCGCAGCTCATCCAGGTTCAGAAGCAGAAAGACGATTTCTCACGCCAGCTTCAACGCTTCCAGGATCTGCGACGGTTCGAACTTCTTCGCGATCTCCAAGATTCGAATGTCCGCGTCAATCAGATCAGCGCGCGGCTGCAAAGTGTCGGAGAGAAGATCAAGTATACCGGCATGGTGCGGTCGCAGCTCGCGCGCGGCGCGGGGGCCACGCCGGAACTGCTTGTGGTCAGAAAGGCCGAAAAAGGTCGCGAACGCCTTCCCGCCGACGAAGATTTCGAACTCCAGCCCGGCGATGTGGTTGAGGTCGCCTTGCACGATGTTGCGCCGTCAGTGCCGGCGCATTGAGACATCGTGCGCGGGTGCGCTCGGCGCATCCCGTGGGATTCCCCGGAAAGGGACATAATGCTGAACAAAGTGTCATGGCCAAAAGTTGTAAGACCCGCCGAGCCCCAGCTTGCGAGCTCGGACGAGTCGCTGATCGATCTGCTCGAGGTCTTTCGTCTGTTGCGGCGGCAAAAGCGACTGATTGGGACCATTCTGGGCTTCGCCATCTTGGGCGCCCTGGGCTACCTCGCTATCGCTTCTCCTCGCTACACCGCGTCTTCGATGCTGCTGTTCGAAATTCGCACAAGCGAGCCCTTGCAACAGCAAGGGGCCGCGAATGAGGCCGTTGCCTCGGCCTTTGTCGACAGTCAGGTGGAAGTGCTCAAATCCGACGACATCGCGAGATCCGTCGTGAAACGTCTTAACCTTTTGTCCGACCCGGAATTTCGCCCTCCCCCAGGAATTGTCGGCACCATCATAGGCTTCATTAGCAGGATCTTCGGTGCTGCCCCTGACTCCTCGGAGGCCGATCAAATCGCGCGTGCGGCGCGCAAACTGAAAGCGGACTTGACCATCAAGCGCACCGGCCTGACCTATGTCATCAGCATCGACTACCGATCCAAGGACGCAAACAAGGCCGCGTGGATCAGTAATGCGGTCATCGATGCGTACTTCGTCGGCCAGCTCGACTCCAAATCCCGCGCCGCGCTTCGCGCCAGCACCTGGCTGCAGGACCGGCTCGGAGAGTTGAAGCTTCAGGCCGAAACAACAGAACGAGCGGTCGCCGACTACAAGTCCAAGAGTGCGACACCGGACGTCAACGGGCGCGTGCTTAACGAACGGGAGCTTTCCGAGCTGTCGAGCCAGCGGCGCGTTCTGCTCAAGGATCTGGAGAGCTCCGCACAAACGTACAGGGCGCTCCATCAATCGCTATTGCAGCGCGTCACTGAATTCACCCAGCAGCAATCGTTTCCTATGACGGATGCGCGCGTCGTCTCCGAAGCAACGCCTCCGCTTGAGAAGAGCGACCCAAAGGGCCTTCTCATCCTTGGCGCAGCGACCCTACTCGGCCTCGTCGGCGGCATTGGCGCCGGATTTGCACGAGAGCATTTCGATAGCTCCTTTCGCACATCAAGCCAGGTCCAAAGAGCGCTCGGCGTTGACTGCCTCGGCATTCTTCCAGCCATCATACCCGGACCGCCGCTCGACGAAGCCGATCCGATGTTGCGATGGATGCCACAAAGTACACAGAACAGTGGCGGCGAAGTCAGTAACGCCGCCGGCGTCATCGATCGTGATCAGCAAGGGCGGCACAATCCACGCAAGAAACTTCCCGCCGCGAGCCAGAGCCGCCTGATCGAGGCCATCGGCGACCGATTCCGTCTCGTCGTCGATGACCCGTTTTCGCCCTTCGCCGAGACAATCCGCTCCCTGCAGATCGCCGCGGAACTCGCCGAGCTGGGCGGGCGAAAGAAGATCCTCGGCGTGACATCGGCGCGGCCGCGCGAGGGAAAAAGCCTTGTCGCGAGCAACCTCAGCGGAATGCTGGCGATCTCCGGCAGCAAGGTGCTGCTGATCGATTGCCAGCCACGCAATCCGGAGCTGACGCAGCAACTGACGCCAAAGGCCAAAGCTGGGCTGATGCGCGCCATGGCGAATCCCGACGCCGTGGACGAACTGATATGGCGCGATGAAAGCACAAACCTCGACTTTCTCCCGATGGATGCACCGACATCGGTCGGGCGGCCGATTGGCGTGGTGTCGGCGTCGATGATGCAGGGCATCCTGACGGTGGTGCAGGATCGTTACGATTACATCGTGGTCGATCTCCCCGCGCTCACGCCTGTCGCCGACGTAAAAGCGGTATCCAACCTGATCGACCATTTCCTTCTCGTCATCGAATGGGGCCGCACCTCGCAAAGCGCGGTTCTGAGTGCGCTCGACGCAGCGCCTCTCGTCTACGAAAAACTGCTGGGAGCCGTGCTGAACAATGCGGATCCGGCCGTGCTGAAGCGACTCGAGCCATAGAGACAGGCGGACGGCCGGCGACGAGACCGCCGCTTTCGCGCCGTTATCTGCGGCGCCGGCAAACCCAATGGAGTAGCAGTTGATGGCCGTCTCAGACGCATAATGGAACCAACAGTCCCATCCTTCCCAACCTACGTCACACTGCCAGTCTGCGGCATGACTTTGCTGTTGCTGATCTTGCACGCGGTGCGCCTGCGCGACCCCTACGTCACATTTCTATTCCTGGCGATATGGTTTCGCTACAGCATCGCCACCCTTCACCAATACACCTATCCGCCTTTGGTGTTGGGCCTCTCTCTGATCGCACTGACGTCAATTGGCGTCACCGCGATCGGGCTCGCCGTGGTCGGCATCCGCGATCTCCTGTTGCGGCGACTGACTCCGGTCTACGGCATGATGCTCGTCGTCCTGGTGAGCGGCGCCGCCAATCAAAGCTGGGTGGGTGCGATCAATGCATCGTTCAAATGGCTGTATTTCATCGTATTTGCGATCGCCGCCTATCGCGCCTTGCAACGGCAGGGGTCGGAACGCGTATTCGGGTCGCTGGCCATCGTTTTCGCCGGCCCAATCGTGTTGCAGTGGCTGTCGGTGCCGTGGGGTCTAAGCACGACGAACGACGATGGCTCGAGTTCGTTCATCGGCGGCTACCAGCATCAACAGGCTCTGTCGATCATCCTGATCACGTTTCTATATGTCACGTGCTTCACGCCGCGGCTCGGCACGATAGCGTCCTACGCGCGATTGGCGATCATCGCCATCGGCCTTGCTTTGGCGAATTATCGCACCGCACTTTTGTCGGCCGCTCTGCCGGCGGCTTCTCTCGCGATCTCTAAACTGGTGAGGAAGTTCGTCCCGAACCAAACCATGATCGTATTTGTATTCCTCAGCGTCGTCGCCGCGTTCGCATTCATTGGCATTGCGCTCCTGGCTCAAGAGCGTTTTTCCGATCTCGGCACCATGCTCGACAAGGGGGCATCGCTGGTCCAGCCGCCGGGGAATTTCACGGGAGCGGAGAAGCGTTTGTTCTCCGGTCGCGTGTACCTGTGGAGCTTGTACGTGGATTCGTATCTTGGCGGCGACATCGTCAATTATCTCGTGGGCTTTGGACCGGAGTCGTGGGTCGGACGATTTCCTTTGTATGCGCACAATACGTACGTCTCGTATTTGTACGAGTTTGGCCTGTTCGGTGTCGCCGCTTTCGTATGGCTTCTGATCTCGAATTTGTTCGTTGCCATGCGTGTGAAGGGCGAAGACAGATTGGTCCTGGTCTTGTGCCATGTCGGCTTTATCATTCTGAACATGGCGACGATGGCGATCTGGACGCTCGAGGGCTCGATGCTCTACGCGCTGCTGCTCGGGCAGACCTGGTATCGGCGTTCCCCCGCGGCGGCGCGCAGTGCGTCACTCATTTCGCCGAACCCATCGCTTTTGCCCGAATACGGTCTCGCAAGGGGCTCGCGCGGCTAATTTTTCGGAGGGACTATGCAGCTCAAGACAGGCTCGCTCATCGTCGGCATGGCGACTTATGTTCCCGGGCTACAAAGTCTCACAGGCCGAAAGACCGGCGGCACGGTGTCCGCGCGGTATTGCTATTCGGTGTGGCTGCGCCACTTGACGATGCTGCATCGGAGCGGCCTGCCGACGATGTTCGAAGCGGTCGCCGAGCTTGGGCCGGGCGATTCGCTTGGCATCGGCTTGGCGGCACTGCTGTCGGGCTCGGAGCGTTACCTTGCGCTCGACGTCGTCCATTATGCCGATACGGCCGCCAACCTCCAGGTGTTCGAGGAATTGATTTCGCTGTTTCGCAACCGCGCCCGGATTCCCGACCAGAACGAACTGCCGCTCGTGCATCCGACACTGCCGTCATATGCTTTTCCCGACGACATCTTCACGCCCGGACGGCTGGCTATCTTCCTGCGTCCCCATCGCCTGGATGCGATCCGCGCCGCGATCGAAAATCCGTCCCCCACCCCAAACCCGGATGCCCGCATCAGTTATGTCGTTCCCTGGCAGCCCGGCATGATCGAGACGTCCACGATCGATCTTATCTATTCGCAGTCCGTACTGGAGTATCCGCACGACCTGACTGCGCTCTATACCGAGATGTACCGCTGGCTGAAGCCCGGCGGCATCATGAGTCACCAAATCGATTTCAAATCCATCGGATTGACCGCGGACTGGAACGGTCATTGGACCTGCTCGGATGCGCTTTGGCATATTGCCGCGGGCCGGCGCCGACACAGGATCAACCGCGCGCCGCATTCGGCGCATATCGAAATTCTCGAGAGTCTGGGATGCCGCGTCGTCTGCGACGAGCGCACCGTGCGGCCCTCCAGCATTACACGCGCGCAACTCGCGCCTCGCTTCCGGACGCTGACCGATGAGGATCTGACGACGAGCAGCGCCCTCATCCAGGCGGTCAAGCGCGTCTAGTTCACGAGCCCCGCGCTTCGAGCCACGCCTGGGCTAATCGGCGCGCCTCTGCCATCTGGGCCGGCGTCATTTGCGCGGCCGTTGTCTCGCATTCGTGGATCGCGGTATTCCGGTTCTCGTCGGGCGCCTCGCGCGATGCCGCAAGAATCAGCCATTTGTACGCCTGGACCAGATCCCGTGGCATGTCCCGGCCTGCCCGGCACGAAATGCCCATGATCAGTTGCGCCGTCGCATGGCCGCCATCGGCGGCGCGGCGAAACCAACTGAGCGCTTCGCCTGAGTCCCCTGTAGCACCTTGGGTGTCCGCGCTACTCACCAAGCCAAGCCTGAACTGTGCTTCGAGATCGCCTTGATGGGCGGCACGCTGAAGCCATCGCCGCGCCTCGGCTGCGTTCGTCGGGGTGTCGCGGCCTTCCAAATACATAATACCAAGCAAGGATTGCGCCCGTACATGTCCCTGTTCGGCTGCAAGGTGGAAGAACTTCTGCGCCTGCGGCATGTCCTGCGCCATCCCGAGGCCGGCGTAGGACATGACCCCAAGATAGAACTGAGCGGACCCAAGCCCCTGCTCGGCGGAGCGACGAAACCAATTGGCCGCTTCCGTATCATTCTCGGAGACGCCACGGCCGCTGAAATAGGACAGGCCGAGGCAATATTGCCCTTGCGGCTCTCCTTGTTCGGCCGCAAGGCGAAACAGCCTGGCTGCTTCGCGGTCGTCCTGGGGAGCGATCTGCCCGTGATGGTGCAGTAGCCCAAGAATGACCTGAGGGAGGGGCTCTCCCTCGTTTGCGCGGCCGCGCAGCGCATAGAGCGCTTCGCCATAATCCCCTGCGGAAGCCTGATCCGTGCCGTCGCAGAGGCCCAGGCAAATACTCGCCGCCGCCTCATTCGCATGGAACGATTGCAGGAGCGGAAACGCCGTCCCGACGCCGCTTTCGCCTATCAAAAACGCTGTATCAAGTTGCGCCGACGATCCGATGCGCTTGGAAGACGCCGTCGCCATTGCTGGAAGCTCCCTTTGAGAGGGCCGTTCCGGGAAGTCCGATACCCCCCCGCTCGGTCCGCCACGTCGCAATGTAACCATGCGTGGGGTGGGCAAATGAAGGCGCGGCGCCGTGGGTATTTAAAGTAATGGCCGAGCCGCGCCGGGGCGGCCACGCCGGCCGCCCTGCAGCATCATCCAACCCATTGAAATAGCAATAATAATTAGATTGGTGCGGCCAAGAGGACTCGAACCTCCACGGGTTGCCCCGCTAGCACCTCAAGCTAGTGCGTCTACCAATTCCGCCATGGCCGCATCGGGAAAGAACGATAAGGCCCGAAAACCTAACCGTCCCAAGACGGCGGACCATGTAACAAATAGGGTCTGGGGGTACAAGGGCCGAAAAGCCCTCTTCACCCGGCGCTGCACGGGAAATTTTCGCGCCCGATCAAACCTTTGGACGGCGGGCCCGAACAGGCTCGGCAATCGGGCGCCGGCACCCTAAATAGGGCGTCCGGCCGGCGGCTCAGCGCATGTCGGCCGGCCGCGGCAGGAGTTCGCCGACCTCCACCGCGATGCGGTTGCCATTGACGACAACGGTGCCTTTGGCGACGGCAAGGTTGTTGGCGAGGATGCTGACGGCATCGTCCTCCGAGGCGTCCAGTTCGATAATGGCGCCGCGGCCGAGCCGTAGAACCTGGTGGATCGGCATAGAGGTGGTGCCGAGCACTACGGTAATATCGATGGCAACCTTGTCGAGTGTGGCCACTTTTGCTTCCTATTGCGCCGCGCGCAGTTGGCGGCAAGGTCAGGTCACCACGGTATGGTGAATGAGTGGTTAATATTCGCGACGAATTGACGGTTGGGATGCCCGCGGCGGCCGGATCGGCCCCGGTCGAATGGCGCGTGAGCGACGCGCTCGTGCCCTATGAGGCCGCCGTGGCCGCCATGGAGGCGCGAGTGGCCGACATCGCCGCCGGCCGCGCGCCGGAACTCGTCTGGTTGCTTGAGCACCCGCCGCTCTACACCGCCGGCACCAGCGCCCATCGCGAGGATGTGCTGGAGGCGCGCTTTCCCGTGTTCGAGTCGGGGCGCGGCGGGCAGATGACCTATCACGGGCCCGGCCAGCGGGTGACTTACGTGATGGTCGACCTGCGCCGGCGCAGGCCGGACGTGCGCCGCTTCGTCGCCACGCTGGAGGAATGGATCATCCGCACCCTCGCCGGCTTCAATGTGCGCGGCGAGCGGCGGGAGGATCGCGTCGGCGTCTGGGTGCGCCGGCCCGAGCGGGGCCACGGCTACGAGGACAAGATCGCCGCCATCGGCATCCGTGTGAAGCAATGGGTGACGCTGCACGGCATCGCGGTGAACGTGGAGCCGGAGTTGTCGCATTTCGGCGGCATCGTGCCCTGTGGCGTGCACGAGCAGCGCTACGGCGTCACCAGCCTCGCCGACCTTGGCCATCTCGTCTCGATGCCCGAAGTCGACATGATCCTACGGCGGGAGTTCGCGCCGCTGTTCGGCGCCACAGAAGATCAGGCGTCGCGCAGCACCGAGAACAACTCGCCCGCGTGGCGCAGTTTGAATTCACCCTCCGTGCCGTCGCGCTGATCGATCGCGTCGACACGTGCATTGAAAGGCCCGCGCCGGCAGGCCTCAATCACGGCCTCGACCGTGTCGGACGACCCGGCCAACACCGCCTCCACCGAACCATCTTTGCGATTGCGCGCCCAGCCTTCGACGCCGCGCTTGACCGCCTCGCGCTCGACAAAGGCGCGATAGCCGACGCCCTGCACCCGCCCGCGTACGGTCAAGTGACGGACGACACGCGCGCTCACGCGGTCTCTCCCACGTCCAAGACTCGGGCGCCGGTCCAACGCGAGACCGACCAGCGCTCCACCGAGCGCACATAGCGTTCCGGCAGCTTCCAGGCGCGCGCGCCGGCGGCGCACAGCTCGACATAGCCCGGCCGCGGTTGGCCCTCGATGCGCCGGCGCAGCAGATAGATCATCGCCGGCACGCGTCGCCTCTCGCGAAGCACCGGCAATGTGCGCACGCCATACAGCCCTTTGTGCAGCAACTCATAGGCATGCAGCGCGGCGATGTCGCGGGGCGACAATCGCCACAACACGCCATGCACGCGATTCCCCACGCTCGGCCTGACCGAGCCCCAGCCTTCCAGGCCGACGAAGAAGCGATAGCCGTCGAGCCGCGCCGGCCCGATCGCGCGCGCATCGGGGCAGCGCTGCGCCATGGCGGCGCTGTTCATGTTCGAGCCATAGGCGAAATAAAGGGTCATGTCACAGCAATAGCGCGCCGCTCGTCCATGCGAAAGCCGGGCCGATGCGCACGACTACGATCCAACGATGTTGCCGCCGTTCGGGTGCAGCACCTGCCCGCTGATGTAGGACGCTTCCTCGCTCGCGAGGAACACGTAGCACGGCGCCACCTCGTTCGGCTGTCCCGGCCGCTCCATCGGCACGCTGGAGCCGTGCTTGGCGACGCGCTCCGGCTCAAACGAAGCCGGAATGAGCGGCGTCCAGATCGGCCCCGGCGCCACCGCATTCACGCGGATGCCGTCCTTGCTCAGCGCCTCGGCGAGCGAGCGCGTCATCGCGACGATGGCGCCCTTGGTTGCCGAATAGTCGAGCAGCGTCTTGTGCCCCTGATAGGCCGTCACCGACGTCGTGTTGATGATCGTCGCGCCTTTGCCCATGTGCCGCAGCGCGTGCTTTGCCATGAAGAAGAAGCTGAACACATTGGTGCGGAAGGTGCGCTCGATCTGCTGCGCATCGATCTCGCGCACGTCCTCGGTTTCATGCTGCTCGCCGGCATTGTTGACGAGGATGTCGATGCGGCCGAACTGCTCAACAGCGGCATCGACCGCGGCTTCGCAAAAGGATTCGTCGCCGACATCGCCGGCGAGCAGGATCGCTTCGCTGCCTTCGCTCTTCACGGCGCCGCGCGTCTCGTTGGCGTCCTTGTGTTCATTGAGATAGACAATCGCGATCTGGGCGCCTTCGCGCGCCATGGCGACGGCGACTGCACGGCCAATGCCGCTGTCACCGCCGGTAATCAGCGCAACCTTGCCCTTGAGCTTGCCCACTCCGGGATATTTCGGTTCATAGTCGGGCAGCGGACGCATCTCCCGCTCGATGCCGGGCTGGTGCTCCTGCTTCTGCGCAGGCATCGTGGTGACGGCCATGGGGACCTCTCCGTGACGGTGGTCACGAAGCGAACGCAATGCGTCGCCAAGCGGTTCCCAACGGGTTCCTAATGTCGGATGGATCAGCTCAGGCGAATTCCAGGATGACGGCATCCACCGCCAGGCTGTCGCCGGGTTTGGCATTGATCTTCTTCACCGTGCCGTCGATCTCGGCGCGCAGCACGTTTTCCATCTTCATGGCCTCGACCACCGCGACGGTTTCCCCGGCCTTGACCTCCTGGCCTTCTTTCACCGCGATCGACACCACAAGGCCGGGCATCGGACACAACACCAGCTTGCCGGTGTCGGCCACTTTCTTCGCGGGCATCAGCCGAGCATAGGCTGCTTCCTGCTCGGTGTAGACGTAAGCTTTCGCCTCGACGCCGCGATAGCTGAGCGCGAAGCCGTTGGGGATGGTGCGCACCTGCACCGCCACCGGCTTGCTGTTGATGGTGCCGGTCCAGATCGGATCGCCCGGCTTCCAGTCCGACTGCAGATGGCGCACGCCGGCGCGGCCCTGCCCCGGCAAACGCACCTCGATGGTGCCGTTCTCGCGCCGCACCTCGAGCCGCTGCTCATGCTCGCCGAGCCACACCGCGCGCTGGCTATCGCGCGTCACGGTGCGCCCCGTTATCTGCCCGGAAATCCGCCGCTTGCGTTCGCCGAGCACGTGGTCGATGGCGGCCGCGACGGCGGCCAGAACTTCTGCGCGCTCGCCCTCGGGCGCCTGCGGATGGAAGCCTTCGCGGAATTCCTCCGCAATGAAGCCGGTGGAGAGCTTGCCCGCGCGCCAGCGCGGATGCGCCATCAGCGCCGAAAGGAACGGGATGTTATGGCGGATGCCGTCGATGACGAAGGCGTCGAGCGCATCGGCCTGCGCCTCGACCGCCTCTAACCGGTTTGACGCATGCGTGACCAGCTTCGCAATCATCGGATCGTAATAGAGCGAAATCTCGCCGCCCTCGGTGACACCGGTGTCGTTGCGCACGGTAACGCCATGCGCGACGCGCTCGGCCGGCGGGCGATAGCGCGTCAGCCGGCCGGTCGAGGGCAGGAAACTGCGGTACGGGTCTTCGGCATAGACGCGGCTCTCCACCGCCCAGCCGGTAAGCTTCACGTCGCTCTGCTTCATGGCGAGCTTCTCGCCGGCGGCAACGCGGATCATCTGCTCGACGAGGTCGATGCCGGTGACGAGCTCGGTCACCGGATGCTCGACCTGGAGGCGCGTGTTCATCTCGAGAAAGAAGAAGCTCTTGTCCTGGCCAGCGACGAACTCCACGGTGCCGGCGCTGTCGTAACCGACGGCTTTCGCCAGCGCGACCGCCTGTTCGCCCATCGTCTTGCGCGTGGCCTCGTCGAGCAGCGGCGACGGCGCCTCCTCGATCACCTTCTGATTGCGGCGCTGGATCGAGCATTCCCGCTCGCCGAGATAAATGACATTGCCGTGCTTGTCGCCGAGCACCTGGATCTCGATGTGGCGCGGATCGACGATGAACTTCTCGATGAAGACGCGGTCGTCGCCGAAGGAGGACTTCGCCTCCGAGCGCGCGCGGGTGAAGCCCTCCGCCACTTCCGACTTGGAATGGGCGATGCGCATGCCTTTGCCGCCGCCGCCAGCCGAGGCCTTGATCATGACCGGGTAGCCGATCTCGTCGGCGATCTTCATCGCCTCGACCTCATCCTCGATCACGCCGAGATGGCCGGGCACGGTCGAGACCTTGGCCGCCGCGGCCGCCTTCTTGGACTCGATCTTGTCGCCCATGGCGGCAATCGCCTTGGGATTCGGTCCGATGAAGACGATGCCGGCGGTTTCCAGCGCCTTGGCGAAAGCCTCGCGCTCGGATAGGAAGCCGTAGCCGGGATGGACCGCCTCGGCGCCGGACGCCTTGCAGGCGGCCAGGATCTTGTCGATGACCAGATAGCTCTCGGCGGCGGGCGGTGGGCCGATGGCGATGGCGGTGTCGGCCATCTCCACATGTAGGGCGTCCTTGTCGGCGTCGGAATAGACCGCGACGGTCTCGATGCCCATCTTGCGGGCGGTCTTAATGATCCGGCAGGCGATTTCGCCCCGATTGGCGATCAGGATTCGCTTGAACATGCTGGCCTTTAAGTCCCCGCCCCGCCGGCTTCTCGCACTTTGCGGCAGCGCAGCGAAAAGTCAATCTCAGGTCGGCATCAGGGCGAGCGTCGCCCAAAACGCTGCCCCTCCCGCCAGCCAGCAGGCGACGGAATGGCGATGGCGTCGACATCGGAGAGCGATGCCGAGCGCGAGCGCCAATCGTGACAGAAATTTGTCAGCATCCATGCGACTACAGCTTACCACGAAACCCGTAAGCCTTAGAACAAACGCCACAAAGCGTGTCCGGATTATTGTGTGGCACGCATCTCCAAGCGATCGCCACTGAAATGCTCACAAGCCTGTCACGGCAGAGTCATGTGCGGCGGATTTAAGCCTCACCGGGGCGACCAATCGAGGCACACAGATGAAAGATAAACTGCTTTCCGCAGTCGCGATTTCTGCAATCGCGGCTGTCATTGGTTATGGTCCAGCCATAGCCCAGTCGGCTGGGTCGTTCGGCTTTGGCCAAAACAACAACAACAACGGCTATAACGATCACAACAACAACGGCCACAACGATCACAACGACCACAACAACAACGGCCACAACAACAATAACAACAATGGCCACAACGAAAGCTCGCAGAACTCTGCGCGCACCGCGACGCCGATCAAGCATCTCGTCGTGATCTTCAATGAGAACGAATCATTTGATCATTACTTCGCCACCTACCCGAAGGCGCAAAATCCGTCGGGCGAGCCGGTGTTCAAGGCCGCTCGCAACACGCCGAAGGTGAACAACCTCGCCAACGCGAACCTGCTGGTCAACAACCCGAACTTCACCAACCCGCTGAACGGCACCAATGCGGCCGATCCGTTCCGCCTCGATCGTTCGCAGGCGAACACGGAGTCGCAGAGCCACTCCTACACGCCCGAGCAAGAGGCGTACGACAACGGCAAGGCCGACCTGTTCCCGCTGCACACCGGCAGTGGCACTCCGGGCGGCGCCGGCGCCTTCGGCACTAAGGGCCAAGTGATGGGCTACTTCGACGGTAACACTGTTACCGCGATGTGGAACTACGCGCAGAACTTCGCGATGAGCGACAACAACTACACCGACACCTATGGTCCTTCGAGCCCGGGCGCGATCGAGGTGATCTCCGGCCAGACCAACGGCGTGAAGAACGTCATCGGCACCGCGTCGACCGTCAACGACGGACAAGGCGGCCTGACGCTGAACGGCGACACCGATCCCGGCTATGACGCCTGCTCGAGCACCTCGAGCACGGCGATCCTGACCGGCAAGAACATTGGCGACCTGCTCAACACTGCGGGCCTCACCTGGGGTTCGTTCATGGGTGGCTTCAATCTCCAGACCACGAACACGAACGGCACCACGGGCTGCAAGCGCAGCACCTTTGGAACCATCGTCGGCGGCAACGTCGCCGATTACGTTCCGCACCACGCCTGGTTCCAGTACTACACCTCGACCGCCAACCCGACGCACGCCCGTCCGAGCTCGATCGCTGCTGTCGGTTACACCAAGCACGACGGCAAGGTCGACCCGGCCAACCACGGCTATGACCTGCAGGACTTCTACAATGCTGTGCAGGCCGGCAATTACCCGTCGGTCTCGTACATCAAGATGGCAGCCTATCAGGACGCCCACCCGGGCAATTCCGATCCGCTCGACGAGCAGACCGGAACGGTTGACCTGATCAACTTCCTCCAGAAGCAGCCCGACTGGAAGAACACCGCCGTCATCATCACCTACGACGACTCGGACGGCTGGTACGACCACGCTTACGCCACGCCCACAAGCGCGTCGTTCGATCCCACTGCCGACCAGGTCAATGGCCCCGGCAAGTGCGGCACCGGCACACCGCCCAAAGGCCTTTTGGGCAAGCCGGTGGAAGGACGCTGCGGTCCGGGTACGCGCGTGCCCTTCATCGTGGTCTCCCCCTTCGCGAAGCAGAACTACGTCAGCCACGAACGCATCTCGCAGGCTTCCGTCGTGCGCTTCATCGAAGACAACTGGCTTGACGGTCGTCGTCTGGGTGGCGGCTCGTTCGACGAAAGCGCCGGCTCGATCACGGACATGTTCAACTTCGGTCACGGCGCTTCGAACAAAACGCTGCTGCTCGATCCGTCGACCGGCACCGTGACGTCCAACCCGCCAGAGCACAACGGTCACTAACCGCACATGATGCACAGCCGCATAGTGTGGCTCCTCGGCGCCGGCCTTAGCTTGGCCGGCGCCGTCTTCGCCGCAGAACCGCAAGGTTCGGCGGGCGAAAACCCACGCCCGATCCACCTCGTTCGGCCACCCGTCGCGCCCTTGTCGGCGATGGCGCAACTCGGCCGGCAGATCTTTTACGATGCGAGCCTCTCCTCGTCGGGCAAACTGGCATGCGCGTCATGCCACAGCCCGGAACACGCCTATGGCCCGCCGAACGACGGCCCGGTCATGCTTGGCGGCGCCGCATTGAAGCTCCAAGGCGCACGCGCCGTTCCATCTTTGACATACCTGGAGCGGCAGCCGAGCTTCAGCATCGGGCCCGACGATCCGGAAGCCGAGAACGTGGACCTGGCGCAGATGGCCGCGCTCGGCCAGCAGGCGGCGCGCGCGCAAAAGACCGCGACGGCGACGGCGCAATCCGCGGTCAACATCGTCCCGCAAGGCGGCCTGTTCTGGGACGGCCGGGCCAATACGCTGCAGGCTCAGGCGACCACCCCGCTGCTCGATCCGCGCGAGATGGACGGCGGCAGCATCGATATCGTCGCGACGAAGCTGCGCCATGCTTCCTATGCGAAACGTTTCACGGAGCTGTTCGGTGAGACCATCCTCAGACACGCGCCAATGCTGGTCTCAGAGGCGATGTTCGCGGTCGCGCGCTATCAGATCGAGGAGCCGAGCTTCCACCCCTACACGAGCAAGTTCGACTATTGGCTGGAAGGCAAAGCGAGTCTCAGCGAGAGCGAAATGCGCGGCTACAAATTGTTCAACGATCCGGACAAAGCCAATTGCGCGGGCTGCCACGTCGACCAGGCGAGCAAAGACAACTTGCCGCCGCTCTTCACCGACCATCAGTACGAAGCCCTGGCCGCGCCGCGCAATGCGGCCCTTTCCGACAACAAGGACCCCGCCTATTTCGACCTCGGCGTGTGCGGGCCCATTCGCAGCGACATGGCGGACCAGAAGCAATTTTGCGGCATGTTCCTGACGCCGACCTTGCGCAACACCGTCGCGCGGCACACCTTCTTCCACAACGGCGTGTTCTCCACGCTTCAGCAGGTGATGGACTTCTATAACTTCCGCGACACCAACCCCGAGAAGATCTATCCGCGCGGCGCTGATGGCTCAGTGCAGAAGCTCGACGACATTCCTGCGCAGTACAGAGCCAATGTCGATGTGAGCGATCCGCCGTTCAATCGGCACCTCGGCGATACGCCGGCGATGACGGCGCAGGAAGAGGCCGACATCATCGCGTTCCTGCAGACGCTGACTGATGGATATAAGCCGGCGAAGTGAACCTTCGCCGTCATTCCGGGGCGCGTGCAGAGCACGCGAACCCGGAATCTAGACGCAAGTCCGGCTGTTGCTGGATTCCGGGTTCGCTCGCTGTCCGAGCGCCCCGGAATGACAGCGAGTTTATCAACGCGCCCCCGTTACTTCGGCACCTCAAGCGCCGCGGTCAGGTCGCCGAGCGGCGGCTGGCCGTTGGCCTTGAGCGCGGCATCGCGGGCGGTAAGCCCCGGCAGCACCGGCAGATCGAAGCGCCGCGTGATGAAGCGCAGGATCGACGTGGTGTCGTACTCCGTGTGATCGACGGTGCCCTTCTTGGCGAAGGGCGAGACGATGAACGCCGGAATGCGCGAGCCCGGGCCCCAGCGGTCGGCCTTCGGCGGCGCGACGTGGTCCCAGAAGCCGCCGTTCTCGTCATAGGTGATCACCACCAGCATGTGGCCCCACTGCGGACTCTTCTCGAGATGCGCGACGATGTCGGCGATATGCTCGTCGCCGGACAGCACATCCGCATAGCCGGCGTGCTCGTTGAGATTGCCCTGCGGCTTGTAGAACGTCACCTGCGGCAGCTTGCCCGCATCGATCACTTCGATGAACGCCGTGCCGTTCATGCCGCCGTCCTTGAGATGCTGCGCGCGCGCCTCGGTGCCCGGCGCGTATTGGACGAAGAAGTTGAACGGCTGATGGTGAAACTGGAAATTCGGCACCGGCTTGCTGCGGTCGCCGTCGAGCGTGGCCTGCCAGGCGCCGGCATACCAGGCCCACGACACGCCCTTGTCGCTCAGGAGATCGCCGATTGTCTTCTCGTTCTGCGGCGGCAGCGTGCTCGGCGTGCTCGGATCGGCAAAGCGTGGGTCGCCGTCCTTCGCGGGCTTATTGTTGCTCGGTTGATAGGGCGGCTGCATGGTGTTGACGGCGTAGAAGTCCGGCGAGATTTGGCCATTCTTGACGAACTTCGGAATGCCTTCCATCGCCGACTTCGGCGAATTGGCCGCGAGCGTCAGCGTGACACCGTCTGGATCTACGGCAGCGATCAGATCCTTGGCCGGGCTCTGATCGGCATGCGGATAGACCGGCGTGCAGGCACAAGCGAGCTGGAAGTGGTTGAGGAACGAGCCGCCGAACGCCGCCTGGAAGAAATTGTCGGCGAGCACATATTGCTTGGCGACATTCCAGAGCGGCAGCTTGGAGCCATCATAGTAGCCCATCACCAGCGCGCCGGCGTCGGCATAGGCGACGAAGCGGTCGTTCTTGCCGCCGTTGATCTGCATCTGGTTCTGGTAGAACAGATGCCAGAGATCGTGCGTGATGACCCCGAGCTTGGAGTCGAATCCCTTCGGGTCGTCGATGGCGAAGGGCTTGTTCGGCAGGTGTTCCGTCTGCGCCTGCGTCACCGGAGGCGTGACGCCCTTGGCGGTCAGCCCGTCCCACACCGGCGGCAATTCCTTGAGTGACGAGCCGTCGCGGTCGACTTGGATTGAATTTTCCGGCGTGACGTTCTGCAACCCGTTGGCGCCGGGAAAATGCCCGTAGAGATTGTCGAAGCTGCGGTTCTCGGCGTAGATCACCACCACCGTGTCGATGGCCTCGAGGCCGGTGCGCGGCGCCTGCGCATGCGCGGCGCCGACCGCTAGCGCGGGCACGGCCAAAGCCAGACACAGTCGCTTCATGGTTGCTCCTTTCGAGGCAAGGCACCGGGCCGGAACCTAAAAATCGGGCGGCTACGGAGCTTCTGCGGGAAAATCGGGCCGATCTTGGCCGCCATGCATAACAATAAGATGAAGACGGATGGGTAAGATACCGTCCGGCTGTTAGAATCCTGTCACGGAGCGCCGCCACCCTGCAGCGGCGCGCCATGAGGGCTTTGGGACCGATGAGGCTTGCTGCAAGCGGACGATACCTGTTGGCGCTCGCGCTTGCGACCGGCTTAGGGCTCCTGCTGGCGCACGCGGACGAGGCCTCGCCGGGCCTGACACGGCCGCAGGCCTATGCGCGCGCGGCGGCGCTGGAAGCGCTCGGCCGAACCTTGTTCTTCGACCCATCCCTTTCCGCCTCCGGCCAGATGTCCTGCGCGAGCTGCCATGACCCGGCGCACGCCTTCGGGCCGCCCAACGCCCTCTCGGTTCAGTTCGGCGGCAAGGACATCCGCCAGCCAGGCCTGCGCGCCGTGCCCTCGCTTAAGTACCTCCAGGCCCTGCCGCAATTCACCGAGCACTTTTTCGAGTCCGATGACGAAGGCGACGACAGCGTCGACAACGGCCCGACCGGCGGCTTCACCTGGGACGGCCGCATGGACCGGGCGCGCGATCAGGCGAGCTTCCCCCTGCTCTCGCCGTTCGAGATGGGCAATGACAGCGCGGTCGATGTCGTCGCCCGCGCACGGACGGCGGGCTATGCCGGCGACCTGCGCAAGCTCTACGGCGATGCGATCTTCGACGACAGCGGCAAGGCCTTCGCCGCCATAGGCCACGCACTCGAGGTCTTCCAGCAGAGCTACCGCGACTTCTATCCCTACAGCAGCAAATACGACGCCTATCTCGCAGGCCGCGCGCAACTCACTGCGCAGGAGGCGCGCGGGCTTGCCGTGTTCAACGATCCGGCAAAGGGCAATTGCGGCAATTGCCACCGCAGCACCCCGGGCGATGACGGCACGCCGCCGCAGTTCACTGACTACGGGCTGATCGCCATCGGCGTACCGCGCAACCGCGCCATCCCCGCCAATGCCGATGCGCGCTACTTCGATCTCGGCCTGTGCGGCCCGCTGCGCACCGATCTCGCCGCACGCACCGAATATTGTGGGCTATTCCGCACCCCCAGCCTGCGCAACGTCGCCTTACGGCAGACATTCTTTCACAACGGCCTGGCGCATAGCCTGCGCGAGGCGATCTCGTTCTATGTCGAGCGTGATACCGATCCCAGCAAATGGTATCCGCGTGATGCGGACGGGCGTGTCGATAAGTTCGACGACTTGCCGGCGAAGTATCGCGCCAATGTGAACAACGAGCCACCCTTCGGGGGCAAGCCGGGCGACTCGCGCGTTCTCTCGGATTCAGAGATCAATGACATGGTCGCCTTCCTCAAGACGCTGACGGACGGCTATCGGCCTACTCCATAAGCCGCGCTGAGAAAATCCTTTCAAGCCGAGGCGAAGAAAGCGAAGGCCTGTGCTCCACCGCTGGTAGCGTACAGTCGGCCGCCGCTCTTTGCCGCGCCGCCCTGTTCCGCCCTTGTGCAACGGCCTATACTGCGCGAGAACGCACGCGTTCTTTGACGCTTGGAGGCTCATCATGACATTGGCGATTGGCGACACCGCCCCGGATTTCGAGGCGGAAACCACCGAAGGTAAAATTCGTTTCCACGACTGGCTGGGCAATTCCTGGGGCGTGCTGTTCTCGCACCCGAAGGATTTCACCCCGGTCTGCACCACCGAGCTCGGCACCATGGCGCGGCTCAAACCCGAATTCGACAAGCGCAACGCCAAGATCATCGGCCTATCGGTCGATCCCGTCACCAACCACGCCAAGTGGGCGGTCGACATCAAGGACGTGGTCGGCTTCGCGCCGAACTATCCGATGATTGGCGACACCGAATTGAAGATCTCGAAGGCTTACGGAATGCTGCCGGCCGCGGTCGGTAGCTCGTCGGAAGGCCGCACCGCCGCCGACAATCAAACCGTGCGCAATGTCTTCATCGTCGGGCCGGACAAGAAGATCAAGCTGATCCTCGTCTACCCGATGACCACGGGCCGCAACTTCGATGAAGTGCTGCGCGTACTCGACTCGTTGCAACTGACCGCGAAACATCGCGTCGCCACCCCGGCCAACTGGAAGCAAGGCGAAGACGTCATCATCGCCGGCTCGGTCAGCGACGACGAAGCTAAGAAGATCTATCCGCAGGGCTTCAAGGCGCCGCGCCCCTATATCCGCATCGTGCCGCAGCCGCGCGACTGACGCGGACACACTTGAAATCGCGTATAAGCAAGGGCGCGGGCAGCAATGTCTGCGCCCTTGGTCTTTCTGGCAGCCCCTCCCCGCGTTCACCGCAACGCCGGTGCTCTTGCTTTCTCCCGCCTCGCCCCCGATTGTGCGCGCCGCCTCGCGCGAGTTCTGGCGCGATTGTTGGGAGCATTTGAAATGAACGATGTCGTCATGAACGAAGCGGCCAACAGGCAGCCGCCGTTCGCCGAGTTTCTCGGGATCAAGATCACGCATGTGTCGCCGGAGCGCGTCTCGGCCGAGCTCGTTGTGCGTGAGGAGCTCAACAACCGCTTCAACATCATGCATGGCGGCGCGATCATGGCGCTCGCCGACAATCTCGGCGGCACAGCGACCACGGCCAATCTCGGTCCCGGTCAGTCCACGACCACGATCGAGAGCAAGACCAACTTCTTTGCTGCGATTCCGATCGGCGATGTGGCCAAGGCCGAGTGCACGCCGCTGCATCGTGGCCGCACCACGATGGTCTGGCAGACGCGCATCACCCGCGCTGACGGCAAGCTCTGCGCGATGGTGACGCAGACGCAGCTCGTGCTCGAGCGCAAGAAGTAGGTTTCAAGCCTCGCGCGTTACCGAGGCGGCGGCGTTCGCCGCCGTCGGCTTCACCGCGGCGCCGCGATTGGTGAGCAACACGCCGAGTGCGCAGACCAGCATGCCGGCGACCGAGACAGTATCGAGCTTTTCGCCGAACAGCAGAAAGGCCATCAGCGCGGTCACGCCGGGCACGAGATAGAACAGGCTGGAGAAGCCCGTCGCGGCCGAGCGGCGGATCAGCCAATACATCAGCCCGACCGCGGCGATCGACAGCACGAGCACCAGCCAGGCCAGCGCAAAGATCAATTCGCCGTTCCAGTGGATCACGCGCGTCTCGAGCGCGAAGGCCGCGATCGTGAACAGCACAGTGGCGCCGGCATATTGCACCATATTGCCGGTACGCCAGTCGATGCCGCCGCAGTAGCGCTTCTGGTAGAGCGTGCCGAGCGAGATGCCGATGAGCGAGGCAACGCTCCCGGCCCAGCCGAGCGGCGTGCCGGCTGCCACAATGCTGTGGTCGTGCAGCACCAGCACGACGCCGCCCAGCCCGAGCGCAAGTCCGATCCATTGTTGGCGGGTCACGGTCTCGCCCATGAAGCGGCTGGCGATGGTGGAAATGAGGATCGGCTGCAGCCCCGGAATCAGCGCCGAGATGCCGGCCGGCACGCCCTGGCTGATCGCCGTGAACACGCCGCCGAGATAGATGCCGTGCACCAGAAATCCGGCCATCAGGCTGTGGCCGATCTCCGTGCCGGTGAGCCAGCGTGCGCGCGCGACCAGCGCGATGACGGCGAAGCAGAGCACCACCAGCGCCATACGCACCGACAGGAACGTCATCGGCTCGATGTAAGGCAGGCCGTAGCGCGCGCCGATAAAGCCGCTGCTCCAGAGCAGCACGAACAGCATGGGCGCGGCGGCGGCCGCGAGACGGGTCAGGGGCATGAAGTGTCCGGCATTGAACGCGAATTGCGGCTGACGCGAGACGACAGCCGCAGCGCCTATAACATGTTCCAGTGGGTTCCGTTCGAGTTCCACGCTTGCGATTCACAGGCGAAATCGGAACCAGGGACACGCGCAACGGTTTCCCAGACTGAGGCGCCAAAGAGCGTCTGGAACCCCAAGGAGGATGGCATGTCTGATCCGCGTTTTACCGATCCGCGCGACAGCGATCCGCGCCTGAGCGACCCCGTGGTGCGCCGCAGCGACAGCAGAGGGGGCATGTGGGGCTGGATTGCCGGCATCGCCGTGCTGGCGTTGATTGCGTTCATCATCATCGGCGGCTGGAGCAACACCGGGAGCAATACAGCGAGCAACCCGAGCCCGGCGCCGGTCACCACCGGCAGCGCCCCATCAGGCAGCACGACCACGCCGCCGAGCACGACGGGCTCCGGGACGACATCGCCGCAACCGCCGCCGCCACCGGCAGCGCGATAACAAGCACGACGTCAGCAGACCCTGGCGTCGCTTCGGCGCCGGGGTCGACGCCGCAATTATATGTTTGCGATGATGAAGGTCGCTGAGACGCGTGCGCTAACCGAACAGCGCGTAGATGCCGAAGCCGATCGCGGTGCTCGCTACCGCCTCGAGCGTCTGGAACTGCATGCCGTCCATCTGCGTGCTGACATACGGAAACAGCACCGTGCCCAGCGGCAGCATGAGCCCCGCAACCAGCGCGACGCATAGCAGCTTGGCGACCAAGGCCTTATCGATCATCGATTGAACTCCCCCACGGGTCCCAAGGTTTACTGTGTCATGGCCGGCGCGGCTTGGGCAATCTTTTCAAGCCGCTAGGTCTGAAATGCCGCATCCACGGGAACCCGGTAGCCATTGACGAGCCGGTTGGTCTCGTTGGCCATGCCGGTGACCGCCATCAGTTCGCCGAACATGGCCTCGGTCATGCCGGCCTTGCGCGCCGCCGCGGTGTGGCTGGCGATGCAGTAGGCGCAGCCATTGGTGACGCTGACGGCGAGATAGACCATCTCCTTGGTGAGCGGATCGAGCGCGCCCGGCGCCATGATCTCCTTGATGCTCTCCCAGGTGCGCTTGAGCGTTACCGGATCGCGCGCCAGATATTTCCAGAAATTGTTCACGTCGGGCACGTTGCGGGTTTTCTTGATGTCGTCGTAGACAGCGCGCACGTCGGGCGATGCATCGGCGTATTCGACGGGGGGCGGTGTGGTCATTGGGGGGCTCCCGAGGTGTATTTGCGGGCTCATAGAGACGTGAATTTATACGCAAGTATATAGGCGAAACGGGCCGTCCGTGCATAAGTCCCCGCGGGGGTTGTGATTCCAGCGGAGATAACCCGTTGCAGCTTTATGACCACGCGGTCGGCGCGGTGCGCGCCATCTATGACCGCCGCATCGACACCCCGGCAACCCTCGATGCGTCGCATTACTTCCCCAACGCGCAGCGCTTTGAGCGCGCCTTCCCCAAGATCCGTGACGAGGCGCTCGGCATCATCAGCATGCTGCACAAGGTGCCGCGCTTCCACGATCTGATGCCGCAGCAGGAAGACATTTCCGCCGCCGACGGCCGCGACTGGCGCATGTTCATCATGAAGGCCTATGGCGTCACCGTCGAGGAGAACCTCGCGCGCTGCCCGACTGTCGCCGGCCTGCTGGCGCAGGCACCGGAGGCGGTCTCCTGCGTGCTGTCGTTCCTGGCGCCGGGCAAGCATATCCCCCAGCATCGCGGGCCGTTCCGCGCCATTCTGCGCTTTCATCTGATGCTGTCGATGCCCTATGACGCGGACGGCGTGCCGGCGTGCGAGCTCAACGTCGACGGCGTGCCTTATCGTCTGGCCGAAGGCGACAGTCTGTTGTGGGACGACACCTATCCGCACGAGGTGTGGAACAGGAGCGACCAGGTCCGCATCGCGCTGCTGCTCGATGTGTGGCGGCGCGATATGCCGAAGGATGTCGCCCTGCTCTCGCACGCGCTGATGGCCGCCGCGAAGGCCGTGATCCGCGTGAAGGGCGTGTCTTACGGGGGGTGATGCGGCCTCGGAATGCGCACGACTAGCTCTCCACACGGTCATTGCCGGGCTTGACCCGGCAATCCATGAGGCTGAGCAACATGCAAAGCGGTACGTAAGGCTCTCACTCGCGGCGAGTCATCATGGATGCCCGGGTCAAGCCCGGGCATGACGGAGATTGTCGCGCACGCGCGTCGTCTCGCTGATTCAAATATCAAACAGCCCTAGCCAAAGCTTCGCCGCCCCTGTTCTTTGTCGCGGCCCGGGTAGGCCTGTCTTCTTCGTCCCTCGCAAATACGAGGGGATGGCGCGCCGAGAAGACGCGTCAGGTAGTTCAAGTACGCATCTTCCTTTTGAGAAGATGCGGCGCCTTTCGGCGCGCCATCGCGGCGTCATTACGGCGACGGGCCGCGCTTCTGGCAACCGCCTGCGGGGCGTCCGACCACTCTCAGAACACGACCCCTTTCGGGCGGCCGTGCCATCAAGCCCCGAACGAGCCGTGCGGCCCGCCATCAGCCAGCTCCTGGCGGGAGGTCATAGTGCCTCCGAGCGGAGCCCCGTCACCGCCCGAGCGCGTGGCTTGCGAGACCACGCCCGCGGGCGCCGCGTTCTGCTCCACCATCAAGACGCCTCATGACAGCGCCCTCGTTGAGCAGGACATGCGGAATATAAGCCCGCCCGGAGCGACGGGGGATAAGTTTTTTATCGAAATGCAATCACGAGCGACGGCAAAGGGTTAACTGCCACGTACGTGGCACTCGGCTTCAGGCTCGCGCTGGCTGAGCGTTAGGCTTGCTCGTCGCCAAGAATTCGATCCATCGTCTGCTTTTTCTTCTTTTTCGAAAGGCGATACTCCAGGAATATTAGAAGGCCCATCGTCGCCGCGGTAAATGACCAGAGGCCTAGGCCCAATGGACGCGCGACGGAATAAATGTGGTTCTGCTCATCGGTGATAAAGCGGGGCCCGTGTCCGGTATCGATTCGGTACGTATAAACAGCATCCGGAGCCGATGGTTGATAGCGCGCGGGGTCATAGATCGAGTGGAAGGCTGCGAAGTCCGCGAGTGTCGCGAGCCACGCCGCAATGACGACGATCCGAAGAATCTTCATCGGAGCGGATACTTCGCTCCACTGCAAGGGTCGCATTTCTTGCCATAGCATGGTTAGCTCA
>DATDMA010000133.1:0-50709 GCA_036519015.1 Pseudolabrys sp. | reverse complement strand
ATGATCGCTGGTTCTTTATCCAGCTGTATCGCTGGTTTCCATCAATACTGTAGGTTCTCACAATCTTCCGGCCCGAGACGCTCGTGCGTTGGCATAGGGGCCTGTTTTCGCTGCTACTGGCGTTGGAAGTCGCTCCCATTGGGAGGGCGACCGCAGATCGAAACGAAGCTGCGCGCATTGATCCGGAGGATGAGCGTCGAAAATCCGCTTTGGGGCGCGCCGCGCATTCACGGCGAACTGCTCAAGCTCGGATTTGAGATCGCTCAGTCGAGCGTCGCCAAGTACATGGTCAAGCGACGGGCGCCACCCGGCCAGGGATGGCGGGCCTTCTTGCGCAACCACGCGCCGGACATCGCCGCCAGGGACGTGTTCGTTGTTCCAACTCTCGGTTTCGACCTGCTCTATGCCTTCGTCATTGTCCGGCTCGACCGCAGAGACCTTGTCTGGATCAACGTCACAGCAAATCCCCACGGCCGAATGGGTTGCGCATCAGATAACGGAGGCATTTCCTTGGGATGAGGCTCCGCACTATCTCATCCGCGATCGCGACCGGATCTATGGCAGCGTCGTCACGCGCCGATTGCGCGCCATGGGCATCCGGGACAAGCCCACCGCGGCAGAATGGCTTTGCCGAACGGCTGATCGGAACGATCCGGCGGGAGTGTGTGGACCACATCATTGTCCTGGGCGAGATGCATTTTCGTCGAGTCCTGAAATCTTACGCCTGGGCCCGGCCGTTCATCGCGAGCCGAGTGATGTGATGGGATGGTTGGCTCCCTTACGGCGTCGGCTTGCCGCCGTGTCTGGTCGGCATGGAAAGATGCGCCCGGATGGATTATTCCTGGCTTTCAGTAATGCGCAGTGGCGATCACGAGAGACCGGCAAGAGCTATCGCCTCAATCTCGATTTTGAACCCGTAATGGAGATTGGGCACCGGAACAACCGCGCGCGCAGGCCGTGCCGGTCCGGCCCAATCCGCATAGAGCGCGTTGAATGCTGGCCATGATTCTATCTCGGTGACATAGATCCGGACTTGGACCAGCCGGCTAACAGCGCTGCCGGCAGCGATCAGGGCACGCGAGACATTTTCGAGCACCTGTTGCGCCTGCCTCTCGAATGAAGCTTCGTTTAACTTGGTACCATCAGGAGCAATCGGAAGTTGGCCGGAGACAAACACGAAGCCTTGGGCCGCGACGGCATGGCTATAATGACCGCCGGGCTGAGCCATATCCGCGGGGTGGGCCAGTTTAATTTCATCACTCATGAAAGCCGCTCCATTCTGTAGGGTGGATGATCCCAATTGAACTGGCATCGGGAACAAATGCCTCGCTCCCGCCCAAGCCTGCACACATCTGTAAGTGGAACCCTTGCGTCGAGGTTTCAATGTAATTTTCGATGCGGGTAACACAGACAGCATTTGATGTCCTCAAAAAATACCTCGGGCGATCGTCTCTTGGTTTATCTGACTACGATTGACCTTTGGATTGAAGACGATACTTTCTTACCAAACAAGTCGTGCGCATGGTACGGCAGTTTGCACCGGGCCTTTAAAGAGCGAAGAAGATAAGGACGTCTTGTGGCGAAAAAGATGAAAGTCGTTTGGTCCAGGCCCGGGTTTCTCGTGCGCCGCTTGCACCAGATCCACATGGCAATTTTCCTAGAGTGCGCCGACGAGCAGGTGACCCCTATTCAATGGGGCATCATGACCATCGTCGAAGGCAGGCCCGGCGTCGGCCATGTGGAGATCGCCGAGGAGCTTGGGCTCGATCGCTCGAATGTCGCCAATGTGGTCGACCGGCTCACGCGCCGCGGCCTCCTGAAGCAGACCGTCAGCACGGTCGATCGCCGCAAGAGGTCGATCTCGATCACGGCGGAAGGGCGCAAGGTGACGGCGTCGTTCGAGCCCAAAGCCCAGCGCGCGCAGCGCCGTCTGCTGGATGTTCTCAGCGCGGAGGAACGTCAGACCTTTATGGGGCTGCTGTTGCGCCTGGTCGAGCACAACAACGAGTTCAGCCGCGCGCCGATCCGGTACGAGGACTAGCGCCGCTGCTGAAACCGAGTGAGCCGCTCGTCCGCACGAAAGCGGGGACCAAGCGCAAAATGGGCTGACTTCACTCTTTGTCCTGGATTCCCGTTTTCGCGGGAATGACCAGAGCAAGTGTCGACGCGAAGTGACGCCTGTCACGCCGGCAACGACTGCCCGCGCGTCTCCCGCAGAAACGGCGCGGCCGCGATGCCAACGATATAGATCAGCGCCAGCACCATTGCTGCGTGGCCGAAGCCGCCGAACTGCACGATCATCGTTCCGGCGAGCAACGGCCCGAGGAAGGCGACGAAGCGCGGCGCGTTGAAGGCGAAGGCGAGCGCGGTCGCGCGCATGCGCGTCGGGTAAAGCTCCGGCAGCCACACCGGCATCCAGGTGTATTGGCCGTTGCTGAAGAACGCATTCACGCAGGCGAGGATCAGCAGCATCTTGAGATCCTGCGTCCAGAAGAACAGCACCGGCGTGAGGACCAGCGCGAGAACGAAATAGATGATCGTCACCGGCTTGCGGCCATAGGCGTCGGCAAGGAAGCCCAAACTGGCGTAGCCGAGCACCGAGCCGACCGTGTAGGCCATGCCGGCATAGCTCGCCCATGCCGCTGCGGGTAGACCATCTTTCGCCGCGATACCGGCGACGAAGGGCGGCACCCAGGTGGAGATGCCCCAGAAGCCGACGGTGGTGGTGAGCGACATCAGGAAAACGATGATCGTTTGCTTGCGCATCGCTGGATCGCTGAACAGATCGACCAGCGTGAAGCGCGCGAGCTTCTGTTCGCTCTCGTCGAGCACCTGGCCGCTGCGTTTCTGCTCAAGCGCGGCGCGCCGCTTGGCGTCGGCCTTTTCCCAGAGATGTGACTCCGGGATCGAACGGCGGATCCACAGCGTCAGCAAAGCCGGGACGACGCCGATCAGGTACATATAACGCCAGGAGTCCGGACCAAGTGGACTGATGAACAGCCACACGAATGATGCGACGAAGAAGCCGATGCCGAGCCCGCACTGCATCAGGCCGGCGCCTTTGCCGCGCGCATTGTCGGGCCAGAGTTCGGCCATCATCGAGGAGCCGGTCGCCCATTCCGAGCCGACGGCAAGGCCGACCATGAAGCGCAGGATGGCGAAGGAAATCCAATTAAACGAAAAGGCGCTCAGGCCGGTCATCAGCGAATAAGCGAGCACGGCGATGATCATCATGCGCTTGCGCCCGATATAGTCGGCGAGCACGCCGCCGATTAGGCCACCGAATCCCCAGCCGAGCAGCGTGATGGCAATGATGGTGCCGGCATAGGCGGGGATCTGCGCGTAGTGCCCGGGATCAAGGAGCTGGTGCAGCGCCGGGCCGACCGTGAGGATCAGCGCATAGGTTTCGAAGCCGTCGAACAGCCAGCCGAGATTGGACGCGAGGAGGGTGTTCCACTGCGCCCGGCTCAGCGAGCGATACCAAGGTATCTCAGACGATGTGGCCACAACAGTCATTTCCCTACCCCCGGTTTTGATCTTTATGAACAGCGTCGCTTCTACGCAGCGACGTTCTTAGGCAGCGACCTTTTGCCGTTTCGACGCTGCGAGTTTCACGGCTTTGACGATCTCCGGATAGGCGGCGCAGCGGCAGAGATTGCCGGCGAGGTAATGACGAATCTGGTCGTCATCCGGGGCCGGATGGGCGTCGAGCAACTGCTTGGTCATGAGTATGAAGCCGGGCGTGCAGAAGCCGCACTGGAAGGCGCCCGCCTCGATGAAGGCTTCCTGCACCGGATCGAGCTTGGCGCCGTCGGAAAGCCCCTCGACGGTCTCAACCGTCGCGCCATCGACGAACGATGCGAGATAGAGGCAGCCCGACACGGCCTCGCCGTTCACCACGGCCGTGCAGCACCCGCACAGGCCCTGTGCGCAGCTCTCGCGTGCGCCGAACAGGTCGAATTCGTTCTGCAAGAGTTCGACCAGCGTGTGGTGCGGCGCGACGTCGACGGTGACCGGCCGGCCGTTGAGCTGAAAGCTGATGGTTTTCTTCATGGGACCCATGTCAATCCTCGAGCGGCTCGTTCTGGGCGGCGCGGATAGCGCGGTAGATCTTTTCCGGCGTAATCGGCAGCGAGGTGATGCGCACGCCGATGGCGTCTTCGACAGCATTGGCAATCGCCGGCGACACGCCGAAGGTGCCGGATTCACCGACGCCCTTGGCTCCGAACGGGCCGTTGTGTTGGTTGGCATCGACGACCACGCTGGTCATGCTGTCGGGCAGGTCCTGGATGCCGGGGATCTTGTAGTCGGCGAATGACGCGTTGGTGACCTGGCCCGCCTCGAACTCCATCTTCTCGGTGGTGGTGAAGCCGAGCTGCATGATGGCCGCGCCGGACAATTGCGTTTCGACGATCTGCGGGTTGATCGCGCGGCCGACGTCGGCGACGTTGATCATCCTCTCAATGCGCATATGCCCCGTCTCGGTGTCGATCTCGATCTCCACCGCGGTGGCGCCGACCATCCAGAACGGCGTGACGTTGTCGGACTGTCCATTGCTGTGATCGGGCGGAACATAGGGCGGGATGTAATCTCCAGTGCCGACGACCGTGCCGGCCTGCATCTTGTACTTGCGCTCGAACAGCTCGCGGATCGGCACGTTGCTGCCGGGCGGCAGGCCGACTTCCTTGGCCATGGCTTCGAGCTTTGCCTTGGCGTCCTCGGCGGCGCGCTTCACTGCGAGGCCCATATGGAATGTCGAGCGCGATCCGAGCGTCGCCATGTCGTAGGGCGTGATGTCGGTGTCGGAGTGCACGACGTGTACCAACTCGGCTGGAATGTTGAGCACTTCGGCGACGAGTTGCGCCATGGCGGTGTCGGAGCCCTGGCCCATGTCGACCGTGCCGCAGAACAGCGTCGCGCTTCCATCGGCGGCGACGTTCACCACGGCGACCGACGTGGTCGGCGAGATCGAGGCCTTGAAGCCGACGGCGATGCCGCGTCCGCGCTTGATGGTCCCCTTGCCGCGATCGAAGGGCGCAGTCCAGTTGATGAGCTGCGCGGCGCGTTCGAGGCAGGCTTCCGCGCCCATGTCCTTGACGATGGTGCCGGTCGCCTGCGGACGGCCGTCGCGCAGGATGTTCTCGCGACGGAATTCCACCGGATCCATACCGAGCGCGCGGGCGATGAGATCCGTATGGCTCTCATAGGCCCAGACCAGCTGCGGAATGCCGAAGCCGCGCAGCGCGCCGGCCGGCGGCAAGTTGGTGTAGAGCGCGTAGGAATCGATCTTGATGTTGTCGATGTCGTAGGGGCCGGGCGCGGTGAAGCCGGACTTCTGCGTGATGCGCGGGCCGATGTCGGCATAAGCGCCGCCGTTCCACCACACCTCGCACTCGCGGGCCGTCACCTTGCCGTCTTTGTTCACCGCGCTTTTGATGCGGAAGGTGCTGGCGTGCTTGGTGAGCGTGTAGAACTGCTCTTCCATGGTCAGCGAAATCTTCACCGGCCGCAGCACGATCAGCGACAGCGCAGCGACCAGCGCTTCGAGCTTGATGTAGAGCTTGCCGCCGAAGCCGCCACCCAAAAAGGGCACGCGCACGCGCACGCGGTTCTCCGGCCAGCCGAGCAGGCGGGCAATCTCCAGCCGCACGAAAGAGGGGCTCTGCGAGGCCGTGTGGATGGTCATGCTGGTGCCGTTGGTCTCGGCAATCGAGACGTAGGGCTCAAGCGGCACGTGTAGTACCTGCTGAGTCTTGAACGTGTGCTCGAAGACATGATCGGCTTCGGCGAAGGCCTTGCCGGAATCGCCGCGCTTGAGCTGGAAGTCGAGTGCGACGTTGGTGTCGCGCACGCCGTGCAGATGCTTGAGGTCCGGGAAGGTGCCGGCGGGCTTGAGCTGCTCGTGCACGACGACCTTGGACTTCTGCGCCTCGACTTCGTCGAACACCGCCGGCAATTCTTCGTAGTCCACGACGACAAGCCGCGCGGCTTCCTCGGCGACATGCGGATCGCTGGCGAGCACGGCCGCGACCGGCTCGCCGACATAGTGAACCTTGTCGATCGCGAGGATCGGCTGGTCGTGAAAGGCCGGACCGTAATAGGGGTGCGGGATGATCTTGACGATGTCCTCGCTGGTTACGATGCGATAGACGCCAGGGACCTTGCTCGCCGCTTCGATATCGATGCTCTTGATGCGGCCACTGGCGACCGTGCTGCGCACAAGCTTGGCCGTCAGCATGCGCGGCAAGCGCATGGTGTGGACGTACTCGACGCGGCCCGTGACCTTGGAGGTCGCTTCGAGGCGCGGAATGGAGCGGCCGACCTGGCCGCTGCGAATGGGGGTGATCTGGTTCATTGCACCGCGCCTCCGATATCGAGAGCTTGCTTTAAGGCGCGTTCCACGTAGACGCGGACGAGCTGCCGCTTGTACGGCACCGAGCCTTGGGCATCGCCGATGAGCTCGGCTTCGCCGGACGCCGCCTCGCCGGCGTCTTTGAACAACTTCGTGCTGGGACGCTGACCGGCGAGCAGGGTGCTCGTCTTTTCGGCGCGCATGGCGCGCTCGGTCGCGGCGCTGATCACCACATTGGCCTCGCGCACGCCATCGCGATCGCCGGAAAGCGATACGGCGACGCCGAGCGCCGGCCAATCATGCGCGGCACGCGTCGTGCACTTGAGATAGATCGAACGCTTGCCGTCCTGCGGCGGGACGATGACTTCGGAGATGAGCTCGTTCTTGGCGAGTTGCGTCTCGTAATAGCCGGTGAGTAGGTCGGCGACCGGAATGGAGCGCTCGCCCTTGGGGCCGATCACGGTCACGCTCGCGCCGAGCGAGATCATGATCGGCGGCAGGTCCATGTGCGGGTCGCCATGGGCCAGGCAGCCGCCGACGGTCGCGACGTTGCGTACGCGCACGTTCGACAACAGCGGCATGGTGCGCGCGATGACGGGGAGGCGGCTCTGGATGTCCTTGGAGTGCTCCAGGCTCGACAGTGTCGCAAGCCCACCGATGCGGATGCTGCCGTCGGCCTCGACCTTGATCTCGGAATAACGTGGCTCGACCGAGCGCAGGCTGACGAGTCTGGTCGGCTGGAACACGCCGGCCTTCATCATCAGCATCAGCGCGGTGCCGCCGCCGAGCGGGCGGATGCTAGCATCGTCGGGATCGAGCAGGGCGGTTGCCTCGCGCAGCGAGCGCGGCTCGGCGATTTCAAAAGGGATCATGGTGTGACCTCGGAGGGGGCCTGCTCGAACTTCTCGCGAAGGCGGCCGGAGAACTGCTTTTCCATTTCTTTCGCCTTCGAGCGCAGCACCGGCTGGCCCAGGCTGCCGAGCTTGCCGGTGATGGCGGCTTCGATCTCGTATTCGATCTTGGTTTCGTCGCCGATCTGCGAGAGGCGCGTCAGCGAGGTGGCAGTGATGCGGCCGACGATGCCGAGCGGCGTGCCTTCCACCTTGGCTTCGAGCGTGCTCGGCGGTTCTTTCTTCGTTACCTCGATCGACAGCTTGAAGCGGAATTTCATGTAAGCGACTTTGGTCTCGAGCACCGCGTCGTAGTGCGTCGGGTCGATCTCGTTGAGTTCCTGCACGCCGTCGATGCAGGACGCGAAAAAGCGCGCATCCTGCACGGCATTGAAGACGGCCTCTTGCGGCGCGCGCACGGTGAGTTCGCCGGTGATCTTCATGCTTTGCCTTTCAGCAGCAACGCGAGTTCCGAGGCGATGCGATCCGGCAATTCGAGCGGTGTCAGATGGCGCGCCTTTTCGATCAACACGTACCGCGACTTGCGGATGCCCTGGTGCATCACCTGCGCCATCGCCGGCGGCGCGGCGTAGTCTTCCTCGCCGACGATCACGGTGGTCGGGCATGCTATCCCCGGTAACGCGCCGCGCAGATCATTTGTGCCGAGCATGCGGCAGGTTTCCGCATAGGCGGAAAGGTCGTTGGCGAGGAATACCTCGATGCAATGCTGCACAACGTCAGGATACTGCGCGCGGAACGCATCACCGAACCAGCGCGTCACCTGGAAGTCGATCAGGTCTTTCAGGCCTTCTTTCAGCGCGCGCTGCGCCCGCTGTTCCCATTGCACCGGCGCGTCGGGACCGTACCAGGCGGTCGTATCGATCAGGCCCAAACCATTGGTGCGCTGCGGAAAATTTGCTGCAAATGCGAGCGAAACGCAACCGCCCATTGATGCGCCTGCGACGACCGCGGATGGCCAGCCGACATGGTCCATGAGGTTTGCGAGATCGCGCGCGAATAAGGCCGTCGTATAGGGGCCGGCTGGCTTGTCGGATGCGCCGTGCCCGCGGCAATCATAGATCATGACCGACGCTTCGCCGGCCAGGCGCTCGACCACCGGTAGCCAGAAAGAGTGGTCCATTGCCAGCGAATGGATGAGCGCGATCCGCGGCGCATCGTCACGCCGGCACAGCCGGAAGGCGATGCGGGTGCCGTCGGCGCACTCCGCATATTCGGTCAATTTGGTCACTTCTCCTCCCGGAGCGCTTCAGCGGCGGCAGCAAGGCCAGTTGAGCGCTACTCTTGGTCTGTTCACCAGAAATAGAAAGTACGAGCTAGCGAGTCAACCCCTCAGTATACCGCCTAATTATGACCGAGGCCCGACGCAGCCGTCATGGCGCCTACGCCACGTGACAGAGTTGGATCGTCGTCGCCGGCCGCGCGGGTTCTTCGCGACTGCTTGAAACGCTGACGGATGAGGAAAACTGATGGCGGGCGATAGTATTTTTCGTTTGCCCCTTTCTGGACAATGCCGAACTTAACGCGATCTCTGGCTCGGCAGCCGGACGACTAATTGTATCGGAGCTTAGTTCATCGCTGGAGCACGGATTATTTCGGTGTATCTCCGATCGACTTTCCCGTTGTCGCCAGTACGGATGTTGTTGTCGAACAACTTAAGATCAGCATGGCTCATGTCACCATCGGTTGGTTGGGAAGCGCGTATCATTTCCGCGAACCGCTCGACTTTCTGGGCCACGATGGCGGTGCCGGTCTGTCGGCGGGTCCGGGCCTGACGGTCGGCGCGTCTCTGGCATTGCTCGACTCGGGGCGGATTGTCGTTTCCGTGCTGGGGGACGGCGATTTCATGCAGGGTGTTTCGGCGCTCTGGACCGCCGCACGCTACCAACTGCCGGCATTGTTGATCGTCTCGAACAATCGCTCGAATTTCAACGATGAACTGCATCAGGAAGTCGTCGCTAAGGCGCGCAACCGGCCGGTCGAGAACCGCTGGATCGGCCAGCGGATCGACGATCCGGCGCTGGATTTTGCCGGGCTTGCCCGCGCTCAGGGCGTTGAAGCGGAAGGGCCGATCGGCACTGTGCCGGAGCTCAAAGAAGCGATCAGACGCGGCTTTTCCGCAGTGGCATCGGGGAAACCGTACCTGATCGATGCAAGGGTCAAACCCGGCTACGCCAGCCTACCCTTGTCGCGGGGCGAGTAACGCGCGACCGTACACCGACTTTTACACAATAAGGCGCCGGCAATCATCAAGAGCGCCATCATCAGGGGAGGAATACAGAATGACCGGTCTCATTTCACGCCGCCGTGCGCTGACGCTCTCGGCCGCGTCCGTCGCGACGTTCGCCGGAGGGGGGCGCGCGTTTTCTGCCGACTATCCGACCCGCGCGATAACTCTGGTCGTTCCGTATTCGCCGGGTGGTGGCACCGACGTCGCCGGGCGCCTTGTCGCGGCAGAGCTACAGCAGATATTCAAGCAATCGGTCGTGGTGTTGAACAAGTCCGGCGGGGGCTCCATCATCGGCACGCAATTTGTCGCTCGTGCCACACCTGATGGTTACACGCTTCTATTTACAGCTTGCGACGGCATGGTGATGGATCCGGCGATTTACCAGAACTTGCCCTATGACGCGATGAAGGATTTCAGCCCGATCAGCGACATCGTCACATTCCCTTTGTTCGTGATCGTCAAAGGCGATTCACCGTTCAAGACCCTTCGCGACCTCGTGGACTATGTGAAGGCAAACCCGAGCAAGGCCAACTACGCTTCGTCTTCCAGCGTCTTCTGGCTCGCCTCCGAACTTTTCGCGCAGCAGGCCGGCGTCAAAGCCACCCGCGTTCCCTACAAAGGCGCCGGCGACATGGTTCTGGCGGTATTGCAGGGCGAGGTCTTGTTCGCGCTGCCGAGCCCCCCGCCAGTGCTTGGCCATGCCACGGCTGGCGCGATCCGCATCCTAGCGACCACGGCGCCGGAACGGTTGCCCGGATTACCCGATATTCCGACCATGGCCGAAGCTGGCGTTTCCGGCGTTACCGTGACCGACTGGAGCGGCTTGTGGGCCCCGGCCAACACGCGGTCCGATATCGTTGCCGCCCTCAACAAGGCCGTCTGCCAAGCCCTCACTTCGCCGGGGCTAAAGGCGAAAGCGGCTCAGCTCAATCTCGGGGTTGCCGGATCAACCGTGGACTCCATCAAACATCGTATGGTTGACGATCTGAAGCAGTGGCAGACCGTCGCCCAGAAGGCGAACATCTCGGTGAAGCTATAGGCGAGAGTAGCCGACGCAAACAAATAGCCCGGCCGCTTCGATCAGGGGCGGCGGGGTGGTGTTGCGGGTGCTTCATGTGCGTCTTCACTCTGGTTGGATGCCGGCTTCCTTGATCATCGTCGTCCACTTCACAAGTTCGCTGTCGACGAACGATTTGAAATGTTGCGGATCGCTCCAATAAACCTCAATGCCGGACTTGACGAAGTTGGCTTTGATTTCTTCCGTCTTCAACGCAGCTTCGATTTGCGTGGCGATCGTCTTCACGACCTCGGGCGGCATGTTCGCCGGGCCAAACATGCCGGCCCAGGCGAGCAGATCGAAGCCCGGCATAACGGTCTCATCCAGCGTCGGCACGTTCGGTAGGAGGCTGCTACGCTCTTTGGTGAGCACGGCAAGCGGGACCATGTTGTTTGCCTTGATTTGCGGTAGGGCTGTATTCATGTCCGGGATCATGAACTGAATCTGACCTCCGATCAGATCTGTAATGCCGACCGGATTGCTGCGATACGGCACCCGCACCACTTCGATTTGCGTGCGGTGTTTGAGGGTCTCGCCGGTGATCTGGCCGGTGCTGTTGCCGTGTCCGTAGGACAGCTTGCCGGGATTCGCCTTGGCGTAGGCGACAAGCTCCTGCATCGAATGAACCGGCACCTTGGGATTGGCGACGATCACCGATGGTTAACGTGGCGAGCGCTGCACTTGTGACGGATTGCAATTTCATCGACGGTTTCAAGGCCGGCAATGATCGCGTCGAGCCACGCACGACAGGAGTTCGAATCTCTTCGGGCGCGCCATTTGCGTACAAAATCACCAGTATTTCCGTTCGCGATCTGCATTCCAGCAATGACGGCCTGGAGCGCGTGCTTGCTGCCGACAATCCTGATTGGCCTCCCCCACTTTAAGGCTAGCTATCTTCGGACCGCGGAGGGCTATGACCATCTCGCCAACGATCTGGAATTTCTAGCGCAAACGCGAGCCAAAAAAGAAGCTTGCTGACGAAGGCCTCGCCTTGGGGCACTCGCAAGGCAGCTATGGTGTTCCAAACTTCTGTCGCAGCGCGCGATCTGCACCATTGGCAACATCCAGGACCTGCCATCCGCCCCCGAGGGCGCGATAAAGATTGACGAGAAATATCGCGATCTGCGTGTCGCTGTCGGCAAGAAAATTTTCACTCTGCAGCAACTGGGTTTGTGTTGCGATGACATTCAGGAAGTCGATCGCGCCCTCCGAATAACGTTGCCTGGCGGCTTGCAGAGCGGCCCGATTTTCAACGACGGACCGGGCGACATCGGCCCGCCGGAGTTGCGCTTCGCGATAGGCCGTCAGGGCGTCGTCAACCTCCTTCCAGGCCCGCAACACCGTTTTCTGAAAGAAAATGGCTGCCTCCCGCTGTTGCGATTCGCGCAGCGCCAAGACGCCTCGCAACCTACCTCCTTCGAAGATCGGAACAGAAATCGTCGGCCCAAGAAGGGACGTGGCCGACCCCGGGGAAAACAAATTGGCCAGGTGCAAGCTTTCCAGGCCGACGGCGCCGTTTAATGTCACGTCAGGATAGAAGTTCGCTACCGCGACACCTGTCTGCGCCGTGGCTTCATGCAGTCGCGCCTCGGCCTCGCGTACGTCCGGCCGGCGGCGTACGAGCGTTCCGGGCAGGCCCACCGGAACCCTGCGCGGCACGCGCGGCACTATCTGGGCGCGGCGCAATTCGGTCTCGAGCGCGCGGGGAGCATCGCCCAACAGCAGTCCGATGGCGTTGATAAGCTCCGCCTCCTGAGTACGCAGTGGCGGCAGGGTTGCGGCGATGGTGGCCTGCTGAGCACGGGCTTGCGCCAGGTCGAGCGTGGTGGCAACTCCGCTGCCAAAACGCGTATTCACAAGCTCCACGTTCTCGTCGGCGAGGCGGAGATTGCGTTTCGCGATCTCAAGGCGGTTCTGCGTTCCGCGCAGTTGCATGTAGCTTTGCGCAAGTTCGGCGACCGCCGCGAGCGCAACGCCATGGCGGTTTTCTACGGCCGCCAAGGTGTTGGCATCGGCTGCTTCCACGGCCCGCCGGACGCGACCGAACAGATCTAGCTGCCATGACGACGTCAAGCCATCTCGAAACAGGCCGTATTCCAAGGGCGCGCCGGGTGCAGGCGTGACCAAGGAGAACAGGCCGTTCCGGCTCGCCAGATTATAAGTGGATGACGATTGCGCTTCGATATGCGGCAGTCCCTGAGAGACTGCGACCTTGCGCTGCGCCTCGCCCTGCACAACGCGTTCCGCTGCCGTCTTGAGGTCGAGGTTTTGGGCCACCAGCCTTTCGACGAGCGAGGACAGCCGAAAGTCCCGAAAGCCTTTCCACCAAGCAACGTCGACCGCGTCCTCGACTGTCCGGCTGGGCACGTTTCCACTGTCCGGCGCCGACCGCCGGGATGTTTCTTTTATCTCCGGGCTCTGGAAGTCCGGCCCAACGGTGCAGCAGGTCAACCCGATGCCCAGCATTGGACCGGAGAGGCACGCCATAAGAGGTAACGCGCGCACTAATCAATGCCCGGTCACGTGATCGCCTGATTTGCGCTGTTCGTCCACGACATCCTCCAGTCCCGTATGGATGGTAGTCTCGACCGACAAGCCCACCCGCAGGAGCTTAGCCAAAGGTTGTCCGGGCGTCACCACGATCTTAACCGGCAGGCGTTGCACAATCTTGGTAAAATTGCCGGTGGCATTGTTGGGCGCGATGGGTGCAAACGTAGCGCCGGAGGCCGGCGGCACGCTATCTACGGTTCCTTTGAGGTCTATGTTATAGGCGTCCAAATGGATGGTTACGGGCTGGCCGCTGCGGACGTGCAGCAAGGCGACTTCGAGATAGTTCGCTTCGATATAGACTTGGTCGAGCGGCACAACGGTCATCAATGTCGTACCGGGGCCGACGTAGTTGCCGACCTGTACGGAACGCTCGCCCACCATGCCGTCGATCGGTGCCGGAATCCGTGTATAGGACAGATTGAGCTTGGCCTGTTCAAGCTGAGCCTCATCGGCCTTGACCGTTGCTTCCGCTGCCGATCTCTGGGCCTTGAGCACATCCAATTCCCGGCGTGCCGCATCGAGCGAAGCCTCAGCGCTATCCAGCGAGGCTTGACCCTGCTTTAGCGCGGCGTCGGCTTGCTGATGTTCCTGCGTTGTGCCGGCTCCCGTCGCGGCGAGGTTGTCGAAGCGGCGGGCATTGGCCTGCGCGAAAGCGAGCCCGGCGCGCGCCGACAAGACGGCGGCCTGTTGCTCATCTATGATTGACGGCTGGCGTGACACGGTCGCCGAGATCTCATCGAGTCGCGATCTGTCGCGCGCGACCGCTGCCTGGGCGGAAACGACGGCGGTCTCATTGTCGCGCGGGTCGAGAGTTGCGAGCACTTGTCCGGCCTTGACGACTTCATTGTCGTCAATCGGCACCGTGATGACGCGACCGGAGATGCGCGGTGCGATCGTGGCGTAATGGACCGTCACATAAGCATCGTCGGTCCATACGTCCGGGCGTGGCCGGAAAATGATGTACAGGACCACCGCGGCGAAGATCACCACGACGAGTCCGATCAGAACGAGGGGCCAGCGCGGCAGAGGTGCGGGTGACCCGCCGGCTTCCTGCGCCTTTCGGTCCTCCGACTTCCCATCGTTCTGTTGAGGTTGATCCTCGTTCTTGCGCACCGGAGCGGGGAATGGCGTCTCGTCCCGCATCGGCTCGGCGGGCCGCGCCTTGAGTTCGGCTGCATCCTTTGCCATGCGGGTTCCTAGTGCTTTGCAAAGTGGATGCGCGGCGGCATGGTGCGGACCGGTAACGTCATCACCACGACCATCAAAAACACGGTCAGGGCTCCCAGGATCAGGAAGGTGTCGCTCGTCGTTAAAATCGTTACCTGCTGCTCTACGGCGTGGCTGAAGGCTTCCAGGCTGTGCGGCGCGCGGGGTTGACCGCCTGGCATCAGCGGCGGCGGATATTGGGGCAGCACGCCGTTGCTCTGGATCACCCGCCAGCGGTCCTGGCCAGCTTCATCGATGATGCGGTCGAAATGTAGCGCGTTGCGCCAACGATCGATCAGCCCCAGGAACCAGACGCCGGTTGCCTCGGCGATGGCGCGCGGTGTGTTGACGAGCGCAGACGCGAAAGGGCCTTCGGCCGGGCTGGTAACGGTATTGGTAGCCATCATCAGCAGCGGCATGACCACCATCGGCTGACCGACCGCCTGGAGCAGCTGCCAAAAATAAAATTGATCCCGGTTCCAATACACCGTGATAGAAGCCGAACCAATGCAGGATGCGAGGATGAAACACAGCCCGACCAAGCTGACGACGCGCGAATCGACCCGCTTATAATCCAGCAGCAACGCCATGGCGGGCAGCATCACGAGTTGCACCGCCGCGATCTCCAGCGTGATCAGGTTGGATTGCAGCGGTCTGTAACCCTGGACTTCCTGCAGGTATCGCAAGGGCACGGTCGAGCCGGATTGGGCAATAATTAGAAAGGTGAACAAGCCGATCGCACCGTAGGCGAAGTTGCGCCGGCCGAGGAGCTGCAGCTTTAGAAGCGGCAAAGGGTGGAACCACTCGTTGACCAGGAGCAGCGGGATGGCGACGGCGCTCACCAGAGCCAGGACGCAAATCAGGCTTGAGTTGAACCAGTCCAGGCGGTCACCCTGGCACAACATGGTGCTCAAGGCGCCGGTCCCGATCACCAGAAGCAGCACGCCGCGCCAGTCCAGCATTCGGAACCGTTCGTATCTCGGCTGATCCTGATTCAGACAGTACCAGACGAGAACCCCGGCCAGAGAGCAGAGCGGGATCGTCTGCAAGAACACGAAGCGCCAGTCCACGATATCTGTCCAGAACGCGGCGACCGTCGAGGCCAGCGCGGGCGTGAATGTCGCGGTCAAAGCGTAGACGGCCAAGCCGTAGAGCCGGATGTTCGGCGTGAGAACGCGAAAAGCCGTGGCCATCAGGAGCGGGATGATCAGGCCTCCCGCGAGCCCCTGGAGCAGCCGCAGAGTGTAGATCGCCTCGATGTTCGGGCTGAACGGGATTAGCGCGCTCGAGACTCCGCACAGCGCGATCGCACAAAGCGTCCAGCGCCTTAGTGTGAGGGTCACCAGCAGCCAGGGCGAGATCGCCATGCCGACGATCTCGGCCGACACATACAGGCTCTCGATCCAGGTTCCCGGATCGTGACTGATCCCGAGCGCACCGCGGACGTCGGTGAGCGCGATGGATGTCACTTGGTCGTTAAATTCGGACGCCATAGCAGCGATGAGGACACCGCCGAGGCCAAACAAGGGCTTGATATCCACCGGGGTCAACCAACTCTTTTTAATAAGCGGTAATTGCAAGGGTCGGTGTGGCGCGCGGACTCCTTGAGGTCAGGATCGGAGCCGTTTCGGATCTCCTGTTCGAACAACGCCGCATTTCCCATTTGGTACTAGACTTGGCCGTTCACATAATCCCGGTCGAAGGCGTTGAAGCGTGCCGGCACCTTCGGCGGTTCGGGCAACGGCAACCGTGTTGCCGGCGGCCAAGCAGAGTAGAACGCACGTTAAGCCAAGGGCGGCGACACGACCTGCAGATGCTCGTGTCTTTTATTCGTCGCTGTTCGTAAACGGAGGTAGACCGCTCGTGATGACAATCAAGCCAATGCGACCGGGGCAGGTTGGAATCGCGCAATATCGGACAAACATCAGCAAGACCGACGCCGAGATCGATCGGGCCCTGTCTCTCTTGGTCAATGACGCTCTGGTGGTGGCTGATGACCTGCGAAAGTAGTTTTCAGAGGTTCAGCGTTACCAGCGGAAGATTGCCTCTAGCGGACAATAGCAATCTTGCCCGATCGCCGAGTGCCCTTATCAAACGCAAACTGATCAGCGGGAAGTAGAAAGCGGCGTAGCTTACTCGCGCCAGCTCACTACGTTCTTTTCGAATATGCCGCCGAAATTTCCGGAAATAAACTGATGCTGGCCAGGAGCAGGAGCATTACAGTCTGCTTCACGTGCGAGCTTCGAACGTCTGTTCTCTGCCGCAGGCAAGCCGTACGCCCGCGGCCATGTTGGGAATGAGAAAGGCGCGCATTCACTGATCCTGGCTTCGGAGCAGTTTTCGGAGACGGCCATCCCCTCGGCAATGCGACTCAAACGCTGTCCTGCGTGAGTCTACCCTCAATGCTTTCAAATCGCCGGCGCCTTGGCTGAACGGGAGGCGCTCTTCAGAACGTCACGAAATCGTCACGCAACCGTTGACCGCCTCCGGGCTTGCCTCAAAATAGCGGCGCTGCTGAGGGGGAGTGACGCATGTGGGTTCCGACACAAACTGATGCAGTCGAGATGTTCGCTCGGCATTTCGAGGCTCGCCACCGAAGCGGTGCGGCCGCGCGGGCCCGAGAAACCGCGGCGGCGCTGAGAGCCAAAGGAGACCATGGTGGCCACAGAATTTGGAACGACGTGGCCGACACAATCGACCACTTGAGAGAGGGAGAGCGGATTACCCTGCGTCGGCAAGCTGAGATGACGTGAACCCGCCCGGCACTGTCCGTATTCAAGAACCTGGTATCAGGAACTGGTGTTTTCTGACACCATCGTTGGCCTGTGTGACGCAGGCCCGTCTTGCCACCAGTTGCGATGGTGAGGTGATTGCGATCAGAAGCTCTCGGTCTCGCGATGCACGTCGTGGACAAGAATCCCGGTGCCTTCCTCTGGCATCGTCAGCCACTCGCGGCGCTTCAGCGTGCGCTTCGTGTCTTCGTAGCCACTCTGCCAATGTTCGCGCATGGAGGTCCCGGAAAAATCATAATCCTTGGCGTGCCCCTCGTAGGCCTTCTGCTGATAAATAAGATGCAAGATCGTGATGTCGGGCAGGCCGTCGAGCTCCGACTTCAGCCTCCGATCGCTGTCGGTCAGCAGTTCATTGGGAACCTTGTCCAGCGCATTCCGCAGCTTGGTCTTCCAGCTATGAATGCGGCGGTAGACGTCGGTGTTGTAGCGCGTCCGCGATGAATACATGATATCTTTATGGCGTGCCAAAACCTCTTGAATGTCCCGCGGCAATACTCCGCGCGCACTGAATAGATCGACTTGAAAGACGAGCGTGTTCTGCGAGCTTTCCTGGTCGAGCAGGTGTTGCAAAGGCGTGTTGGAAACGATGCCGCCGTCCCAATACTGATCTGTCCCGATCTTGACCATCGGCAGAGCAGGCGGCAGCGCGCCACTGGCCATGATATGCTCAGGTCCAATCTCTTCGCGGCTGTTGTCGAAATAGATGAAATTTCCGCTCAGGACATTGACCGCGCCGACTGCGAGGCCGACTGTCTTCTCGTTGATCAGATCGAAATCGACCAGATTCAGCAGCGTTTCGCGCAACGGCTCGCTATCGTAATAGCTCAGCGCACTTTGCGCGCCGGCCAGGCTGAGCCAGGGATTCGTGTCGCGCGGTTTGAAGAAGCCGGGCTGGCCCATCGTCATGGTGACCCATGAGCTTGCGGCATTGCGCGCTTTGCGAAAGGCGTCTCCGTCCGGCGTGTAGTGCCAGATCTTGCGCTCGGTGATCGTCTCCCAGAACTCGCGCAACCGCTGCAGGCGCTTTGCCCGGGAATTTCCGGCGATAATGGATGCATTGATCGCACCGATCGACACACCTGAGACGAAGTTGGGTTCGATGTCGGCTTCGTGCAGCGCTTGGTAGACGCCGGCTTGAAAGGCGCCGAGCGCACCGCCGCCCTGAAGAACCAGTGCGATGCGGTCGCAACGCTCGGGGCGCCAACCGTAGTGTGAACGGACGCGATGCTCACTCGATACTTTTGCGTCCATCGGACGGCCCCCCATTTGCGTGTAGTTAAATTGAAATGAGATCCGTGACGTGCAAATGACGCAGATGCCGATTTAGTTATGTGATGTTTATTCTCGTTCTCGCCCGCCGTGAGAGTGCGACACGTTTGTTGGAAATCCTTCACACCGTTGTCAGACGCACTGTGTTGATTGCGCGCGAAAGCGGGAAATGCGTGGGGGCGTACATGCTATCTGGAAAAACTGCTGTCGTTACTGGTTCGACGAGCGGCATTGGGCTCGGCATCTCCGAGGCGCTTGCAAAACGCGGGGTGAACATCGTGCTCAACGGCTTCGGGGAACCCACTGCGGTTGAGGATCTGCGTAGCCGTCTGTCACGCGAACACAACGTGGGCGTCAGCTACAGCCCGGCCGACATCAGCAAGCCCGACGAAATTGCGGGGATGATCGAGGAGGCGCGGTCGGAGTTCGGCAGCATCGATATTCCCGTCAACAATGCCGGCATCCAGCATGTTGCGCCGGTTGAAGAATTCCCGCCGGAAAAATGGGACGCGATCATCGCGATCAACCTGTCGGGGGCGTTCCACACCGCGCGGCTCGTCGTTCCAGCGATGAAAGCTGGCGGGTGGGGCCGTATCGTGAATATCGCCTCGGCTCACGCCCTGGTCGCTTCGCCGTTCAAGTCTGCCTATGTCGCTGCCAAGCATGGCATCGCCGGGCTGACGAAGACGATCGCACTTGAAGTGGCCGAGCATGGCATCACCGTCAACGCGGTGTGCCCGGGTTATGTCATGACGCCACTGGTGCAGAAACAAATCCCGGAGCAGGCCAAGGCGCGTGGGATTTCCGAAGAGGCCGTCGTGCGGGATGTCTTGCTGACGGCACAATCGACCAAGCAATTCGTCGAGGTGTCAGAAGTCGCCGGACTGGTCGCCTTCTTGTGCTCGACCGAGGCCAAATCGATCACTGGGGCAATGCTGCCGGTCGACGGGGGATGGACCGCTCATTGAGCGGGCCAGACAGTCATGCGCAAGGAAGACATCCTTAGACTGCCGTCGATGCCGGCGGCTGGCCCGAGTTATCCTGCTGGCCCGTATCGTTTTGTCGACCGCGAATACATGGTCATCACCTACGAGACCGACGCGGACGCCATCGCGGCGCAACTTCCCGAGCCGTTGGAGCCGATCGAGCATCCGGTCGTCCATTACGAATGGATCAAGATGCCGGATAGCTCCGGTTTCGGCAGCTATACCGAGTCCGGAATGGTGATTCCGTGCCGGTTTCGCGGGCAGGACGTCAATTTCGTGGCGCAGATGTATCTCGACGACGATCCGCCGATCGCTGCGGGCCGCGAGATCTGGGGCTTTCCGAAGAAGTACGCTCACCCCAAGCTCGAGATCGTCAAGGACACGCTCACGGGCACGCTGTCTTACGGGGGGCAACTCGTCGCTATGGGGACGATGGGTTACAAGCACGAAAGCATGGCCGGTAATGGCGAGCGTACGACCGCGACGCTCTCCAAGACCCAGGTCAACCTCAAGCTCATTCCCGGCGTCGATGGCCGAGCCGAAATCTGCCAGCTCGTCGCCTACAATCTCATCGACATCGTCGTCAAAGGGTCATGGCTCGGGCCCGGACGCTTGCATCTGGTGCCCCACGTCAACGCGCCGGTCGCGGACTTCCCGGTCCGTAAGACGATCGGGGCACACCATTTTTTGGCTGATCTGACATTGCCTTACGGGCATGTCCTCTACGATTACAACCGAGACAACTAAAGCATAGCGCGCCCACACAAATTGTGGCGTGCACGGCAGAAATTCCACCTCGTTTCATCGACCCGTCACGAAACCTGCACAAAATCAGGCCGTCGAACAGGAGTGTATCCAATGAGCGATTTCGCGTTACCCGGGTCGATCGAACCCGCAACGACCAAGGGTCCCGATCTTGATCAGGGCTTTCATCCGTTGTCGGGCATCATTTTCATGGGCGTCATTGCCGCCGCCCTGCTGTTTGTCGCCTACAGCATCTACGCCGATGTTGGCGCGACGGGCACGCGGGTCACGTCCCTCGTGCCCTATATCATGCTCTTTGTCGCGCTCCTGATCGCGCTCGGCTTCGAGTTCGTGAACGGCTTCCACGATACCGCCAACGCCGTCGCCACCGTGATCTACACACGGTCCCTCCCGGCCCATGTCGCCGTTGTGTGGTCGGGAATGTTCAATCTCCTTGGCGTTCTTTTGTCCAGCGGCGCAGTCGCGTTCGGCATCGTGTCGCTGCTGCCGGTGGAATTGATCCTGCAAGTCGGCAGCGGCGCCGGCTTTGCGATGGTCTTCGCATTGCTGATTGCGGCCATCATCTGGAACGTCGGCACCTGGTATTTCGGCCTTCCGGCGTCGAGCTCGCACACGCTGATCGGCTCGATCATCGGCGTCGGCATCATGAACGCCATTCTGCACGGCCGCGACGGGACCTCCGGGGTCGACTGGTCGCAAGCCTCCAACATCGGTAAGGCGCTGCTCTTGTCGCCGCTGTTCGGGTTCGCACTTGCCGCCATCCTGCTGCTGGTGCTGAAGAAGGTCGTTCGCAATGTCGCGCTCTATGCCGAGCCGAAGGGCGACGAGCCGCCGCCGGTGTGGATCCGCGGCATCCTCATCCTGACCTGCACGCTGGTCAGCTTCTTCCACGGTTCGAACGATGGGCAGAAGGGCATGGGCCTCATCATGCTCATCCTGATCGGCACGGTGCCGACCGCCTATGCGCTCAATCGGGCATTGCCGGCGAGCGAGATCGAACATTTCATCGGTGCCTCGAAGGCTGCCAGTGCGGTGATCGAGAGCAAGGCGGCCGGATACAACGTGCTCGGCAACCCGCGTCCGGCCGTGACGAACTACGTCGCACAGCATCAGCTCACGGAGGGCACTTATCCCTCGCTCGCCGTGCTGGTGCGCGATATCTCCAGCCAAGTCACCCAGTATGGCTCGCTGGCGAAGGTCCCCGCCGACGTTGTCGGCAACACCCGTAACGATATGTATCTGGCATCGGAAGCCATTCGCTTCCTGATGAAAGACAAGGAGAGCGAGCTCAGCACTGACGACGTCGCCACCCTCAACGCCTACAAAGGAACGCTCGACAGCGCGACCAAGTTCATTCCCGGCTGGGTGAAGATCGCGGTGGCGATCGCGCTGGGTTTGGGCACGATGGTTGGCTGGAAGCGCATCGTCGTCACGGTCGGTGAGAAGATCGGCAAGACGCACTTGACCTATGCCCAAGGCGCCTGCGCCGAGATCACGGCTGCTGCCACCATCGCGGCCGCGGACGTCTATGGCTTGCCCGTCTCGACCACCCACGTGCTCTCGTCTGGCATCGCCGGGACGATGGCGTCGAACGGGTCCGGCCTGCAATGGTCGACGATCCGCAACATCGCGCTGGCGTGGGTGCTGACCTTGCCGGCGGCGATGATGATCTCCGCCTTCCTGTACTGGGTTTTCTCTCAGGTGCTCTGAGGATATTCGCACTGCCGGTGAGGTCTGCATCACCGCCGTGAAAACCGCGCTTACCGGGCGCTTCCGACTCTCGGTGCGCAAGGACATGCAACTGACCGCGCCGCGCGCGGAAAGCCTGACGCATTACATCACAATGGGATTCGATGAGGATCTCGATGATGCGGTCCGGCAGGCCCTTCACGACATGATCCGGTGGATCGGCGAATTGAAAGGTCTATCGAAGACGGACGCATATATGCTCTGCAGTCTCGCCGCCACTCAGATCGAAGTCTTCGATCGATCCAGAGCCCACGATCCGGATGCTGATCGTAGGTGCTATGGCATGCAACCAAGGCGAACGCGACCCAGTCGTCGCCAAAGACGAATGTGAGAAATGGAGGCTCGCGCGGTGGCTCTCAGGTTGCGAGACTTTCTAATGGAATTTTTAGCGACAGAGCAAGCCCATTGCTTCTCCAATCTCGGGAAATTGTACCACCCAAACCTTTCAGCACCGCTTTTTCAAGGATCGTTCCGAATCCTTCGCGCACAAACGCTTCAGCCAACGGAGTTGAACCTCGCTCCTCCCATTTCACATGGCTGGCGCAAGCAATTTTGCTGCTCTATGTCTTTGGCGGGATAATTGCTGGGACAGCCTATTGGTTCTTTACCGAAAAGATGCAGAAGCCGGTCGCTTGAGTGAATTTAATCCACATCCGCGAACCGTTGCGATGTGGCAAGAGCAGTGATGTCGCCTATTGGGCACTAACCAGCCCTGCCGGTGGCGCCGCCCCAATGTCCGCAGTTGACGGTATTACAGACTCAGCGCGGACATGCCGTCACGTCGCAGTGTGGCCCAAGGCGGGCAAGCAGCGCATGCAGAACTCCTTCCGCTTTAGCGCGCTAAACGGCTAGGTCATCTGCGCTTCACCCAGGTGCCAAGGCAGCTCCTTTGACTTGGCTGAAGACCATCATGCCTTCAGCAAGCCCAAGCTCGTCCCATGATCGACGGGTTACACGTGCAAGAAGGCGGTCGCCCGTACCTTCCGGACCAAGGCGCAACAGAACGACGGTCTCGTGTTCGCCAGCAGGGGTGGCCGATATGATCTTCGCGGGCAGAATGTTCAGTATTGTCGTCGCATTGGGCCGCTCCCGCGCCAGGCTGACATCGCTCGCGGCAATGGTGAGCCGCCGGCGGCTGCCGATCGGCGCCTTCGGCATCGGCACCGTAAAACGGCCTCCGCTGACGTCTAGGGTCGCAAGGCCATAGTTCTCATCGTAGGCCTTCACGACCGCGTCCAGGCTGACGGCGGCTTCTTTCGCGAGAGCGAGGGGGAGGCTGGGATCGGTGCGAACATCGCTGAACGGACCCGAGGCGATCACCCGACCCGATCGCATGAGGACGAGGTGATCGGCGAGCCGCTCGATTTCGGAGATGTCATGGCTCACATACATGACCGGCAGCGAAAGGCTGGCGTGCAGACGCTCAAGAAAGGGCAGGATCTCATCCTTCGTCTGCCGGTCGAGTGCCGAGAGGGGCTCGTCCATCAGCAGCAACCTCGGCTGCGAGAGCAACGCGCGGCCGACGGCCACACGCTGCCGCTCTCCGCCGGAGAGGTTGTGCGGGGCGCGGTCGAGAAGCCCTGCAAGGCCTAGAAGATCGATCACCTCATCGAAGCGAATTTCAGCCGTTGCCGAAGCCATCGGTTGACGCGGCGCGCCATAGAGGAGATTGCGCCGGACCGAGAGATGCGGAAACAGGCTCGCTTCCTGGAACACATACCCGACCGGCCGCATGTGAGTGGGTCGGAAATTGGTCTTGTCCTGCCAGATATCGCCGTTGATCGTGCAGAAGCCCTCGGCGAGCCGCTGAAGCCCCGCCATGCACCGGAGCACGGTGGTCTTGCCGCATCCCGATGGACCGAACAGAGCGGAGACACCCGTTGCAGGAACCGTGAATGCGGCATCGAGGGCGAAACGTCCCAGCATTCCGCGGAAGGAGACGTCGATAACATTTTGCGCGGTCATGTGCCGGCCCGCGCAAAACGCTTTTCGATCAGGTTCATCGTGAGGATGACTGAAAAAGCGAAAACCACCATGCCCGCGGCGAGAATGCTGGCTTCATACCACTGCGACGTCTCGACGTAGTCATAGATGGCGACCGAGAGCACCTTGGTCTTTCCTGGGATGTTGCCGCCGATCATCAGCACGATGCCGAATTCGCCGACCGTATGCGCGAAGCCAAGCACCGAACCCGTCAGAAAGCCGGGCCGAGCCAGGGGCACCGCCACCGTCCAGAAAGCGCGGAGCGGCGAAGCCCGTAACGTTGCGGCGACTTCGAGCGGTCGGTCGCCCAGCGCGTCGAAAGCATTTCGGATCGGCTGGACGACGAAGGGGAGCGAATAGATCACCGAGCCGATGACCAGGCCCTCGAAGGTGAAGGCAAGCGTGCGTGCGCCCCAAAGTCCGGCGAGCAACCCGCCGGGCCCGTCCGGGCCCAGCACCACGAGAAGGTAAAATCCAAGGACAGTGGGCGGCAACACAAGGGGCAGGGCCACGACCGTGGCCACTGCCTCTTTCCACCGGGTGCGGGTCCGTGAAAGCCACCAGGCGATCGGCGTTCCGACGATCAACAGAATAATCGTCGTTATCGCTGCAAGTTCGATCGTCAGGCGTATCGAAACCCAAATGTCGTTAGACAGGCCCGCCACGGATGTCAGCTCTTGCTGCCGATCTCGTAGCCGTACTTTTCAATGATCGCACGGGCCTCCGGACCTTTCAGAAACGTCATGAAGGCGGTGGCGGCTTCGTTGCTGGCGCCCTTCTTCAACAGCACGGCGTCCTGGCGGATCTGCTTGTAGAGATTTTGCGGCACGAGCCAGCGCGAGCCCTCATTGTTGCCGGTCAGCTGTGACAGGGCGACGAAACCGACTTCGGCATTGCCGGTCGCAACGAACTGGTAGGCCTGCGTGATGTTCGCCCCTTCGACGAGTTTCGGCTTCAACGTATCGTAGAGCTTCATCGACTTCATCGTTTCGACAGCGGCCGCTCCGTACGGAGCCGCTACGGGATTGCAGATCGAGAGCTTGGTGAAGGCCGCATGGGTCAATGTTGCTTCACCTTTAACGGCATTGGGGTCCTTGCTCCACAGCACGAGCTTGCCGATGGCGTAGGTGAATCGGCTCTCCGGCACGCCGAGGCCGTCGCTGACCAGCTTTTGCGGCCGTTCGTCGTCTGCCGAGAGCATGATCTGGAACGGCGCGTCTTGCGTGATCTGGGTGTAGAATTGTCCGCTCGAGCCGAAGCTCAAGACGGCGTCGTGCCCAGTCTTCTGCTTGAACGCGGCCGCGATCTCCTTTGCGGCGTCGGTGAAGTTGGCGGCGACGGCAATGTTGGTCTGTCCCGCGAAGGCACTCGTGGCGGCGAGAGAGGCAGCCGCGATGCCAAGAGTGAGCCGAAGCAGTTGCTTAATCGTCATGGGTGTTCTCCTGAGTATCAATCGATGGCAACGATGACATGGGAAGCGTCGAAGAGAGCGTAGGCTGGCTGGCCAGGCGCGAGGCCCAACGCTTGGGCGCTGGCTGCCGTTATTGTGGCGGCAAGCGTCTTTCCGCCGCCGACGTCGAGAACGACCTCGGCGCTGACGGGCGATGTCTCACAGCGCGACACAACGCCGGCGAGGCAATTTCGGGCCGATGTGGATGGGGCCGCTTCACCCGGCGCGATGACAACGAAGGAGGCTTTGATCAGCACAATGGCCTCGCGACCAACGCAGAGGCCCAAAGTGCGAACGCTCTCGTTGGTCACGAGTGCGAAGATGGTTGTATCGTCCGCCACGGATACGGCGATCTCGGCATTGAGCGTGTCGGCGCTGATGGCCGTAATCGTGCCGCGCAGGGCATTCCGCGCGCTGGTCCGCATCAGGAATCCCGAGAGCAAATGAAGGGGCGCGATGCCGCTCCCGGCGAGCTCAGGTTCAAGCACGCGCAGAACCCGGGTCATTTCCGCTTCGAGGCGGTTGTAGGCCTCTATGACACGGACGCCGGTCGGGGTGAGGCGGGCGCCGCCTCCGGCTTTACCTCCGGTCCTTGTTTCCAAAAGCGGCTGGCCGAAGAGGTTGGCCATGGCGTCGAGCGCGTCCCAGGCCGCCTTGTAGGTAAGCCCGGCCGCCTTGGCGCCTGCGGATATGCTGCCCTCGCGCGCCACGGCTTGGAGAAGGCGAATCCGGTCCCGGCCGATGCCGGCGACCGCCTCACTTCTCAACGTCACGACTGCCTCAATGGGCATCGCAAGGCACTCGCTTTGGTTATATAGTCGTTCTATATAACGAAGGTTCCGATCAGGCAAACCACAATCGGGGGTATCCGGCGATGAAGCTCAGCGCCCGCAATCAGTTCAAAGGGACTGTGGTTGAAGTCATGAAGGGCGTCACAACGTCGCATGTCCGAATCGACATCGGTGGGGGCGCGATTGTCACGGCCTCGATCACCAATGAAGCCGTCGACGAGCTCAAATTGGCAAAGGGCCAGCCGGCCACAGCCATCATCAAGGCGTCGGACGTGCTCGTGGGGATCACGGACTGAGCGATGGTCCGCGAAGACGAAATTCGGAAGGCCGAGCGCGCCGTTGAATGGCCAGATGCGACCGATGCCGGCCTTGTCTTCATCGGTCGCATTCACTCGCCTTGGACGTCGCGCATGGATTGCCCACGCCAGGGCCGTTCCGATGGGCCGGTTTGCCGGATAGAGGTGTTCGAGCCGTGGGCCGAGGCGCTCGAGGGCATTGCCGATTTCGAGCGCATCGAAGTGCTTTACTGGCTTCACCGCTCGCGGCGTGATCTCGTCCGGCAGAGCCCGGCCGACGATGGAGCGACTCGCGGCACTTTTGCCTTGCGTTCGCCTGTGCGGCCGAACCCGATCGGCACGTCGATTGCCAAGCTCGTGCGGGTCGAGGGATCGACGCTCTTTGTGCAGGGATTGGATTGCCTCGATGGCACGCCACTGCTGGACCTCAAGCCAGACAGGACGCTCTTTACGCCGATTGCGCCGCCTACGCCTGGCGACTCCGACGTGGGCGATACGTGAAGCCCCATGCGGATAGCGAATAGTCTGGCCATATTGCCGGCTAAAGCAGATGCCGCATGTTCGCTGGCGCCGCGGATACCGTAGGGCCTTGAAAACGCTCGTGGATGAGCTCAAGTTCGCCGCGCAGTTCAGTGACTTCCGTGGCCGCCGGGTGCGTGATTGCTGCCCAATAGGCTCCGGGAATATCACCGCGCTTCGCGGCCTCTTGCCAAAGGCTCAACACGCCAGCGGCATCCTTTGCTCTCCTGAATTGGTTGAGTGCTCCGCGATGTTGCCGGTCGAGGGCCTTATGCAGGAGCGCCGGCGTCGCGTTGGTGAAGTGCGCAGAATCAAGCCAAGAAATCGCACCGATCACAGCGCTTGAATGAAAGCGACCATTTGGCGGCGTTGATCGGGATCTGGCAACGGGCCGCGCATCGCACCGGCGTTGTCCGTCATATGGCCAGGGTCGCCGGTCCCCGGGATCACCGCAGTTACGCGCAGGTCGCCCACCAAGTATTTCAGGAAAAACTGTGCCCAACTGCTGGCAAAAGGCCGCGCCCAATCAGGGAGCTCCTTGCCGCGCACGGCACTGAACAACCTGCCGCTGCCGAAAGGCACTGCTGTCAGCACGCCCGCTTTGACTTCGGCGGCAAGCGGAAGGATGCGCTTCTCAGCCTCGCGGTTGTCGAGCGAATAGTCGATTTGTACGAAATCCGGCTTCTCGCGTTTGAGCACGGCCTCGACCGCCTGGTAGTCGCGCTTGTAGGTCGAGGTGATGCCTATATAGCGGCACACACCGCGCTCCTTCCAATCCCTGAACAGCGCGAGGGATTGCGTCGTGCTTCTGACATTGTGCAGCTGGAGCAGATCGACTTTCGCGGTCTTGAGCCGCGCTAGGGAGCGCTTGAGTTCTGCGGCGTCGGGCGCTTCAAGCTTGGTGGCGATGAAAAGCTTGTCGCGCAGGCCGCCGCTTGCGATGACGTCGGCCAGCACGAGTTCGGCATCGCCATAGGTTGAAGCCGTGTCGATCAGACGGCCGCCATTCGCAATGAGAGCCTGCACGACTGCGCCTGCCTTGCGCCTTGTCGCTTCGTCGGCCTTGTCGAAAACATAGGCGGTGCCAAGACCGACAACCGGAATACGCTCGCCACTATTTGGAATCGCGCGCGTGACAAGCGGTGCGCCGGTTTGAGCAATCGCCTTGGGCGACAGCAGAGCCGCGCCGGCGAGTGCGGCGAAGTTCCGACGCGTTAGTCGGAGTGGCATTTCATACGCCTCCGTCCTCTGCTTTCGGCGCAAGGCGTTCCTGTTTCTGCCCCAGCGCTGTTGAGAGGACAAACCAGGCAGCCATGAACGGGAGAGCGCAAAGCGCAATCGCGCCGAGCTTCAGTCCCAGAGCCTGCAGGGTGTCGTACACCCAGCCATACAATGCGTCTGACCCACGATAGACTACCACATCGATCAGGTTCTTCGCCTTGTATTTTTCTTCGCGCCCAACCACCGTGAAAAAGATCTGGCGCGCCGGATTTGCGACGGCGAAGTTCATCCAGCGCTGTGCGACCTGAAGCGCCACCACGACGGACAGGCTCGGTGCGATGGCCAGCGCGGCAAAGCCCACAACGTAGACGGCAGGCAGTGCGCCGGCCGCGATACCTGTGCCGAAGCGCCTTAATAACTTGCCGGTGACAAAAACTTGGGTCGCCAGACTGAGCAGTCCGACGGCGAGATCGATGCTCGCAAACAGGCGCGTCTGGGCTGCTGCGCCGTGGACCGACGCCGAAACGATATTGGCCTGTGCGAAATAGGCAATCGTCGCACCGAATGAGAGCAGGCTGACCCAGGCAGCCACGCCCATGAGATAAGGCGAGCGAATGAGTTCCGGCAGCGCGGCGAAGGCGCTGCCGCCGAGCCCTTCGCGTTTGAGGTCTACGCTCGTTGGCGCGACCACCACGCGCTCAAGTCGATGGACGCAAAACACGGCCCCTTCGAGAAATAGTGCTGCCGCGATCAACAGGTTGACCGCACCGAGCGGTACCGACAGTCCGATTGTAATGACAGGTCCGAACAGCGCGCCGGCCGTGCCACCGGCACCGATGAAGCCGAACAGCCGCTTGCCCTGCTCAGCGGTAAAAAGATCGGCCATGAACGACCAGAAGACTGCGACCGCGAACAGGTTGAACACACTGACCCAGACAAAGAATACGCGCGCAACAACCACCTCTCCGACGCCGAAGGTCAGCAGCCCCCAGAACAACAGCAGGTTGGCGACAAAGAAATGATAGACGATAGGAATGAACGTAATCCGCGGCAGCCTCGCGACCAGGGCGCCGTAGAGCGGCTGCGCGACGAGCAAGCTCACAAACGTGGCGGTGAAGAGCCACGGCAGGTTTCGGACGCCGCCAGCGATACCCATCTGATCGCGCAGCGGCCGCAAAACATAATAACCGGCAAGCAATGTAAAGAAATAGGCGAATGACCACAACGCTGCTGCGCGTTCTTGTGGCGTGGCGGGCATCGCATGCCGCAGTCGGTTCAAGAGAGCCATCATGGCGGCAGAGATAGCTTCTGCTTAAGCGCAACCGCGCTCACATTCTGCCCATATCCCGGTGCGCCGCGCTGAAAGCGGCTTGCGTCAGCCAGTTTTCCGACAACGACCGGATCAAAGCCGCCGTCGTGTACCAGTCTCGCTGCAGTTTGGACTGCTTCCTGGTCATCACCGGCAATTGGCACCGCGAGTCTGGGTGCAGGCCGGTTCGCTTCGTTTGCAAAGATCGTGTAAGGGAGAGTGTTGAACGCGCGCACGAGCCTGGCGTTTGGCAGATACTTTTGTGACGTAACGCCAATGCCATTGTGCTCGGCCTCGTCAGCAATCGCGCCGTCGCGGCTCGCCACGGCATTGCCGGCGTCGAGCACAATCTTTCCCGCAAGTGCCTTGCCGTAATCCCGGCCGATCTGTGGCACTGCCCCATAGGGCACAGCCATTAGGACAACGTCGCCATACGCAATCGCCTGATCGACTGTGCCGGCCTGTGCAAGAGGGCCAAGCCCCGCCACGAGATCCTTCAGCTCCTCGGGATGACGCGATGAGAAGAAGACTGGATGCCCGGCCTTGACCCAGAGGCCGCCGATTGTGCTGCCAATATGGCCCGCGCCGATAATGCCGATTTTCATCTTGGAGTCCGAGGCCGGCTGTCCCAACGCGATCGTCGGGCGCAGCATCGCCGTCAAGATGAGGGCGCCAGCGCCCCGTAGTACTGTGCGGCGACCGCGATCAACACTGACTGGCTTGAGCATCCGCGCTCCAAGTTCAGGGCGACGTATTCTCTCGTCACGCCGTTGGCATCTCGATGCGTACCGTTTGTAGATGCGTGTCGTTTGGCGGCAAGTGTGCAATCCTGATCGGCTGCCAAATGTCGGGAGGCAACGCCTCCATGTCCAATCACTTTTGGCCGCCGAATGTGGAACCGTACTTCCCGATGATGGGCCGCGCTTCGGGACATTTAAGGAAGGCAATGAGACCAGTGGTCGTCTAACACCTAGTAGGCGGCCTGCATGCGCATGCTGACCGCCTGCACTTGCTGGCCGATCTGCGCTCCGCTGGAGTCGAGCCGGTCGACATCGATCCAGTCACAATCCAGCATGGCGCGGATATTGCTGTTCGGATACCAATTGAGCCCTATCCCATAGACCTGTTGCTTGCCGCCATAGACGCCGCCGGTCACGCTTTGCGGTAGCCCAGTCATGATGCCGTCGTTGAGATCCGCCCCGCTGTAGCGGGCTGCGAGCTCGAACGCGCCCTAGTCGCCGCGGCTCTGCGACAGCGGATGTCCGGGAATGGGGGTGTCGAAGGCGGCGAGGAACGGGTTGTAAAGCCTCGGCTCTCCGATCACGGGCCACGCCGCCTCGACGTAGCCGCCCGTGAATTTCAGATGCGGATTATCGAAGCTGTTGGTCACGCTGCGATCGACGCCGATCTGAATACACTCGCCCTGCAAAAGAAAATTGCGCCAGCGGAAGCCGAATTCGGGGCCCCACTCATAGGCGTCGCGCGCCGTGAGCAAGCCGGTGCTCATCAGCTTGTTGAAATCAAGATGGAGCTCTGGAAAGTCCGTGAGGGTACGGGCGCGCGAAAGCCTAAGAAAATTGGCCGAGAAATGTCAGTGCAACATGAGAACATCCGGATGAACCGCGATTGAGGTCGTTAAGGGACGCCGGGAAATCGTTGAAATTCAGGCGCACATTGGCGTCTAAGCTCAGCTCACTTGGTCTGACGCACGTTTACGTGCCGACCCAATCCAGCACAATCCTCGTCGGTCTTGAAGCCTACGCTGCGAATGCCGTGCGCGGCGAGCTCCTCATCCCGCTCCTCGGTGTCTCCTGTCACGCCGACAGCACCGACGACCTCGCCGTTGTCAGCACGGATGAGCATGCCGCCCCCTTCGGGGAAGATCTTATCATCTGTTGCGCTCAGCAGATATCGAATGAACGCTGGTTTCTCCTCGTTGCGAATACGCACAAGGCTTGATGACCGGCCTAGGGCCAATGAAGCGTAAGCTTTGCCGTAAGCCATCTCGAATCGGACCATCGATGAGCCGTCTTCCTTCTGGAAGGCCTTCACGATGCAGCCCGGCTCGACGACGACGACGCTCAATGGCCGACAATTGAGTTCGGCGCCGCGTTTGATGATGGTCTCAATGATGCGATTGGCTTGGTCGAGAGTGATGGCTGGCATGATGTCCTGCTGTATTCCGAGACGAAGAGCTTTGCTGGCTATTGTGGCTGCAATCCGGAGGCTTTAATGATCGGGATGAGGTGTTCGCGTTCCGCTGTGAGGAATGTTTGCGCGCCGGCTGGTGTCACATCATCCCTCGGCTCGAGCCCCGCGGCGGCAAGTATCTTCTCGAACTCGGGCTGCTTGACTGCCTTCGCTGTCGCATCCGCGATCCGAGTAACGATGGGCTGCGGCAGCCCCTTCGGACCAAGGACGCCGCAGGTCAATTGAATGACGAGACCGGGCAGCGTCTCGACCGCCGCCGGAATATCGGGAGCGGCCTTGAGGCGCGCCGGCGCGCAGACCGCGAGGATGCGTAAGGTGCCGGCACGATGAAAGGCCAAAACCTGGCTTGTGACGTTCGGGGTCATCATCGGGACCACCCCGGCAACGAGATCGATCAGCCCCGGGCCCGCACCGCGATAGGGCGCATGCAGGATGTCCGGAGCGTTAATGAGCTGTTTGAACGACTCTCCGGCGAGATGGGTAACCGTCCCGGTCCCCGCCGACGCGTAAGACAGCTTCTTCTGATTGGTTTGCGCGTACTTGATAAATTCCGCGAAAGTCGTCGCTGGCACGCTGGGATGCACCACGATCGCGGTCGATGAGGTCGCCATCATCGAGACCGGCGCAAAATCGGTGGCCGCATTGTAGGGCGGCTTCAGCATCAGGTATGGAGCGATGATCTGCGAGCTCGTGTCGCCGAAAAGCAGCGTGTAGCCGTCCGGGTTTGCGTGGGCAACGAAGTTCGCACCGATCGTGCCGCCACCGCCGCCCCGATTCTCAACGACCACGGTGCCGAGGGGCTCCATCATGCTTTGCGTCCAATTGCGCGCGACCGCATCGACAACGCCTCCGGGCGCATAGGGGACAATGAGATGGATCGGGCTGGCCGGATAGCGGGATTGCGCGCATGCGAGCATGGGTAAAGCTTGTGCTCCGAGCGCGGCACCACCTAATTGGATAAACTTACGACGATCCATACCCCCGCCTCCCTTTGTTATTTTATGATCTTGGTACTCGCTTAGTGGCAAACTCGCCGTCGAGCCACCATTCCCGCATGTTAGATAGGCGCCCGAAGCGGGGGGCATAACACTGTCAACGCATCAGGAAAAGTGGTAACCAGCCCGCCCGCCTTTTTGCAGACCACGCGGGCCCGGCCGGTCCGGAGATTGACGTACTGAAAGGACTTATGGATGGCTACACCGACTCATCCGTCGAAAGGTTTTGCTTGGCCGAACGGCGCGCGCATCGCCGTCGTAGTGACGTGCTTGATGGAGAACTGGTCTGGCGACAAAGGCCCGCCGTTCTCGGTCCAGACGACTTCGCTCAAGCCGGGCACGCACGACCGGGCCGCCATGACGTGGGGTACCTACGGCAGTAGAGTCGGAGTGTGGCGCCTTCTAAAGATCCTGAATGAAAATCACACACCGGCAACCTTCGTTTCGAATGCGCATTCGATGGAGCTGGCGCCCGACGCGGTCGAACGCATGCTGAAGTCGGGTCACGAGGTCGCCGCGCATTCCTACACGCAAGACGCCTTGATGGCGTATCTCACTCCCGAAGAAGAACGCTCGATCATCGAGAAGTGCATCGGGGTGTTTAAGAAACTGACGGGCGCGGCGCCGAAAGGCTGGTTGAGCCCTGTCCTCGCGCCGACCGCTCATACCGAGGAGCTGATCGCCGAGGCCGGCTTCTTGTGGTACGGCGACTACAATGCGATTGATTTGCCATTCTGCGTCAAGACTGCGAAGGGCACACTGGTCGCCTTGCCGCATTCGGACTTCGCCGATCATCGCGTGCTGCGGGGAAATCCACGCGACTGGTACGACGTCTATAAAGACACGTTCGACTATCTCTATGCCAATGAGTCGATGGCATTCCTCAACATCACGATGCACTGCCACTTCGGCGGCCGCCCCTTGATGGCAGCGCAAGTCGATCGCATTCTCAAGTACATCCGCGGTTTTCCCGGCGTCTGGCTCGTACGCCACGATGAATTGGCGGAATGGGTCAAGAGCAACGGAATTGAGGAGTGGACGAACAAGGATCGGTTCTTCCCAAAGTCCGCGTAAGGTAGTTCGCGTAACGTTGATCCGTTTTCCTGAGCAGCCCGCCGCAGACAGGCTCTTAGGATGACGGTCGCGGAGCTTGCGGCTGTCAGGCTTCGAGGCTGCTGCGCTCGCAACCTCAGGGTGAGGGGCCCTCACAACAACGTAGCCCATCAACGTCTTCCGCACCGCTTCATCCAGCGAGCGTCTTACTAGCGGCGCCTCATGTTTGGGTAAAATTAGATAACCTTCCTCCATCTCGACGGATACAGCTGGCACCATTTTTCATTGTCGATCCTGTTACGCAGGGCCAACATCTTGCTTTCCTGCGCTTCGACCTGCTCGTCAGTAGGAGTTGCCACGGGCAGGATCTGCACCACGTCGGCGCGTTTCCGCGACTGGAAGACCAGATGAGCGCCTTCACCCTCGGCCGCACGGAAATGGGCTATTCGCCCGACAGCGTGGATGCGCTGGTCTGGGCTTTGACCGAGTTGATGATTGAGGGAAAAAGCCAGCGCCGGTTTCTGTTCGCCTGACGTCCGGGCTGCGCATTTCAGTCAAAATGAGCCTGAGAGGGCGGAGTCGCAGACGCGCGAGAGCGCGCAGTTTCGGTGACCGACCTGGCCGCAACATGGTCGGGTGCACCAAGTTAACCTAGCTGGTCTTTTCAGGATCAATCCGATTGCAGGTTTCAAGAACTGATATACTCGCCTTCAAGAAGGCAAGGCAATTGCCATGGTAAATTGAAAAACCAAGATTAATCAGTTCAAGCGCAGCTTCCCATGAGGTCTCTTTCGGCGCGTATCTCGCTCGCGCGGCCCCGTGAATGACCAAAGGTCGGAAGCTCCGGTCGCGCTGCCGATGCTTTGCTCCCGGTCGGATGCCGTTCGAGCAATGGATCAATAGTAGGTGTGGCTTTGACATATCAGTCTCCAGATTTGTGGTCGAAGCGACGGCGATCGTTAAGCAAGCGATTGAAGCCATGAGCACGTTACGGACGCTGAACTGCGCTCGTCTCGTTTACCTGCCGTCGATTCGTGACGCGACTGACAACGGCAATGCGCTTGGGCTGCCGGGTTCGCTATCGCCGCCTCGCTCGATCGAGGACAAAGTATCGATTCCCATATCTGAACGGCGTGAGCGTTGCGCAACTCAGTGCTTCATCCGGGGATTCGGGCGTCGGCTGCCTCCGCGATCGCGCCTTCGATCTCTGGAGCGAGCGTTACCTGTGCCGTGTGAACCTGGGGAAGATCGGCCCAATGCATGTCTTTATAATTGAAGCCGCGCGCGAGCGTGGGCTTCACCACCATGAAGTAGGGCGAAATATCGAAGTCGCGTGGCGAATAAAATGACGAGTGACGGATCTCGGCGATTTCGCGCCGCGCGGTCTGGCTCTCGACGCGCGTGATCTTGGGCAGGATCGGATAACGCACGGAGTCGAATGCTTGCGCAATTAGTGAAGAACAGATGATGCGGCTCGCATCGCCGGAGCCGAGCGTGATCGTTCGAGGGCGCCAACGCTGCGTCACCGGCCATGGAAAGAGATAGCGCATCAGGTCGATGACGTTCTTGAAATCGTAGCCGAGACCAATGCGTTCAGAGGCGTAACGGCAGACCTTTTCGCAGTCCGCTTCGCTCAAGCCCACTGGCCGGCAGATGCGGGTTTGACAATGCAGATATTTCGACAGCGGCGCCGACACGACACCTTCGTCGATATTGGCTTCGATCAGGACGTGGGGCTCGCCGCCCTCGGTTGCAGTGCCCGCCATCGGACCAACGTACAGCGCCGAATGCGACCAGGTCGATTGAGTGAGATATTTGATGCCGCCGGAAATGCGACCTTTGCCCTCGACCAGCAAAACATCACCGGGTCGAAGGGTGTCGCGTAAGGCCGCCGAGTCGTTCGCAGTGAACGGCGCACAGGGGCTAGCCGGCTTCTGCAACCGGGCAATCAAACGTCCGACATTGTCGAACATCCAGCCCATGACCCGTTCCTCACCTTTGGTGTTTTCTCGTATGACAGTTTCAGATAGCTCTTTTGCCGTTCGGTTACCCAACTACACGCCAAGCGTAATCATGAAGAGATGGACCGGCCATTGCACGGAGGTTGATCCGTACGGTACATTTGGCTGAGAGGAGGCATACGGAAGTTTACGATCGGCCACCTGCGCCGTTGCGACCGTCGGAAGCGTCGCACCTCGTTCGGCGGCAGCCCGCCCGACCGTCCAACAGATAACCCAATCAGGAATGCGGGTTTAAGTGCGCTTTTCCGCGACGTGAAGATCAGATGTGTGCCTTCACTGTCGCCTTCGACCGCACGGAAATAGGCTATTCTCCCGACCGCGTGAATGCGCTTGTCTGGGCTTTGACCGAATTGATGGTCGAAGGGGAGGGCAGGCACCGGCTACTGTTCGCCTGTTCGCCCTGGTCGACGCGTTATCGACTCAGATGGCGGTTGATCAACGAAGATTCGCACACTGGCAAGTTATGGAATGCCGGTGGCGGCGGGCCGTCGCGAATCCTTGCAGAACTGAAAAATGAGCATTTCGTTTAACTTTGGTGTTCGCGACGAAGCAGTCCCTGGTCACCGTTTCCGGCTCGCGATGCCGTTCCTTCCCCCCAATAGAATGAGCCTGCCGTGGTCGCAACTGTGATCGTAAACTGCCAAGTGGAACGCGCGTCGATCCACGCGCCGGTTTTGGCTGACCGATGAACAGTGGCGTCGGATCGACCTGAAATTGCCGACGGACATCCGCATGCGACATGGGATGATGGCCCAGTTGGCGGCCTACTTCATTTTCACCACGAAGCCCGTTTTGGAATGGCCTCTAATCCTATCCCCGCCTTCGCCGCCGCCGACACAAATGTGCTGGGCTTTGCGGACGGCTAGTGTGGCGGGGGCTTTTTTTGTGTAGGGCATCGGTGTCCTTGCTCACGCAACAGCGTGTTCGTTCACCAATAACCTCGGCCGCGACCCCAGTATCCGCCGCCGCCGAACAGCAGCACGAGCACAACGATAATCAGAATTAGCTCCATGGGAAGCCTCCGTTGCTTTAGAGATACTATTGGCCCACACACACGCCGTCCGTTTCGTCAAACACGTGTTCAACGACTCCAGAGCCAATTTGTTGAAGTGCTAGAACGGACTCAACGCACGCGCGGTAAAAATGTTCCGAACGCAACGTATGTACCGGCTCCAGGGGGCGGTTTTAGGCAAAGCCCTGAAGATTCCAGAGACGCCGGCGAACGTCCGATGTTTGGGGCAGGTCGGGCCTATCGCGGCATCGCAGAAAGGGCGAGAAAGACCTGTAGATATGCGGAGCGCCGCATTTGGGCAATCACTCCTTAGAGTATTGGAACGCAGGCAACATCTTAAGCCCGTCCTTTGTGCCGCCCGGCAGTACAATCTTGTTGTCCGCGAACTTGAGATTGTCGTAACGGATGACAACCAAACGGGTGCCCATACCCAGGAAGCCACCTACCGACAGAACGGCGTATGGATCCTTGCCGTCGCGTGTCACAAGGAGGTCGTCAATCTTGCCGATCGTTTCGTTCGCTTCGTTGACGACGCTGCTACCGACGACCTTGGACGCCCGATAGCCGGCCGCGACCTTCTGCACATCGACCTTTGTGATCTCTACCGTCTGTGGAACGCCCTGTGCTTTTGGGTGGGCGGCGAAAAAGACGACGCCAATCATCGCGGCACCGGCAAGCAATATTGCTTTCTTCATGATTATTCTCCATGGCTGCCGTCCGCCCTTTGTCAGGGCGATTGCACTATTGGCGGACACAGCAGACGTTCCCTTCGATCTGTATCAACGACCACAGGTGTCCGCCGTACGGGACTTTAGCAGGAAGGCGTCGGCTGCCCCATATCCAAACGTCAGCGACGAATCGCCATGGTGTGCAGTTACCGTGCCGCTTCAACAGCGCGGAGGCACGCCGGCTTCAACGATGCGAGCGTCACGATGACCAGTTACTCGGTGGGACAGGGGGCGCCTCTTTTAGGACCATGAGTGTATCAGCGTATGGTCCGCGTCTTCGGCCGGCAGGCGATGTTGCGCGGGTAGTCTGGGGCGATTTGAGCGCCGCGCGTGCTGTGTCGAGGTGCGCCGAACACGGACAGCAGAAACGGTCGACAAGATTGGAACGCGGGATCGGTCGAAATCGGACGCAGCCGCAAGGCGGAGGAGAAACGCCCCGGAGGGGCCAGCGCCGAAAGGCCACGGACCTTTAATGACATCCGGCGCGTTACATTTTTGAAGACGAGCAGGAGCAATGCCCATGGCCGTCGAAATGCGGGAGCTCTATAGCAGCCCCAATGGCGATCGTTGGTATCTCGCCCGCGACCTCGATTTAGGACAGGTATTTATCCGCCACAAACCCAATCTCCCTTCCGGCGGGAGGGCGGCAGACCTCGAAGTCGGTGCGTTCCTTGGTCGACGCGGACAAGGCCCGGAGTATCAAGAGTTGCTCCGGCTAATCGGGACATTGGTGGAGCGTGATGTTTCCTTCGAACACGGGGCGGCGGCGCGGATCAAATCGCACGCCAAGAGTCACGTTGTGGAGCTGACCGACGGCTCAAAATGGCGCATTTGGCCGGGCGACCTGGCTACGACGCTGGGGTGGACGCCTGAGGCCGAAATTGAGGTTTTGCCGATCGAGGACGAATTTTGCTCTCATGTTCTCGTCGACCAATCCGACGGGTCCAGGGTGCGTGCCATTGACATGAGTAACGATTGGCCCGTTGAAAAACTGCGCAAGTCCCTGAAAGGTGGCTGACGATCGTCTGAAGCCCGCGCGAAAGGCTTTCACACCTCCCACGCAGCCCTTGTTACGCGACCTTGGCCGCCTTCGTCGTAAAGGTGGCGTGCGTGACCGATACGGTCGTTCCCTTCGCGCCGCTTAGCGTGACGACTTTGGCGTCGAGTTGCTTCGCAAGCGCATTGATGATGGCGGTGCCAAGGCCGGTTTTTGGTTGGGCAAATACGCCGTCCGGCTTCCCGACTCCGTTATCGACCACCGTAAGCTTCCAGTCCGTTCCAGAGACCTCGAACGCAACGCTGATCTGCCCATCTTTTGTATCGTCGTTGAACCCATGCTTGAGAGAATTGATGATGAGCTCCGTGACGACCAATCCGAGGCTCTCCGCATCACGGCAACTAGCGCTTCCATCTTCCCCGCACACCTTTAGCGAGATCGACCGATTGTCGCCAATCATCGAGCGTGAGAGAGCATCGCAAAGCTTGGTGAGGTAGGGCCCGAGCTGGACTGTCGCGCCGGGCGCGGCGGCATGGAGGTGTTGTTGCACGGCCGCAACTGACAAGACCCTTTGATGGGCGTCTTGCAAATGTCGTCGCATTTCTTCCGAATTCACGCTTTTCGCCTTCATCATAATGATACTGGCGATGATTTGGAGGCTGTTGGCGACACGGTGCTGCATTTCATCGAGCATGATGTCCTTCTGCCGCACCAACTCGTCCAATTCGCGCTCCACAGCGCGCTTTTTGGTGATGTCCTCAATGCCAAGCAGAATGGTCGCGTGCGAGCCGGTTTCATGAAAGATCTTGCGGGCATTCAAGAGCATGATGCGCTGCCCGATGTCAGGAAAATCATGCTCGACCTCATAATTCTCCATCACGCTGTGTTCGGGTAATATTTTCTCCAGCAGCACGCGAAGCGCTGGAATGTCCCATTGCCCGCCACCGAGCCGGTAGAGAAGCTTGCCCTGGGTGCCCTTGGGGACAACCTTGAATGCCGAATAGAATGACCGATTTGCCGCGATCACGCGCAGCTCGTGGTCGAGCACGAGAACGGGCTCCCGCACCGTGTCGACAATACCCTCGGCGAGCGCACACGCGTCTCGCGCGTCAGTGAATTGTTTTCTGAACACACTTGGGCTCCGTACGCCCGCGAGGCGATTCCCCATGTCCGCCCTCACCAAGATGCCACCCCCGCCGCCATTGCTGGGCGGCCTTAGGAAGCGATGCTAAGCAGGGTGCTGGACGGGCGTCTGTATAAAATTGACCTTCAATTGCCTCGTCGGGCCTGTAAGCTGTGATTCCAAGTAAATTAACGGTGCCTGCGGCAGGCAAAAAGCAACGTAGCGACGATATCACGCGGATAAGCCGCCAATTGCACAGGCCGATGGCCCCGAACTCCGTCCGGCGCGCGTGAAGACCTTTCTTCGCGAACGGGACGTCCGTTTTTGTGCGGCTTTTCAACACATTCGGGTGGCCGATTGAAGCTGGCACCACCGCCGGCGGCAGCGGTGCTTCATTCGAGCCATGGAGTTGCTATGATTACAATGCGGCGCGGCTTCGGGGGCACAGGGGGTTCGCGTGATATCAGCAGCTGAGGAATTTGATCCGAAGGCCTTTCTCGCCAGGGTGGGCGATGGAAAGACGATTGCGAAATATCGGAAAGACCAAGTCGTCTTTGCCCAAGGTGACGCCGCGGACGCGGTTTTTTACATCCAAGAAGGCAGGGTCAAGCTCACCGTCGTTTCCGAGCAAGGAAAGGAAGCGATGGTCGGGATATTGGAGCCCAAGCAGTTCTTCGGCGAAGGATGTCTGAATGGCCATCCCTTGCGCATCGCCACGACAACGGCGATGGAAGAGTGCTTGATCACCTCAATCACAAAAGCGGCGATGATCGCGGTTCTTCACAGGGAACCCACATTTTCCGAACTCTTCATGGCGTACCTGTTGACCCGGAACAGCCGCATTGAAGAGGACTTGATCGACCAATTGTTCAATTCGAGCGAAAAGCGGCTCGCGCGGCTTCTGCTTCTCCTTGCGAATTTCGGAAAAGATGGCGGCCCGCAGCCGATTGAGGCCAATATCAGTCAGGCGATGTTGGCGGAGATGATCGGAACGACTCGATCGCGCGTCAGTTTTTTCCTGAACAAATTCCGCAAATTGGGCTTCATCAGCTACAACGGAACGATGGAAGTGCATACGTCGTTGCTGAACGCAGTCTTGTACGACAAGCCCGAGATTCAACGCGACTAGCCAGCACGCCGGCGCACGGGTCTTTCGCCGGTGTTGTTGTAAGTGGCGACGATGGGGTCGAAACGATCGTTCGATATGCGCGACCTCGCGCTCGATACCTTGTGTGTTCCAAAAAAGTGGCTCCGCCATTGATGGTGAAGGTCGGCTTGCCACAACTCAAGAGCCTCCCCACCAGGTTGCCTTACCGGCCGGCGAGTGCAGCGGGACGCATTACCGACCCGGCACACCCCGCGGTCCTTCGTGCAGTTGTGCGATTGAGTGCTGATGCAAGGAGCCGCGTGTGAATGCGCGTGCGTCAAAGAACTGCCTAACGGAAATTATGGCACAGCGGTTCCTGATATTGTTAGGTGGTCTTCCGTTATGAAGTCGACACCGCAATGACTACATTCGTACACGTTGACCTCTGGGTCATCGTGCAAGGGCGGCAGTGTGCGGGCGATGACCATCGGTCGAGAACAATTTGGGCACAGTGGCGAGTGGGGCTGCATACTTCCTTACTGACGGGGCACCCTTGTCCTAGCGGAAGGCAACGCGTTCCGGGGCGTAATGTTTCCGTCGGCAGCTCCGGATAGTCGGGTGGTTAGCTAAAGTGCCTCAGAGGCTCGTTACTGTCCGGCACCATAGGCACGGAGAAAGCGGCGCATCAGCGATGGTGTGATGCTGTCATACGATCAAGATCACTGAACGCCGCGCACCCCACCGAAGAGCCGCGGCCCCAGGATATGGCTTGGCCCGTCGATGCGGCGAACGCTCGAATAGATCGCTCCCCAAAGCCATAACTCAGCACCCCATATTTTTAGCTTCCGCCCTTTCTAATGAGTCCTCGATCGGCGGCCTCGATAATGACATCGGGTGTCGCGGTGACACTGATGCCGTGATCTTTGCCGAAATGGATGAATGTGAACTCGCGCTTCTGCTGGACGTAAGTAATCGCGTCCGTATTCACGAAGTACGTCGACAAGCCATCGGACGCATCCAATTCGATATATGGCATTCAGTCCTCCCGTCTCGTGGGAGGACAGCATGACAACTCCCGGATGCAACGTCCAGGGCGAGCAGATGCAAGGATCAATAACGCGCGCAACATCTTTTCGCGGGCCGGCCGATCGGCGACTGCGCGTCGCATCGACGACATGGGTGACACATATCCGATCGAAACCAGCGAGGCGGGACGCGATCGTTCCACCCCTACTATCCGTAGCCCACGATAACGCAGCGAATCATGCCGGCCTACTGTCGGTGGGCATGTCAGACGAGCAGACCGCCGCCGTCGACATAGACGGTGGCGCCAGTCATGTAGGGGTTGAGCAGGAATGCCATGATCTGAGTGGCAATATGTTCAGGCAGTCCGACGATGCCGACGGGTAGCCGTTCGGCTGCACCGTCGAACATGGCCTCGCGGCTATCGCCGCCCAGCCCGTCATACATCGGCGTCACCACCAAGCCGGGCGAGACCGCATTTACCCGCACTGGGGCGTATTCGAGGGCTAAGCCGCGTGTCAGCCCTTCGAGAGCCGCGTTGATCGCCGCCTGGATTGCCGTGCCTTTGCGTGGCCTGAGCGCCAGGAAGCCCGAGACGAAGGTCAGCGAGCCGTGCGGGGCGATCCTGGCCGCGCGCGCGACGCGATAGGCACCCCAGAATTTTGACTCCATCGACGCCATTGCATCGGACAAAGACAGGTCGCGCACCGCGGCGACTTTGGTCTGCGCCGCGGAGACGACGATGTGGTCGAAGACCGGGCGGCCGCTGAAGAATGCTTCGATAGCGGCATTGTCGGTGATGTCGAGCGTTTGGCCCTGCGCTTTGGGACCGAGCTGGGCGACGGCAGTCTCGACTTTCGCGCGCGAGCGTGAGGCGATGGTGACTTCGGCGCCTTGGGCGAGTGCCGCCTGCGCGGCTCCGAAGCCGATCCCTGAGCTGCCACCGACGATCAGGACGTGTTTAGCTGTGAGGAGCATGAGCGCGCTTTATGTTACGCGGTCATGTCGCCGCCGACCGCCAGGGTCAGTTCGTTCTGCCCGGCGCCGGCCCGGCGGAACGCCGCAGCCTCAACATATTCCGGTGAGTTGAAGCAGCGCTTGGCCGCTTCCATCGATTCGAACTCGACGATGACAAAGCGCTCGAAATGGTCCGGGCCCTCGACCGTCTCATAGGTCCCGCCGCGCGTCAGCACTTTGCCGCCATACTTCTTCAGGATGGCCGGAACCCGGTCCGTGTACTTCTTGTACTCGACTTTATCCAGGATTTTGGAGCGCGCTATCCAATAGCACGGCATGTGAAAATCTCCCTTATCAGCGCGGATGTGATAGTGTCTGACATATCAAAAAATGTCGAATACAAAAAATCTAAAATTCTAGAAGAGGGGGGCGACGATGACGATGAAGGCTCGGGGCGCGAACGCAAAACTCGACTCTGCCGCGATCTATGACCAGTTGCGTAGCGACATCTTGTCATGCCGGCTGCCGCCTGGTGCACCGATTTACGAGCAGGATCTTGGTCGACGTTTCGGCGTCTCGAAATCACCGGTGCGCGAAGCCCTGGTGCGGTTGCGCGACCAGAATCTCGTCGAGGTCAAGGCGCGCAGCGGCCATTGGGTCCGGCCGATCTCGCTGTCGGAAGTGGACGAGATGTACGAGATTCGCTTGGTCTACGAGCAGGCTTGCGTCGATCTAGCGATCAAGCATTACGATGCCGATATGCTGGCGGAGCTTGCGGAATTGGCGGATTGCAAGGACGTGACATCGATCGAGGAATGGATACCCGCCAACCGCCGGTTCCACGACGGGCTCGCCCGCGCTTCGGGCAACCGGCGCTTTGCCCAGATCACCTCGAATTTCAACGGACTGTTCGACCGCTTCACCCATATCAGCGCGACGCGGATGGCCGAGCCGCGCAACTTCGCAGGACTCGTTGCCGAGCACCAGGCTTTGGTCGAAGCGATCGCGCGGCGCGACCGCAAGACGGCCGCCAAACTGATCCGGCGACACGTCGAAGCCTCGCACAAGCGCACACTTGCCGCGTTCAACACGCCTATGTTCGTCGCCTAGGGGCTCGAATTTTCTGACTATAAAAATTTGGAAACTGGAATTCCAGTTTAGTCGAAATTAACTTGATAAGCCCTCAGAACGTAGATACCTGACGACGAGCGATAAGAGGCGTTCAGCCCGGTGGTCCGCTCTAGGGAGGTTGTCTGCATGTCCAATTCGGGCACCAGAATTGCAGCTTTTGTTGATCCGACGGAAACCTATCAATCCAAATTCAGCACGGCGTTCATCTTTGCCATCGTCGCGGCGTTGGGTTGCTCCTATGCCTTCAACGGCATGGACCGCCAGGTCTTCCCGGCGCTGCTCGGGCCGATCAGCAAGGAGTACGGTCTGACGCTGGCCGAGGGAGGTTTCCTCACCAATGCGTTTGCCGTGAACATCGCGATCTTCGGCGCATTGAGCGGCTGGTTTATGGCCCGCTTCGGCCGCAAGGCGACCTTGGTCGGTGGCCTGATCGTCTATTCGGCATTCACGTTCATTACGCCCTTGGCGCACACCTACACCGAACTCGCGCTCTACCGGTCGATGACGGGAGCGGGCGAGGCGCTGCACATCAGCGCAATTTTCGCGATGGTCGGCGCTTATTTCGGGCCGAGGCGAGGTGCCTTCGTCGGTATTAACAATGCGTTTTTCGGCGTCGGCGCCTTTCTCGGGCCTTTCCTCGGCACCCGCTTCTTCGTTTCCTTCGGTTCTTGGCATCACGCCTTCTTCATCTTTGGCATTGCTGGCTTGTTGACTGCGCTCACCGTTTTGTTCCTGGTGCCGCGCGGCTTCGCCGAGGCGGTCGACTGCGAGAAGCCAGAGAACGGCGCCGTCGCGTCGTCCGACCGAAGCGTCTTTAATCGCAATAGCGTACTCTGCGTGTTGGGTTTCGCACTGGTCGGCTATTCCTTCTTCGCTTACGCGGCGCTCTACACTACCTATTTGCACACGCAGCTTGGCTTCAGCATCACAGAAGCCGGCACCGCGTTCGGCATGTATGGCATTGGGACGCTGCTCGCCCTCGTTTGCGGCTGGCTTGGCGAGAAGTTGAAGCACTACGGGCTCATGGTTGCCCTGCTGCTCCTTACGGCTATCAGCTATCTCCTGTTCCACGACACCCCGTCGCTCGTTGCCCAGAGTGCCCTCTCGTTCTGTTATGGTGCTCTTGTAAGCGGCTATCTCTATCCTCGCTTCATCTCTGTCGGACAGCGCAGCGTGCAGCCGGACCAGATCGGCTACGCGATGTCGCTGCTGATCCCGATGTTCTATTTGCCGGGCCTTTTTGCCGGTGTCATCTTCGGTAAGCTGGTCGATACCATCGGCTGGAGCTGGGCATCGAGCGTGTCGGTTGTCCTGCCGGCGGTGTTGGGCTTCGTGGTGATGGCCTTTCACGCGCCGAAACGGATGCGCGGGGCCTGACGGGGGACGGCATGAGCAAGATCGTCGGCATCACGGGTATCGGCATCATGGGATCGGCCATGTCGGCTAATCTCATCAAAGCCGGCTTCGAGGTGGTCGGTTTCGACCCGAGCCCGGAGGCGACCGCGGCACACAAGGCCCGTGGCGGCACCGTCGCGGACTCGCCGCGCGAGGTCGCCGAAGGTGCGCCGATCATCATCTCCTCGCTGCCCTCGGCCGGCGCGCTGCTCGACGTTGCCACCGGCATCGCAACCGCCAAGGGCCAAGGTCAGATCGTTATCGAATGTTCGACCTTGCCGCTGGACGCCAAGCATCAGGCGCACGAGATCCTGGCAAAGAGCGGTAAAACTCTTCTCGACTGTCCGGTGAGCGGCACCGGCGCGCAGGCCGCCCGAAAGGATTTGGTCGTCTTCGCGAGCGGCGATGCCGACGCCTGCGAACGCTGCGAAGCCGTCTTCGACGGCATGTCGCGGCGACGCAAGTATCTCGGCCCATTCGGCCACGGCAGCGTTATGAAATACTTGGCGAACCTGCTGGTCACGATCCACAACGTCGCCACCGCCGAAGCCATGGTGTTAGGTATCAAGGCCGGGCTCGATCCCGCCCTCATCTACGACACCCTGGCTGACAGCGCCGCCACATCACGCATGCTCGAAGTGCGTGGTCCGCTGATGCGCGACAACAGCTACGACGAGCCGACCGCGACCATCAAGACGCACATGAAGGACATGGCGACGATCGAGGCTTTCGCCAATGGTCTGGGCTGTCCGACGCCGCTCTTCGCCGTTGCCAGCCAAATTCACTATGCCGGTGCCGGGCAAGGCCGTGCCCACCAGGACACGGCCGCGGTCTGCGCCGTCCTCGAAAACATGGCCGGCGTGAAGCGGTCGGCGAGCCCCTCTCAAGCGAAGCGAAAGGACGCGTGATGCCCGTTTACAACTGGGACGAACTCGAAGAGGTCGAACTGAACCCGCTCATCTACGGCAAGGTCATCGAGGTGCCGAACGCAATGGTCGCGCGCATCAAGGCGCCGGCCGGCAACGCGCTTAACATGCACGTCCACGATTTTGATCAGGTCTCGCACATGATCGCCGGCAAGATCCGCTGGCATATCGAGGGCGAGCCGACCCGCATCGTCGGACCGGGCGACGTCATGGTCATGAAGGCCGGCGTCGCGCATGGTGGCGAAGTTTTGGAAGATGCCGAATACATCGACGTGTTCGCGCCGGGCCGTCAGGATTTCGGCTGGTACAAGCAGCGGCTGCCCGAGAACCGCCTCGCGAAGGTGAGCGCGGACTAGCCCCTGCTCTTTGTTTGCACGGTGGTCGGGGCTGCGGGCCGCGTTGTCCCGCACCGCGCCTGCGCAGCGCTCGGGCCAAAACGTCGCGCGCGACACACGTTTCGGCTGCCGCCTTGAACGCCGCTCGGGTGGCGGTGTAACAGGCGGTGGCACCGCAGCAAGGCGCTGTCAACGCCCAGCCCTCGATGATCATCATAGAGGTTTTCGGCTTTGATGACGATCGATAAGGCGCTAGCCGCGCGGCACTGATGCGCCGCCGGCATCATGCCGACAGATGTCCTGCACGTTGATCGTGCGCGTCGTCGGCCCAAAATACATTTCATCCTGACAATTTTTTTGTACCAGGGCCGCGAAATCGCGGCTTTGATGACGGCGTCTCGGGACGGATGATCGTGAGAACCTGCAGGATCGACGCAAACCACCGATACAGTTGAATAAAAATCCAACGAGCCCTGCGCCACACCGAGCCGCTCGATCTGGTGCGACCATTCGGCCGGAGTATCACGCAAGCTCGCAACGCCGATGCCCCGTGGAAGCCGACCTCGACGGCGGTCTTGACCAGACCCGGCGCGATAAACGCCATCGAGATGGTCATGTTGACGTGACGAACGCTGTTGTGTGTACCGAAAACCTAAACCCGGACGTAGTAGTGATGATGAAGTCCGCCAAGGATGGTGTGTGATTTAATGCTTCCGTTTCGCTGAACCGGGCGAAAGAGGGGCGCATCCTTTTCCAATGACCGGTCAGTTCTGATCCCGTTGTAGTAGCAAGCATACGATCGCAGGATCCGACGGAAGTGCGGCTCGCCAAAGACAATGATGTGGTCGCGCACACTCGGATCGATCCGACCAGCCGTTCGGAAAAGCCATTCTGCTAGGGTGAAGCTGATGGCGTCGGCTTGTCCCGGATGCCCATGGCGCACAATCGGCGTGGAACGATGGCGCCGTAAATCCGATCCCGATCGCGAATGAGGTATCGTGAAGCCTCATCCCAGGGAAAGGCCTCAATTATCTGATGCACAATCCACTCCGCGGTCGGATTTGTTGTAACGTTGATCCAGACAAAGTCTCTGCGGTCTAGCCGGACGATGACGAAGGCATAGAGCAGATTGAAGCCAATGGTCGGGACGACGAACAAGTCCATGGCGGCGATATCTGGGGCATGATTGTGCAGGAAGGTATGCCATCGCTGGCTTGGCGGTCCTCGCCGTTTGACCATGTACTTGGCGACGCTTGATTGAGCGACCTCAAACCCGAGCTTGAGCAGTTCGCCATGGTGCGCGGCGCTTCTTATCTCGTAATTTGTGTACGTGTCGCTGAGCGCCGAAATTGTGCATCTCTGTTTAGAACCAATTCAAACAGTTAACATCGCAGTTTAGAAAACGTCCAAAAGATCGTTGTTGCGCATAGAGTTTTTCTTGCTTACCCAAGCGCCGGCGACGTTGGGGGCGTCGTGGGGATACTATGATTGATATTCTGTCCGCGCGCCGGTTCGCGCGGATGTTTGGTTCTGTGCTCGTTGCGAGCGTATGTGTTGTGAGCTCCACGATGGGGACGCGGGCGGATGACGCCGCTCCCAAATCAGATCAGTCGGGAGAATTGGCCAAGACAACTGCGGGGGCGCCCACGGCCGGAGCGGCGGCGTCTGGCGGAGCCGGCGCACATCCGTCGACGGCCCAGTCGGGACAAGTCGTCGCGAAGCCTGCCGGCGTGCCGGCGGCTGGCGCGCCGACTGCTACGGCGTCCAGCGGGGGCTGCCCACAGCCGCCGACCGCCCAGTCGGGACAACTCGTCGCGAAGCCTGGCAGCGTGCCCGCGGCCGGCGCGCCGGCTACGGCGGCGTCTAACGGGGCCCACGCACAGCCGTCGACCATTAAGTCGGGACAACTCGCCGCGAAGCCTGCCGGCGTGCCCGCGGCCGGTGCGCCGACTGCTGCGGCGTCTAACGGGGCCCACGCACAGCCGCCGACGGCCCAGTCGGGACAAGTCGTCGCGAAGCCTGGGGGCGTGCCTGCGGCCGGCGCGCCGACTGCTACGGCGTCTAACGGACCCTGCGCACAGCCATCGACCGCCCAGTCGGACGAATTCGTCGAGACGCCTGTCGACCTGCCCGCAGCCGGTGCACAACCGTCGACCGCTGCGACGACGACGGCGTCGTCGGTTGCGAGCGGCGTGAGCGTCCCCGGCGGCGTGTTCGGGTTCGTGAACACCGCGCCGCGTAGCTCCAACCTCTTCGGCGACATGTGGGGCCTGCGAACCGCGCTCAGCCAATACGGCATGACGCTCAACATCGTCGAAACCAGCGAGGTCTTTGGCAACGTGACCGGCGGCTCACGTCAGGGCGCCGAATACAACGGGGTGACGACGGGGACCCTGCAGTTGGACACGCAGCGCGCGTTCGGCCTGAACGGCGGTCTGTTCAACGTCAGCGGTCTGCAGATCCACGGCGGCAATCTAAGCTCCACAAATCTCTACTCGCTGCAGACCGCGAGCGGCATCGAGGCCGATCCCGCCACCCGTTTGTGGGAGCTCTGGTACCAGCAGAAATTCGGCGACAACTTCGACGTCAAGTTCGGCCAGCAGAGCCTCGACCAGGAGTTCATGGACAGCCAGAATGCGAGCTATTTCGTCAACACGATGTTTGGTTGGCCGATGCTCCCGTCGGCCGATCTTCCCGGCGGCGGCCCGGCCTATCCGCTCTCGGCCCTGGGCGTTCGCGCGAGGGCCCACCTGACGGACAACATCTCGGTTCTTGCGGGCGTCTTCAACGGCAGTCCGGTTTCGGACAACACGGGCGACCCGCAAGTGCGCAACCCCTCTGGCATCAGCTTCCCGGTCAAGGGCGGTGTGATGGCTATCGCTGAGTTGCAGTTCATGTATCCGGGGTCGGGCACTTTGGTGAAGGCGGGCGAAGACGATCCGCTCGCGAGCACCTACAGGATCGGCGTCTGGTACGATAGCGCGGAATTCGACGACCTGCGCTACGACAACATGGGTCTCTCGCTCGCCAATCCCGCCAGTACAGGAACGCCGGAGACCCATCGCGGCGACTACGCGTTCTATGGCGTCGCCGACCAGATGGTCTGGCGCTCGGCGGAGGATCCCGATCGCAACATCGATGTCTTCCTCCGCCCGATGTTCACGCCGCTGCAGGATCGCAACCTCATCAACTTCAGCCTCAATGCGGGTGTGACGATGCACCAGCCTTTCGCCGGACGCGACAGCGACACCGCCAGCTTTGGCGTGAGTGTCGCCCAGGTCAGCAACGGCGCCCGGGGGCTCGACCAGGATACGGCCTACTTTAGCCCCGGCGTCTATTCGCCGGTGCGCCAATACGAAACTGTCCTGGAGGCGACCTACCAATACCAAGTCATGCCGTGGTGGCAGGTTCAACCGGACATTCAATACGTCATCAGTCCCGGCGCCGGCATTGTCGATCCCGACAACCCGACGCAGGAGCTCAAGAACGAGCTGGTGATCGGCATGCGCACGAACATCACTTTCTAGATTGTTTGGCGCTGCGGCGACCGCAGCGCCGTGACCACGGTCAATGACAAGGCGAAAGACATGTTGAATTTCCGACGAATTGGCGGCGCCGTCGCGCTCGGCTGCATTACGGCAACTCTCCTGCTCGGGGCGGCTCCGGCGCGCGCCCAGAGCGCGCTGGCGACTTTCAAACATCACTCGATTGTCGTCTCGACGATCCCTGACAACGGCGACCTCAATCCCTATGCCGTCTTCATCGCCCCGGCGACCTCGGGCAAGATCCAGAAGGGCGATGTGCTCGTCGACAACTTCAACAACCTGTCGAACCTCCAGGGCACCGGCGGCTCTATCATCGACTACAACCCCTCGACCCGCGCCACGACGCTGTTCGCCAAAGTGCCACAGAACCTGCGGCAATGCCCGGGTGGGATCGGCATGAGCACCGCAATGGCGGCGCTAAAGAGCGGCTGGGTGATCGTCGGCAGCACGCCGAGCACTGACGGCACGACGGCAACCAAGGGCCCGGGCTGCCTCCTGGTGTTCGACTCAAACGGCCGGCTCGCGACCGTGTGGTCGGGCTCGCACATCAACGATCCCTGGGGCAACATGGCCGTCGTCGACAACGGATCGACGGCGACCCTGTTCGTCAGCATGTCGGGCTACGACGTTCCCGGTCCCAACAAGATCGATCCCGCCACGGGCGATCCGGTAGTCGTCAACAAGGCGACGGTGCTGCGCATCCAGCTCGCGATTCCTGCGAGCGGGACGCCGAAGGT
>DATDMA010000132.1:0-2900 GCA_036519015.1 Pseudolabrys sp. | reverse complement strand
CTTCGGCCACTCAATAATGCCGAGCTTGGACGCGCCCGAATTCGGGAGTGAAGGCAAGCTTGTCTCCGACGCAGAGCTCGCCGCCACCTTCGAGGAATGCGAGCGCGCCAATTCGAACGCACCCATCACCGTGTTCGAGATCACAACGGCGGCCGGTTTGTTGCTGTTCTCGCGCCATCCGGCCGACGTGCTGATCCTGGAGGTCGGTCTCGGCGGCCGGCTGGATGCTACCAACGTCATCGACGCACCGCTCGCGTCCGTCATCACCCGAATATCGATCGACCACACCGACTTCCTCGGCGACACGCTCGAGAAAATCGCAGCCGAGAAAGCCGGCATCCTGAAACGAAATGCGCCGGCCATCATCGCCGCGCAGCACCGCGACGTGCTGTCGGTGATCGAGCGGCAGGCGGCCAAACTCAAAGCGCCGCTGCGCGTCGCCGGCGAGGATTTCACCGCCACCGAAGAGCGCGGCCGTCTGGTCTATCAGGACGAAGCGGGCCTGCTCGACCTGCCGGCGCCGAAGCTTTACGGCCGCCATCAATATGAGAACGCCGGGCTCGCCATCGCCACGCTACGCACGATCGGCGCCTTCAAGATCCCCGCCGCTGCCTTCGAGGCCGGCATGAGCAAGGCCGACTGGCCGGCGCGGCTCCAGCGTCTCGCGCAGGGCAAGCTCAGCGAACTAGTGCCGGCGGGCAGCGAGCTGTGGCTCGACGGCGGACATAACCCGGATGGCGGCCGCGCCATCGCCGCCGCGCTTGCCGATCTCGAGGAGCGCGTGTCGCGCCCGCTGGTGCTGATCGTCGGCATGCTAGCGAGCAAGGATTGCGAAGGCTTCCTGCGCAATTTCACCGGGCTCGCGCGGCGCATGATCGCCGTGCCGGTACCGGGCACGGAGACGGGCATCCCCGCCGAAACGGTCGCCGACTGCGCGCGCGCCATCGGCTTGCCGTCCACCAGCCGCGACAATCTCACCGAGGCGCTCGAGGCCGTGCGCACACTCGACCTCGATCCGCCGCCGCGAATCCTCATCACGGGGTCGTTGTATTTGGCCGGCGACGTGCTGCGCGAGAATGGAACGCCGCCGCAGTAGTGCAACGCGCCGGCTGCCCCCTACCTCTTCTTGTTCGACGCGAGTTGTTCCTTCGACCACACCGGCTCGTCGGAGCCATTGCCCCAGGCATAGGGGCGGTAGAAGTTATGGATGCCGAAGCGCACGAACTTCTTCATCTCGCGCACCCAGTTCGGATGCACATAGACAGCGTGATAGTGCGTCGAGGTGCCGACCGCAGTCTCGTAGAGCTTGCCGTCGAGCGTTTGCTTGGCAATGCGGTTGGCGCGCGCCCAGGAGGCGCGTTCGTTGATCGCTTTGCTCTTGCCGTCGCAGGCAAAGGTGAACTGGCACGCAAGACGGCGGTGGGAGTTCTGGTAGACGACGCCGCAGACGTCGTTCGGATAGAAGCCCGAGAACACCCGGTTCATCACGACCTGCGCAACCGCGATCTGGCCCTTCAGCGGTTCGCTGCGTGCTTCGAAATAGACGGCATTGGCGAGGCAGCGCTCGGCCTTCGCGCGCTCTTTGCCTTCGAGATGCAGCCGCTGGGCGGGTGACAGGGGCGGCACGCCCGGCGCCGGCGGCGGCAGAATGGCGATCGACATCGGCAATGAGATTTGCCCCGAAGACGGCGCGACGCCGACAGCGGGGAACGAGCTCGGCATCGCGGCCGCATCGGCGCTGGCGAGCCGGAGCGGCGCGGTCGGCGTGACGTTTCCCGGCGCGTGCGCCATGGCGGTTGCACCGGTCGCGTCGCGCTGTGTCATGCTGACGGGAGAAGCCATCGCCACTTCCACCGCATCGAGATGGCGCGCCTCGGCGAGCCCAGCGACCGGCGAAGAAGCGCTCTTGGCGAGCACGGCACGCGGGCGCGGGCGATCCGGGAGCTTGGCGATATCGTCGCGTGGGATGACCGCGATAGCCGTGGCTTGTGGCTCCGAAGACGTGAAGGAGATGTTCTGCAGGTGTGAGCGGAGCGCGTCCGGAATGTCGGCGACCTTCACGTGCGTATCGTGAATGTACTGAGCGGCTGCTTCCACCACGCGCACGTTCATCAGATCGAGCGCACTGATGGTCAGCGCCGCGCCGGCGAACACAACGCACAGGTGCTTGGCACCTCGAAAAAGCTTTTCCTCGATCGTCAGATCGAATTCGGGATCAATGCTTCGCTTCAGCAATTTCCGCCTCCCCGCACTCCTGCCGAACGAAAATCCGTGTTCGTCAGTCGCTGGGATACTAGCGAGGCTAAATGCGAATACTCGGATTTTAAGAAATTTTTGAGGAAACAAGGAAAACGTGCATGCTTAATTTAACGATTTAAAACGGGGCTTTTTACGATTCTGAATCGCGTCAGCGCAGCCGATAATGCTTAACCGCATCATCGTCCCACACCATTCTGTTGCCGGGATGCTGCGGCGGAAGCGCGCGATAGCAGAACAGGTAGGAGCGCCCGGTGACGCCCTCCTCCGTTTCGAGGTCGATCAGCAGCAGCGGGACCCGGCGGAGCACGCCCTGGCTGGTGCCGAGCACGAAATTGATGGGAACCTCGACCGGCGTCGCCTTCACGGCGCGAACGTTCAGCGATGGCAGCGGCGGATTCGGTATGAAAATCCCCGGTCTGGCCCGATTATACCCCTTCGGAGGGCCAGTTCGGCTCCGTTCTTGAACCTTTAACCGGGTCCGCCCATATTAGCCGGTGACCGGGCGGCAGGTGCTGTTCGGTTGGGGGTGCCAATCTTGGGCCCCGAGTCAAAGTCGCTTCAAGCGAGGGCTTTGAGACCATGTCACGAGTTCCGACCCTGTCCAGCCCGTTCTTGTTAGGCTTCGACGAGATCGAGCGCAT
>DATDMA010000131.1:0-3028 GCA_036519015.1 Pseudolabrys sp. | reverse complement strand
CGCGATGTCGGCGTGCGCCATCTGGTGGCGCTGCGCGGCGATGCGATCGACGGCGCGAAATATGCGGCGTATCCGGGCGGCTACGAGAACGCGGCCGATCTCGTCGGCGGCATCAAGCGCGTCAGCGACGATTTCGAGATTTCGGTGTCGGCCTATCCAGAGAAGCATCCGGACTCGCCGACGGTGGAAGCCGATATCGACATGCTCAAGGCGAAGGTCGATGCCGGGGCAGGGCGTGCGATCACCCAGTTCTTCTTCGAGAACGATCTTTACTTCCGCTATCTCGACCGCGTGCGCGCGCGCGGCATCAACATCCCGATCGTGCCGGGCATCCTGCCGGTGCAGAACTACAAGGCAATGACCGGCTTCGCCGCACGCTGCGGCACCTCGGTGCCGGGCTGGCTCGCCGAGCGCTTTCACGGGCTCGATCAGGATCCCGCGACGCGCAAGCTGATCGCAGCCGCGGTCGCCGCGGAACAGGTCCTCGATCTGGTTGATCGCGGCGTGACCAATTTCCATTTCTACACGATGAACCGCGCGGACCTCGTCTACGCGATCTGCCATCTGCTCGGCCTGCGGCCGGCCGTGGAACAAGCTGCCTGATTGGGAGTCCAAGTATCGTGACAGCGCCTCGTCCTGGTACCCGCGCCACGCTCGTCAAAGCGATGAAGGAGCGCATCCTGGTGCTCGACGGCGCCATGGGCACGATGATCCAGGAGCTCAAGCTCGATGAGCAGGGCTATCGCGGCGCGCGCTTCGACGCCTGGAACCGCGAGGTGCGCGGCAACAACGATCTCTTGAACCTCAGCCGGCCGGACGCGATCCGCGACATCCATCTCAAGTACTTCCGCGCAGGCGCCGACATCGTCTCCACCAACACCTTCTCCTCGACGACGATCGCGCAAGCCGACTACGGCATGGAGAAGATCGCCTACGAGCTCAACGAGGCGGGCGCGCGGCTCGCGCGCGAGGCCGCGGTGCAGGCAGAGAAGGAAGACGGCAGGCGTCGCTTCGTGACCGGCGCTCTCGGTCCGACCAACCGCACTGCGTCGATCTCGCCGGATGTGAGCAACCCCGGATTCCGCGCCATCACTTTCGACCAGCTGCGCACAGCCTACGGAGAACAGGTGCGCGGGCTGATAGCGGGCGGCATCGATCTCCTGCTGATCGAGACCATCTTCGACACGCTCAACGCCAAGGCGGCGATCTTCGCCGTTGCGGAAATTTGCGACGAGCTTGGCATCGACGTGCCGGTGATGATCTCCGGCACCATCACCGACATGTCGGGACGGCTGCTGTCCGGCCAGACACCGGGCGCATTCTGGAATGCGGTGCGCCACGCCGATCCGGTGACAATCGGACTGAACTGCGCGCTGGGTGCGAAGGAAATGCGCGCCCATGTCGCCGAGATCGGCCGGCTCGCGGATTCGTTCGTCTGTGCCTATCCGAATGCCGGACTGCCGAACGAGTTCGGCTATTACGACGAGAGCCCGGAATATATGGCGGAGCTGCTGGGCGAGTTCGCCGAGGCCGGCCTGGTCAACGTGGTCGGCGGCTGCTGCGGCACCACCCCCGACCACATCGCGGCCATCGCCAAGATTGTCGCCGGCAAGCCGCCGCGCAAGATCCCGGACGTGCCGCCGCAATTGCGGCTCTCGGGGCTAGAGTCGTTCACGCTGACGCCGGAAATCCCTTTCGTGAACGTCGGCGAGCGCACCAACGTCACCGGCTCGGCCAAATTCCGCAAGCTCATCACTGCCGGCGATTACACGACGGCGCTCAACGTGGCGCGCGAGCAGGTGGAGAACGGCGCGCAAGTCATCGACGTCAACATGGATGAGGGCCTGCTCGACTCCGAGCAGGCGATGGTGACCTTCCTCAATCTCATCGCCGCCGAGCCGGACATCGCGCGCGTGCCGGTGATGGTCGATTCATCCAAGTTCACGGTGATCGAGGCCGGCCTGAAATGCCTGCAAGGCAAGCCGGTGGTGAACTCGATTTCGATGAAGGAGGGCGAAGCGGCCTTCATCGATCATGCGCGCACCGTGCATCGCTATGGCGCGGCGGTGGTGGTGATGGCCTTCGACGAAAAGGGCCAGGCCGACACGTTCGAACGCAAGACCGCGATCTGCGCGCGCGCCTACGACATCCTGGTGAACCAGGTCGGCTTCGCGCCCGAGGACATCATCTTCGATCCGAACATCTTCGCCATCGCCACCGGCATGGAGGAGCACAATGGCTACGGCGTCGCCTTCATCGAGGGCGCACGCTGGATCAGGCAGAACCTGCCGCACGCGCACATCTCCGGCGGCGTGTCGAACCTGTCGTTTTCCTTCCGCGGCAATGAGCGCGTGCGCGAGGCGATGCATTCGGTGTTCCTGTTCCACGCCATCAAGGCCGGCATGGACATGGGCATCGTCAATGCCGGGCAGATGTCGGTTTACGACGACCTCGATCCGGAACTGCGCGAGGCCTGCGAGGACGTGGTGCTCAACCGCCGGCCCGATGCATCGGAACGGCTGCTGGCGCTGGCGGACAAATTCCGCGGCAAGGGGCAGGAAGCCAAGGAAGTCGATCTCGCCTGGCGCGACAAGCCGGTTGAGAAGCGGCTGTCGCATGCGCTGGTGCACGGCATCACCGAGTTCATCGAGGTCGACGTTGAGGAGGCGCGCACGCGCGCCAAGCGGCCGCTCGACGTGATCGAAGGCCCGCTGATGGATGGCATGAACGTCGTCGGCGACCTGTTCGGCTCCGGCAAGATGTTCCTGCCGCAGGTGGTGAAGTCGGCGCGGGTGATGAAGCAGGCGGTCGCCTACCTGATGCCGTATATCGAGCAGCAGAAGGACGGGCGCGACCACGTCAGTTCGTCGGCCGGCAAGATCGTGATGGCGACCGTGAAGGGCGACGTGCACGACATCGGCAAGAACATCGTCGGCGTCGTGCTCCAGTGCAACAATTACGAGGTCATCGATCTCGGCGTCATGGTGCCGGCGGCGAAGATCCTGGAAACCGCGCGCGCGGAGAAGGC
>DATDMA010000130.1:0-13040 GCA_036519015.1 Pseudolabrys sp. | reverse complement strand
AATAGCCTTCTGGAAGGGAACGAGTCGGCTACATTGCTCTCGGCACCTTACAATTTGATCGCAAAGGGCCGCGGACAGAGGCAGTTGGTCACAGCAACGTCCGTGCTGGGCCCATATCAAGGCAATGTCGCAGCCGCTAAGCGGTCTTGGGCGGAGAAGAACAGCGACAAGATCGTCGCCTTCATCCGCGGATATCATGCGTCGATTGGCTGGCTATACCAGCCGTCCAATCGCGCGGCCGCGATTGAGGTGCTCGTGCGCAACGTTGCTGGCATGTCGCCCGATGTCGCGGAGGCGAGTCATGCCGAACTGCTGGCGCCCGAGGGTGGGTTTTTCCGCGATTGCAGGATCGATTTGGCTGGACTTCAATGCGTGCTCGACCTGCGCAGCCGGTACGCCGAGCCGAACAAAGTGCTGACAGATCCGATGAAATATTGCGATCCGAGCTATTACCAGCGCGCAAGCAGCGCATTCTTATAGCCGCTCATCAGATCCTGTTGCGCCTTATCTCGAGGGATAGTGGCTCGTCACGGAGCCGCGGCGTGACGCTGCGGCCCGCGAGCCTGGGTTTCGACGGCACTCGCCGATCGGGCCGAGCCGCCGGTGCGCCGATATGGCACTATGACGCGACGTGTCGCTTTGCGAAGTCATCGTCAACTTCAAACGGACCAATGTCCGAAGGAGCGTGCCATGGTCGCCGTCCGAGAACCAACCATCAAGTCGGTCAAAATTGCGGACCTGCGTCCGACTCAAATCACCGTTGGAATGCGCGAGGTCCATGCGAAGCGCAAGCGCTGGCGGGAGATGAAGGGCAATAAGGGTTCGAAGTTTCTCGGCACTCACATGATCCCCGTCGTTTTCGGCCCTAAGGGACGTCATTACGTTGTCGATCACCATCATCTCGCGCTCGCCCTTCATGAAGAGGGTGTGAAAGATGTCATGACTTCGGTGGTCGCAAACTTGAGTATGCTCGAAGACGACGCCTTCTGGGTCGTGCTCGACAACAGAAACTGGATGCATCCCTTCAATGTCGACGGTCGCCGCTGCCGTTACGAGGACATTCCGAAATCGGTGATGAAGTTGATAGACGATCCGTTCCGCTCACTGAGCGGGGAATTGAGACGGGCGGGCGGATTTGCGAAGGATACGACGCCATTCAGCGAGTTTTTGTGGGCGGATTTCCTCAGGCGTCGCATGAAACGCAAGCTTGTCGAAAATGATTTTGATCGCGCATTGGAAACCGCGATGAAACTGGCCAAGAGTCAAGACGCGATCTATTTGCCGGGCTGGTCCGGTCCGGCGCCCGACGATTGAATCGATGTCTCGTTCTTTGCCTGTTCAGCCCCGATGAGCCGAGGCTGATCAAGAAACCGGCTGTCAGCCGGGGCGATCGGTGCGGTTTGCGCCTGCCAACCGGGAAATAGCCTCGATCATCGCCTTCGGATCGGCAACGCCTTTTCCGACAATGTCGTGGCCGCTGCCGTGCGCGACCGACGAGAATAGGATGGGACTGCCGATCGCAAGACCAGCGGTCGCATTACGCGCGAGCAGCTTGGCCGTGATGTGGCCCTGGTCGTGCAGCATGACGATGAAGGCGTCGCTGTCCTTCTTGTGGAACATCGTGTCGGCGCCGAACGGTCCGGACACGCGAATGCCTGCTTTCGCCGCGTCATCCATTGCCGGCTTGATGATCTCGATCTCCTCGCTGCCGAACAGGCCGGCTTCGCCGGCGTGCGGATTGAGACCGCCGACGGCGATCTTCGGCTCCGCGACCCCGAGACGCTTGAGCGTGCGGTCAGCGACCGTGATCGCGTGCAGAACGCGTTCGCGCGTGATCATGGAGATCGCCTGCTTGACGCTGACGTGCAGCGTAGCGTGGACGATCTTCACGTCGCCGAAGCAGAGCATGAGGTATACGTCTTGCGGCGCAAGCCCGGTCTCGCGCGCGACGAACGAGGGATAGCCGTCGAACTCTATCCCGGCCATGGCGATCGACGTCTGGTTCTGCGGTGCGGCGACGACGGCATCAACTTCACCCGCCAGCGCGGCCTGGATCGCGCTGCGTGCCGCGGCCAATGACGCTCGCCCGCTCTCTGCGCTATTGCTGCCAAAGGACATATTTCCGAGTTCCGGGCTGGGACAGGCGAGCAGCACGAGACCGCCATCGGAGGGCTTGGCGTCTTCGATGCGTTCGATCACGCGAATGTCCGCGCCGATACCGCAAGCCTGCGCGTGGCGCGCGACCACGCGCGGATCGCCGACGACGATGGGGCGGCAGGCAGCGCGCACGCTCGCGTCAAGCGCCGCCTTCATGCTGATCTCAGGGCCAATACCGGCGGGATCGCCGGTAGCGATAGCGACGATCGGAAGCGCGTTGGTCGAGGTCATGTGGAACCCTTACGTCTGAGCGTGGCTATTGCGCCGAAATGTTTGCAGCTTTGATGACGCCGTCCCAGAGTAGCGTCTGCTCCTTGATGAAGCTCGCGGCCTGCTCCGGCGTGCCGCCGGCGGCACGCAGGCTGATCTTTGTGAAGATGTCCTGGGCATGCTCACTCCTGAGCACGTCTTCGATCGCAGCATTGAGCTTGGCCACGATCGGCTTCGGCGTGTTCGGCGGTGCGGCGATGGCGTTCCAAGTCCACGATTCAAATCCTTTCACGCCGGCCTCGTCGAGTGTCGGCACGTCCGGAAGACTGGCGAGGCGCGTGTCGGTCGCCACACCCAGGATGCGCGCTTTGCCCCCTTCGTGTAGTTTAATGGCCGAGGCGAGCTCCATAAAGATCATGTCGACGTGGTCAGAAATGATGTCGTTGAGCGCGGGCGCGGTGCCTTTGTAGGGCACATGGACGAGCTTGGTGCCGATCCTGTTCTCCAGAAGCGCCGCGGTGAGATGCGATGTCGTGCCGATGCCCTGCGATGCGTATGTAATCTTGCCGGGACTCGCCTTGGCATAGGCGATGAACTCCTCCGCGTTCTTGGCTGGGAAATTCGGCCGCACCAGCAGCACGTTGGCGATCGATGTCATGATCGCAATCGGCTCGAACTTCGCCGGATCGAAGGTCATGTTCTTGTAGAGCATCGGATTGATGGTGATCGCTGCCGGCTGGGTGGCGAGCAATGTGTAGCCGTCAGGATCGGAGTGGAACACGTAGTCGGCGCCGATATTGCCGCCGGCGCCGGCGCGGTTCTCGACAATCACAGGCTGGCCGAGCCGCTTCTGCAGCCCTTCGGCCACGATGCGGGTCACCGTATCGACGCCGCCGCCGGCCGGAACGTCAACGACGATTTTGACCGGCCGGTTCGGATAGTTGGCCGCGGCATCGTCCGCGCGGGCCACCGACGCGGTCATCGTGCATACGGCAATCAAAGCAAAAAACATCCGCACGACGTGTTCCTCCCATCCGCGGCTTCCCTTGCGGCTGGCCACGTTTGACGTGTCCGATTGTGCACCCGCAAGGCAAGGAAACTTACATCAGCACAGGATCGGCACAAGCCCGTCTCGCGTAAGGAGGACTAAGCGCGCAGCGCGACCAACATATCAGAGATGTAGTCTTCGGCGCTGGCGACCACCAGCATGAGGGACCAGGGCCGCAGCTGCGCGAGGCTCCGCGACAGCGCCTCGTCGGATGCCGACGCCGGGCTGAGGATCAAGGCCGTCGTCATGACCCGTTTGAGGCTGCAGGCCTCGCCGATGATTGAGACCGCTTCCAGAGGCTCGCCCGCGGTCGCGATCATCACCACCTGATCGGCGCCGCTGATCTCGTTGAGCAGGTCCTTGGTGTGGCCGGCGAGATCGCCAAGCCATCCGGTCACCGAGAAGCGTTCGCCGGGCGTGGGGGCGCCGGCCAGCGCGGTCAGGAACGTCGCATTGCTCCAGGCGGATTGCTGTGCGAGCCGCTTGACCACCGCTTCGCTGGGGCGGTCGAGCGCGATGATCTTGATCGCGCGCGGCCGCGAGTTCGGGGCATTGATGCGGAAGCGCGCTTCGACGGCGCTCGACGCGCGGGCCGATTCACTCTGCATGGCGGTGCGTCCCGAGCGTCACCTCAAACCGAAGCATGGGCCACTCCCGCTTGCACAATGAGCGCGTCCTTGGCCGCCTCGACGAAAGGCCGATCGGGCGGGAGGACAACGGCGGCGGAGCGCACGCGCTGATGCGCGGCCTCGACGCCGGGCGGCGGCGCGTCCTTGTCCATGAGCGCCTTGACCGCACGCACCAGCCGATGGCGGGCCATGATGATGCCGTTGTCGGTCGACACCAGGTTTTCCTTGGTGCGATCGACGATCGGACCCATGCTCTCCTGCAGCGAGGCGTCCTGCATCGCGATACCCTCGACGCCGCTGAACGTCTTGCCCGCCTTCTGCCCAACGCGGTCGATCAGATAGTCGTTGTCCTTGTTGGCGAGTGGGCGGAACGTGCCCGGCACGTATTTGACGTGAATGCCTTTGCCGTCGCGCATGGCGTCGACTTCGGCCTGCGTCAGCGCCCGCATCGAATGGTAGTCGAAGCTCCACGTCCAGCAATTATGGTCGTCGATGGGTATCCAGAAGTGGCCATGGATCGGGTGATTACCGCGCGGCGCGATCATGGTGAACGCCGGCATCACCCATTGCGTGATGCGCCAATAATAGTTGCCGTTCTCGGCGTCGCGGCGGGCACCGATGTAGAGTCCGCCGGCACTCTCGACCACCTCGAACACAGGCCTGGAGTCGCGCAGATTGTATTGATTGGCCTTGGCGCCCTTGAACAATGGATCGGAATTCAGGTCACCGCGATGCAGGAAGGAGACGTGGCTGGAATCGATCCCGCCTTCCATGGCCTGAAGCCAGTTCGACTCCTGGATTCGCTTCGTCATGAAGCTCTGCTCGGCGGGCACCGTGGCGAACTCCCACTCGGGAAGCTCCGGCTGCTTGTCGGGCGGCCCCATATAGGTCCACAACACGCCGCCGCGTTCGACCAGCGGATAGGACTTGAGCTTGATCTTCTTGCAGAATCCGCTTTCGTCCGGTTCGGAGGGAACTTCGACGCATTGGCCGGTGTGGTCGTATTTCCAGCCGTGATAGGGGCAGCGCAGCCCGCTGTCTTCGTTGCGGCCGAACCACAGCGATACGCCGCGATGCGCGCAGAATTCATCCATCAGGCCAAGCCGGCCTTGGGTGTCGCGAAACGCGATAAGCCGCTCCGACAGCAGCTTCACGCGCGCCGGCGGACAGTCGTTCTCCGGAAGCTCGCTCGCCAGCAAAGCCGGGATCCAATAGCTGCGAAACAAGCGCCCGCCAGGTGTCCCGGGACCGGTCTGCGTGAGGAGGTCGTTCTGTTCTTTCCTAAGCATCGTTTTACTCCCGGATGCGTTTGTTCTTGGCGGTGAAGGCCCAATGTTTGACCTTCAAGTGTTGACCTGCCCACGAAGCTATGATTGTCAACGTGTCGTATTCTGAGCGAGTCCCCGACTGTAATATAGCCAGCAAGCAGCAATCAATGACCAGTCAGCCGGTTCCATCTACGCCGACAAAGATTCGCTTGTGCCGTACCGACGACATCGCCGAAGGGAGTGTCGTCAAGATGGAACACGGCGATCTGGTGCTCGCGGTCTACAATGTGGACGGCGAATTCTTTGTCACTGACGATGCCTGTACCCACGGCCCTGGCTCCTTGTCGGAGGGCGAACTCTACGGCGATGTCATCGAGTGCAATTTCCATGGCGGCCAATTCAACGTGCGCACGGGCGAGGTCGTGGGACCCCCGTGCATGGTGCCGATCAAGACTTACAATGTCAGCATCGATGAAGGGCATATTCTCATCGAGGTCTGACCAACCCTCGCAGCAACTTGTGATTGTTGTGACAATGGTGTGTTATTTCGGCTTGTCGGCCCATTGATTGAGTAACGGAATGTTCTTCACATCCTGAGGCTTCGGGATCGATTGCAGATAGGCATAGATGTCGGCGAGATCGGCATCCGACAGAATGTTCTCATGATAGGGCGGCATCGCGCGGTTGGTGCTGCGCACGAAGGCGGACAATGCTTCGTAGGGAAGGGGATCGGGCGCGAGCCGCGGTCCGGTGATGGCGCCTTGCCCCTGGGTGCCATGGCATTCCCAGCAGCCTTCCTTCATGAAGACAATCTTGCCGTGGTCCGCCGACGCGGCGGCGTTTGCCGGCCCGAACATTGATAGGAGGGCGACCGTCGCAATGGCGGCGCTGAGTCCATAATGGCGCATGGTTTTGTTCCTCAACGCGGCTGGGTGACGACGTCAACGAGAGCCGGTTCGCCGGCCTTCACGACCTCGACGGCACGCTTCAGCGCGGGTGCGAGTTCTTTCGGATCAGTGATCGGCCCGCTGGCCCACCATCCCATCGATTGTGCGAGCTTCGCATAGTCGATGTCCGGCCCCATGATCTGCGTGCCGATCGGCCCATCGTTGAGCACACGGCTGCGGCGGTCGGCCATGCGCTGGACGTGCATGACCTCCTGATGATAGCCGCGGTTGTTGTGCATCACGTTGAGGAGCGGAATGCGGTGATGCGCGGCGGTCCATAGCACGCCCGGCGCATACATCATGTCGCCGTCGGTCTGGATGTTGACGGACAAGCGGCCCTCGCTGCGATTGGCGAGCGCTGCGCCAACCGCAGCCGGCGAACCATAGCCGACGCCATATCCGCCCGGCCCGCCGATGAATTGGTAATGCTTCTCCATCGGCCAAAGGCGGGTCGGCCAAGCGCTGAACATGCGATCGGATCCGACCAGGGACCAGTCCTCGTCTTTGATCTGCGCCCAGACCTCGGCGCACATCCGCGCCGTGCTGATCGGGCTCGCATCCCAGGCATAAGTCGCCGCCTTCAGCGTGCGTTGCCGCGTCTCGGACCAAGCTTTGCGCATGGCGTCTCCGCGTTGCGCAAGCGCCGATTTGCGGTCCGCAGGTAGCGCGCTTTTCACCGCCTCGATGAGTGCCGGCAGCGTCGCCTCCGCGTCGCCGGCAATCGAGACATCGACCGGCTGGAAGCGCTGGAAGTCCTGATAGTTCGATTTCAGATAGTAGTCGGCTGAGGTGATGCTGATCAGTTTGACGCCGGCTTTTGTTTTCGGCTCCCTGTCGTACGCGCCGTTGTCGATGAAAGTGTTCACCGTTCCGTAATAGTCGGAGAGTTCGAGGCCAAGGATGACGTCCGCCTGGGCGATTAATGGGCCGGCCCGGCCGGTCTGGTTCAGATGGTGTGTGGTGGGGAAATTCAGCCGGTTGAGCTGATCGACGACGGGAACGTTCAGCAATTCGGCCAATTCGACCAGCAGCCCTATGCCGTTCGGTGTGCGCGCGGCCCGATCGGCGATAATGACCGGATTCTGCGCAGTGACGAGCAGCTTTGCCGCCTCCCGAACGGCGCCGGAGTCACCCTGAGGCGGCGCCGTTTGCACATAGCGGGGAATTTTCAACTCGGCGCGATCCTGGAGCGCCTCCTCCTGCAGTCCGGCATCGACCGCGAGCAAAACCGGCTCATGCGGCGGCGTCATCGCCAGCTTGTAGGCGCGCACGAACGATTCGGCGAAATGCGGCGCCGAGATTGGCGTGTCGTCCCACTTGACGAAATCGCGCACGAGCGCGCCGATGTCCTGCGCTGAATGATACGTCGGGACGAGCGGTACGCGCTTGTTCGCATCGAGATCGTTGCCGCCGATGATGACGATCGGCACGTGATCGCACCAGGCATTGTAGATCGCCATCGAGGCATGCTGCAGGCCCACTGTGCCGTGGCACAGCACCAGCATCGGCTTGCCGGCGATCTTGAAGTAGCCGTGCGCCATGGCAACTGCGGATTCCTCGTGCATGCAGGTGAGGAATTCCGGTTTCTTGTTGCCGCCATAGGTGAGCAGCGACTCGTGGAGGCCGCGAAAGCTGTCGGCGGGGTTCGCGGCGACGTAGTCGATGTCGAAGGACTTGATGACATCGACCATGAAGTCGGACGTGGGCGCGCCGGACGCATGCGCCGGCGCCTCCGGAAGGCCGGTCTCGGCTGCTGCCACTTTCGCCGATGGGCGCACTGCCGACGGTTTCGGCGGCTCCGCGACTATGGCTGTTGGTGTTGCGCCGGCGTTGGTGTTCAGATCAGCGACCGCGGTAACCGCGCCAGCGGCCGCAACAGTGCTCAGAAACTTGCGACGGCTAACGGCGCGGCGCGAGTCTTGTTTGGGCATGAGCATCTCCCTCATTCCGAATTGCTTGCGGCGTTGGCCGTGCGTTCGGTTGCTTTGTCTAACAAACAGTCTAGTAGACGTTCTCCACACACGCCAAGCGAGAATGCGGCATGTCGGCTATGCCATCATCAGTGTCATGGGCGCCGCGCATCCTTATTCACTTGGCGGGTGTCGCCTCCATGGCATGGACAACGCTCGCCCAACGTTCCGTTTCACTCTTTATGAAACGACGAAAATCGTCCGGGCTGCCGCCGATGGCGTCCAAACCCTGCGTGTGAAGTTGCTTCAGGACTTCTGGGTCCTTTAGCGCCTGATTGGTTGCATTCGATATTTTGTCGATGATCGGCGTCGGCGTGCCGGCCGGCGCAAGGATGCCGAACCAAACTCCGGTGTTGAAGCCGGGGAGCGCCGCTTCCGCTACCGTCGGCAGATCGGGCGCCGCGCTCGCGCGTTTGGCTTCTGTTGTCGCCAGTGGTTTGACGCTGCCCTCGCGGATAAATCCAAGGACGGTCGAGGCCGGCGCGAACATGACATGGATGCGGCCAGCGATGAGATCGGTGACCGTCTGCGCGCTGCCGGGATACAGCACTGCGGTCATGTTTATTCCGGCCATCTGCTTGAATAGCTCGGCCGCCATGCGCGGTCCGCTGGCCACACCCGACGCGCCGTACAGCAACGGCTCCTGCCGTGTTTTGGCAAGTGCGATCAATCCCTTGACGTCATCGACTCCGAGTTTCGGATTGACGACGAGGATATTCGGAATCGAGCCGACAATGGCTATTGGCGCAAGGTCTTTCTCGAAGTTCGGACCTTTGTCGGGCATCATTGTCGCGTTGATCGTCGCTGCGATCGTTGCGAGTAAGAGTGTGTAACCGTCCTTCGATGCCCGCGCTGCATATTCGGCGGCGACCATGCCGCTCGCGCCCGGCCGGTTTTCGACGATCATCGCCCGCCCCATGATTTCGCTGAGCTTCTGGCTGATAATCCGTGCGGCGACGTCGCCGCTGGAGCCCGCTGCAAATCCCACGACCAAGCGGACAGGACGGATCGGATAATTCGTCTGCGCCCGCGATTGAACCGAAATGAGGGACAAAGAGGCGACCGCAAAAAGGATCAATCTCTTCAACTGGGGCATTTTTTGTCTCCGCGGGAGTTCCGATTTTCTGATTTCCGGCCCCCCTTCCCATCCGTGTATGATTGTCATACAAACTCCCGCCCGTCTACGTTTCCATAAAGCGAAATTGGGAGCTGCGGGCGGGAACAACGGCGGACCAGGTTCCGTGACAAGGACGTGCGGTTGCGGGCTCGTAAGACGCTACGGGCGCTCTGCGATTGTTGAGGACTCGAAATCCTCCGCGTGGAAATGGGCAGTCGCGGCACATGGCCCAACGCTGCCTCAATAATAAATCAGGAGGATTCATTGGCGACGACGCCACAAGAGCTTCAACCAAAGACGAAGATATTCGACGTCGGCATCAACGAGAAGCTGCCGGTGCCGCAGCTTTTGCTTCTCGGTCTGCAGAACATCTTCGGCATGACTGGGATGTTCGTGTTCCCGGGGATATTCGGCCGCGCCTTCCATCTTCCAGCCGAAGAGATCGCCTATCTCTATGGGATGACCTTCATCGTCTGCGGCATCATCACCATCCTGCAGTCGGTGTGGCTGCTGCGGTTGCCCGTCGCGCAAGGTCCCTATGCCGGAAGCTTCGCGGCCTTGTTGGCGGTCGGTCATTTGCAGGGCGGCGGACTCGGCGCGGCTTACGGCTCATTCTTCGTCGCCTCCATTATCTGGTGCTTTTTGACCGTGCCGATCCGGGGCTGGAGCGTGGTCGGCCTTTTCGCGCGCTATCTGCGGGCTCCACTCATCTCCGGCATGTTCGTGATGTTCATCATCATCCAGATCGCGAATGTGGCATTGCCGAACTGGATTGGGCAACCGTCGAGCCCGGGCTTTCCAGTTGTGAATTTGCTGGCGGGTGCAGTTGGCGTCCTGGGCATCATCGTCACCATGCTGTGGGGCGGGCCGAAGCTCCGCCGTTGCGCCATTCTCATCGGATTGGCGCTCGGGACGATCTGCTATTCGTTCTTTGACTCGATCTCGTTCTCGGCGGTGGCGGCGGCCCCGTTGCTGGTGACACCGAAGCTGTTTCCGTTCGGCTTCGAAGTCAGGCCCGACTTGGTCGTCGTCTTTCTGCTGGTGCTCATCCCTGCCGGCATGGGATCGATGGCGCTCTACCAGACCGTCGCACAATGGGGCGACGAGAAAATGCCGCCGGGGCGCATGTCCGAAGGCCTTTTCGGCGTTGCGCTCGGCTCGGTCGCCGCCGGCGTGCTCGGTGGCTTCAGCACCATCGTCTATCCGGACAATATCGGGATGCTGCGCGCAACACGCGTCGGGTCGCGCTATGCGACGCTCGCGGCCGGCGTTCTGCTGATCGTCTTCGGTGGCTGCATCAAGTTCGACATGCTGTTGGTGCTGGTGCCGCTTCCCGTTATCTCGGCTGCCGCCACGCTGCTGTTCGGGATCGTGTTCATGCACGGCGTTCACATCCTGGCGCAGGTCGAGTGGGATGATCGGCAACTGATCGCCGCGGGGCTCGCTTTCATCGCCGGTCTCGGTGGCCTTTTCATGCCGCCGGACGTGATGCAGGCGATGCCGCTGACACTGCGCCTGCTGGTGCAGCAGCCGGTGATCTTGGGCGGCCTCACGCTCGTCGTGCTGCATTCGCTTCTTTCGTCGCTGCCGGTTCGCGCCGAGGGCGGACACGGCGTCAAAACCTGATCGCCTTAACTGATGCCTCGATCTCGTGATTCCAAATCCAGGAAGGAGCAAAATGCAAATATCAAACGCCATTGCTGTTGATTGGGCCTCGACGACCACCCGCGACGGATCGAAGCTGGTTTATCGGGTGATCAAGGGCTCCGGCAAAGGGCGCTGTGCGCTCGTGCACTCTCTCGCGATGAACGGAGAGTTCTGGAATCGTGTCGCGCCGTATCTGGCGACGTCAGCCGACGTCCTTGTCTATGACTGCCGCGGCCATGGTCGGTCCGATAAGCCGAAGGGCCGTCAACCCGTCGAACGACATGCTGACGATCTGGCCGATCTGCTCGATGCCGTCGGCTGGAAGCAGGCCGTCGTTGCCGGAGCGTCAATGGGTGGATGCATCGCGCTCGCCTTTGCCGCGCGCTTTCCCGATCGGCTTTCGGGGCTCGGTCTCATTGATACCACGGCTTGGTATGGACCCAAGGCGCCGGAGCAATGGGAGGAGCGCGGACAGAAGGGCTTCCGCGACGGCATGGCCTCTCTCGTCGAGTTCCAGAAGACCCGGTGGGTCACCGACCGCTTTCGCGAGCAGAATCCGAAGGTGGTCGACGAGGCGATCGCCGTGTTTCTCGCCAACGACCCTGAGGCATACCTCGAAACATGCCGGATGCTTGGAGCGGCCGACCTGCGCAAGCTGCCGCATTTTTCGTTTCCGACGCGGATTGTCGTCGGCTCCGAAGACTATGCGACGCCGGTCGCCATGGCCGAAGCAACGCGCGATCTGATCCCCGGCGCCACGCTCACCATATTGGAAGGCGTCCGTCATCTCACGCCGCTGGAATGTCCGGACCTGATCGCCGCGGAACTGAAAGCGCTTCTTGGCACGCCAGAGGCGGGCCGCTGACGGCGAGCGACGCACGGAGCGAGCGGGCAAACGCTCCGAAGCAGGCCTTCGTTCGCCGCCGCCATCCACGTGTTCACAGAAGGATCTATCAATGAGCAGCCACGCAGAGATCAAGGTTATCGCGTTCCCGGGCGCACCGAACTTGCCGACCTTCGCCGCTTTGGAAAATGGCTATTTCAATGAAGAAGGCATCACCGTTTCGCTCTCGACCACACCGAGTTCTGTCTCGCAGATCGAGAAATTTCACTCGGGCGAGTTCGACGTCGCTTTTACGGCGTTCGACAATGTCGTCGCCTATCAGGAAGGGATGGGCGCGGTTAAATTGAATGGTGCCCCTGATTTCCGCGTCATCATGGGGGCAACACAGGTCGAGCTCAGTGCCGTCGTGGCGCCGAATATCAAGAGCGCCGAGGACTTGCGCGGCAAGTCGCTCGCGCTCGACGCGGTGGGTACCGGCTTTGCCTTCGTGCTCTACGCCATGCTCGAAGAGCTCGGATTGTCCATTCAAGACTATGAGCGGATCCCGGTGGGAGCGACACCGGAGCGATGGAAGTCGGTCAAGGATGGCCTTCACGCCGGCACGATCACCATCGAGCCGTTCACCAGCATTGCGACCGCCGACGGCTTCCGAGTGCTGCGCAAGAGCACCGACACGTTTCCGGCCTATCAAGGCGGCATCGTTGCGGCGCGCGCGAGCTGGGCGGCAAAGAATGCGGACCTCGTGAAAGCCCTTATCCGCGGTTATCTCAAAGGGCTTGCCTGGACGCTGGCACCGGAGAACCGGACCAAGGCGGCCGCCTTGCTTCAAGCTAAGATGCCGGACATCAAGCCTGGCGTCGTCGATGCGGTCCTGACCAGTCTCTTGTCGTCGCGCTCCGGCCTCACGCCGCGCGCGGATATTCTTCGGGACGGCATGCAGACGGTCCTCGATCTGCGTTCGCGTTACGGCGGGAGCGCCAAGCAGTTGCGCGACGTCGACAAGTATCTCGATCTGTCGCTCTACAAAGACGCGACATCGTCTCTCGCCTGAGGGGGCGAGTTTGGGGAGGCTTGTCCGCCTCCTGTTTGTATGACAATAATACAAACGAACGCAGCCGAGCGTCGGAGGCTCTCTGGATGTTGAACGAACGCGCATTCAAGGCGGTCGGCAGGCCCTTGCCGCGGAAGGAGGACTTGCGTCTG
>DATDMA010000129.1:0-13244 GCA_036519015.1 Pseudolabrys sp. | reverse complement strand
AGCATCATCGACGGCCTCATCAAACTCTTCGCGTGTTACACGGAAATGCGCCCACGCGCCTTGACCGTCAATTGTCGCCTTAGCTTCCGACGAAGAGGTAAGCTGAATCTTTGCGCTCTCAATCGCGATGGCAATGTTGTGGCCTTGCCGATTCTCAACGATACGAATGAAGCGATCTACCAAGTCACGCCGCTCGGCCTCATACCGAACCTGCCTCAATTCTCCTAAGACGTTCTTTTTGTACAACTGATTGACTCTGTGCCAAGTGGCAAGGTCGTGAAAATACCCAGAAGGAAGATTGCGCTTTCGATCAATGGTGAAGCTGCCGAATCCCAAATGCGGCATGACACTCTTGAGGCTCAACAAACGATCAAAGTCCGTTCCTCCAATGTGGACGCCTCCGTTTGAGAGAATATCCCCACCTCGTTCCGGCTTGCCGCGACGTTCGGGCGAAACACGCACCACGGAAAAGTCAGAGGTACCGCCGCCAATATCAACGATCAATACAAGCTCTTCGCGAGAAACATTTTGCTCGTAGTCTAGGGCCGCGGCAATTGGCTCATATTGAAATTCTACCGTACGGAAGCCCTGCCCTAGAGCAATCGCCTTCAGTGAGCTCTGCGCCTCCAGGTCAGCGGAATCGTCGGCATCAACGAAGCGAACGGGCCTACCGACAACGACTTCGGAAATCTCGCGCTCCAGCTTTAACTCGGCTTGACGTTTCAGATTAGAGAAGTAGAGCCCGAGGATAGAAGAGAACGAAGTCATTCGTCGTTGAACGTATGTTTTCTCATTTATCAAGCGCGTCCCCAAGATACTCTTGAGCGCCCTCATGAAGCGCCCGTCGGCTCCCTCAAGGTAAAGGTCAATAGCGGACCTTCCAATGTGAAGTGCATCATCCCCGGCTTCAAAAAACATGGCACTTGGTAGCGTGCGGTGGGGCCCTTCCAGAGGGAGAAGATAGGTACCCGTTGGACCGCTGATGCCTACTGTTGTGTTGGAGGTTCCGAAGTCGATCCCGCAGTGGGTCTCAGACATAAATAGTTTCCTGTCGATTTCGCGCGTGCCGTGTCCGTAACATAGCTCCTGCATCTCGACCGATGCTTTTATCGAAACCCGCTAGAAAGCTCCTATCAACGAACGTTCGCTCAGCTTTCTCTATCGTTGATGCTGCCAATTGGTTGCGCCTGTCGCCCAAATGGACAATAGAAGCCGCGTTGAACGCTCTGGCTGATCCATCGCAAGCCGGAAGGCTCCACGCGATCAATTTCAAGCATGACGGAGGCACGAGCTTTTTGGGACGAAAAGTGCGGTTGTTCGACCTCCATGGGGCCCGCCATATTATGCGACGCATGCCCGCGACCAGACCGTTATGAGCGACGTGCCTCCTCCGGAAAACCCAACAAAATCCGACCATTAGCTTCTTGTTCGGCGACGTTTGTTCCTGTTTGTTGCGACGTGTCGTTGGTCAATCGTTGGTCAAAACATTTCCGTTAAGACTCGGCGATCCGATAGCAATTCCCGGAGAACACTACCCTGCCCCCCATGAATGGTTCCGGTTGGCTGCTCTGACCGCGCTAAGTCGGGCTATTGAGCACGTAAGGGTCCACAAGACGATGTGCCGGCCGGTCCGGTGGCCGTCGCGCTCCTGGCGGCCAAACCGCGTGCGCGGCGTGCCCGCTGAGGGCATTGCCAAGGCCGTCTAAGCCGCGCGAGACAAGGCCGAATGAGAGCCTCGATCTGCGGCCGGTTGTTGGGGAGAAGATTTTTGTCGGGCTCTCCTCCCGGCCCCGTTCTGCGCGTGCGCGCGATCCTTATGCATAAGCGTGGCTTCCAACTATGCGGATGCCGGAGACGTAGCTGCAAATGCAAAACACGCAAGAGTTCGGCACCCTGGGTTACAGGGATGCCGCACGTCTTGCGCGGACGCAGATATATGCGCTGGCTCACTGGCCGCTGTCGAGCACTAACCAACATTGTGGAAAACTAAAGCCGCACCGCGTCGAACTTGGCTGCCAAATTCAGGCGAGCGCATCGGAATTTTAAAGTGTCGGAGTATGCCCGCCATAGGAACCCGCGTGCGGGTTCGTATGGTCGAGGAGACGTTGCAGGCTGGGGCAACGGTGTGCGGCGTGGGGCACAAATGCAGCTTTAATCGACGTCGTCGGCGGACGTATTCCGGTCATGCTGTCCTCGATCCCGACAGCGCTGTCGCTAATTCAGAGTGGCCAATTGCGCGCAATCGCGGCGTCGGCACTATCGCGCAGCCCCGTGTTGCCGAACGTCCCGACCATCGCCGACCAGGGCAATCCCGGTTTCAACGCCAGGACATGGTACGGACTACTCGTGCCGGCCGGCACGCCCCCGACATTGTGCAAAAGCTCAACGACGCTGGCAACGCGGCGCGGAAGTCGCATGAGATCGTCGAGAATATTCCTTGCGGAGGGCGGGCGTGCTCGGCGGCACCAGCTAAACCTTCACCGAGAGGCTAGACGACATCGGCCTTGAACTGGCCGGATCCGCCGTCCGACCCTGGCTTGTGGCCGCTTTTCCGGACCGGTAGGATCGCGCCAAACGCCGCTCTGTGTGACGGTGAATAAAAGAAAGCGCGAGGGGAGACGAATGACATATCACAGGAGACTGTGTTTGCTGCTAATGGCCGGGCTGCTAGGGCTCGCGCCACAAATTGCCTCGGCGCAGAATTATCCGGATCGTCCGGTCCGTATCATCGTTCCGCTCGGTCCCGGCGGCGTCGGCGATATCTCAACCCGAATCGTTGCCGATAAGCTGGGCGAAAAACTCGGCCACCGCTTCGTCGTTGAAAATATGCCGGCGGCAGGCGGCATCGTGGCCGCGCGCGCGGCGCTGCAAGCACCGGCGGATGGCTATACGCTCATTTTATTCACCGGTGGCGTTGCCGCCTCCGTGCCGCTGTACAATGACCTCGGTTACGATCCGCTCAAGGACTTTGTGCCGATCTCCTCGATGGGCTACTTCGATTGCCTCGTCGCGACCAACGGCCAATCGCCCTACAAGACGCTCGACGGCTTCCTAAAGGCCGCAAAGGAGAAGCCCGGCACGCTCAATGTCGGAGTCATCAGCGGCGGGGGCATGCCGCTTCTGACAGCGAATTATCTGAAGCAGGCTTCGGGCGCCAATTTCGTAATTATACCCTTCAAGACCACGCCGGATGCCATCATCGGCCTCCTGCGCAACGACGTGCACATGGTCGTCGATTTCTATGCCGCACTGAAGGGCGGCATCTCGGACGGCCGACTGCGTCCAGTCGCATGGACCGGCCCGACGCCGTCGCCCGCGCTGCCGGATGTGCAGACGGCGCAACAGCAGGGCGTAAAGGATTTCCAGGCGGCGTCATGGAATTCCTATTACGCCAAGACCGGAACGCCGCCGGCCGTGATCGCGACGCTGAACAAGGCCATCCACGAAGTGGTCGCCGATCCGGATGTGAAGAAGAAGTTGCTCGATCTTGGCATAGATTCCCGCGCCAGCACGCCTGCCGAGATGGATGTGCAGATGCGCGGCGACATAAAGAAGTGGACCGAGGTCATCGCCAAGGCCGGCATTGAAAAACGCTGAACGCGCATATGATTGCGGGCGGCTGAAACTCGGGATGCCGGAACGATGCACGTTGATCGAATTGCGATGTGGCCCTCAACTGACCTCATTGCGGGGGGCCGCGAAGACATAGCGCCGCGGCAAGCCCCTCCACTAGGGCTCGCGTAGTCCTCTCCCGGCTACGCTCCGCTGCACGCGGATGAACTTCTACTTCTTCCGGCTGTCTTCGGCATGCTCTTTATCATCAGCGGATTTTTGTGTTGCGGCCCCGGGGGCGGAGACCTTAGACGCCGTCATGGCCCAACCCTTCCAATTGATGTCGAAGATGATACCGCTCGGATCGCGAAACTTGCGCTCGAAATCGTCGTCGTCGGGGTCGCCGAGGTCAAAGAAGAATTGGCCGCCCGCTGCCTCGATCTTCTTCTGCTGCACTTCGAGATCTTCGCACTGAAAGCCGAAATGATGAATGCCGACGAACTCGCTCGCGTTCGCAAGGCCCGAACCGACCTCGCTTTTATATTGCAAGAGTGCGAGGTTGATCTCGCCGTCGCTCATATAAACGCGATAAGCGGTCGGCCCTTCCGATTTCGGCGAGCGACTGAGACCAAACGCCTTTTCGTAAAAATCAGCGGTGGCGTCTATGTCTTTGACGGAGAGCGCAATGTGGCGGATGCGTGCGGGCATGATGGGCCTCCTCATTATGGGTTGCTTTACGCGGGAGCGTGCCTGTTTGTGTCAGCTGGCGCAAAGAGCGCCGCACAAGCATTTTCGAGTTCAGCCCTAAACGCTGCCGGCATAGACATGAACGCCTTAGCTGGGAAACGGAGTTCATGCCTTCATACTAGTCGTGGACATTCAAACGTATGTATTAATTTGTCAAGGCGCATTTGCGATGAGTTATGTCGGCCCATCCCCCCGACGCGGCTTTCTTCCCGCCGCTCCTGCCCTTTGCATTCTTCACGGCCGGGCGTAAGTCGAGCCGGCCGTTTTGTTCTCGGCCATTCAGCGCCAGAAACGCGTTCGCTTTGACTCTGTGACGCCGCTCACAATTCAAATTGAGACGGTGCCCGACCTTGACGTGCATTGTATGCGGCTTATCAATGCCCTATGGGCCGCAAAGTCATCCGTTCACAGTCCGTAACCAAAACACAAATTCTAGAGGCCGCGATTCGGTTGTTTGGGAATCGTAGCTTCGACGCGGTTTCCGTGCGGGATATCACTTCGGAAGCCAAAGCCAATCTCGGTGCGGTCAATTATCATTTTGTGTCGAAGCTCAACCTGATCCGCGAGGTCCTCAAGACATTGGCTTCGCCGATCAACGAGGCCCGGCTAACATCCCTCAACACCTATGAGAAATCGTTGAATGGCGGGCGCCCCGACCTGGAGACCTTAATCCGGATTCTCGTCGAACCGTTCGTGCGATCGGCCAAGGACAGGGGCGGACCGGGCATCTATTATCCTCGATTGATGATGCTGGCGCGCACGTTGCCCGGAGAGCTAATTGGCTCATATCTGGCCGAGCAGCACGACGCCATGGCACGCCAGTTCGTCAAGGCGATCGGTCGAGCGCTGCCCAATCTGGACGAAGAGGAAATCTTCTGGCGGTACGACTTCACAATTGGGTCGACGCTGAACATCGTCGGCGACGCCAATCGCTCACACCGGCTGAAGCGTCTGTCGGGCGGCCAATGCGATACCGATGATGCCGACCGTATTATTGAAGAACTGGTCGCCTTTGTATCGGCCGGCATGCGAGGCGCGCCCCCCGCGCGGCGGTTAATGGCGCGAGCAACCGAGCCGAAACCGGCGAAAAATGGCGAACGCCGGCCGGCCAATCGGATGCGCGCCAAGCAAGCGGCCCAGTAACGACTGTCAGTCTACGACCGGCAAGCCAAACGACCGGCCCGGCCGCAACAATAGGAACAACAACTGGACGCTGAAGGTCACGATCTACGGCGGCGAAAATCTCGACCGCATCCTGGGATAATGGGGTAAACCCAAGTCGGCTGATCGCATCAGCGCGCGCATGCGCTGGCGCGATCGGAGACTCGCAGTACTGCGGGCGCATAGCCGGACGCAAACCCGCCGGCTGATCGCCTGCCCCCTTTGGAAGGCTCGCCAATACGATGATCAAGCCGGAATCCACTTTTCGATTCATCGGGCAACCGATGGTGCGCCATGAAGATGCGCGGCTCATCACCGGGCAAGGCCAGTTCAGCGACGACTTCAGTTTTCCCGGCCAGACTTACGCAGCGATGGTGCGCTCGCCGCACCCACATGCGCGCATTGTCAGCATCGACAAGAGCGCCGCACTGGCGATGCCCGGCGTGCTCGGCGTTTTCACCGGCGCCGATGGCATGGCCGACGGCTTGAGCGCGATCCAGCACGACCCATTGCCGAAGACGCGTGACGACATGAAGCTCGCCGCTCCCGGCGGCGGCGAGATCTTCATTGGGCCGCATCTGCCGTTGCCGCCCGACAAAGTTCGCCATGTCGGCGAGGCCGTCGCTATCGTGATCGCGGAGACACGCGGACAGGCGATAGACGCGGCGGAAGCCGTGTCCGTCGTCTATGACGAACTACCTTTCGTCATTCATTCCGAAGACGGGATGAAGCCCGGCGCGCCAGCGGTGTGGGACGAGGTGCCGAACAATATTCTGGTCGATACGCATTTCGGCGATGCCGAAGGCACCGCGCGCGCTTTTGCCCAAGCCGCGTATGTCGTGACGATGGATTCCGACATCGGCCGCGTCACCGGTGCGCCGATAGAGCCGCGCGCCACCGTCGGCAACTACGACGCGGGCACCGGCCACTACACGCTCTATACCGGCGGCGGCGGCGCGGTACGGCAGAAGCGCGAGATCGCAATGGTGCTCGGCATCGACCCGGAGCTGCTACGCGTGCTGACCTACGACGTCGGCGGCAATTTCGGCACGCGCAACCGCGTCTATGTCGAATCGCCGTTGATCCTGTGGGCGTCGCGCAAGATCGGCCGCCCGGTCAAATACCTGTCGACGCGCTCGGAGTGTTTCCTCAGCGACTACCAGGGCCGCGACCTTGTTTCCAAATACGAACTGGCGCTCGACGCCAACGGCAAATTCCTGGCGCTGCGCGCCACCAACATCAGTAATGCCGGCGCACGCTGCGTGTCGCTGTCGCCGCTAAGCAAAAGCTCCGGGCTGATCACCGGCAGCTATGCGATCCCGTTCGCATCGCTGCGCGCGGTGTCTGTCTACACCAACACGGTGCCGACGCAGGCCTATCGCAGTTCCGGCCGGCCGGAAGTGACTTTCAACATCGAGCGGCTGATCGACATCGCCGCGACGGAACTCAACATCGACCGCATCAAATTGCGCCGCCGCAATCTGGTGAAGCCCAAGGCCATGCCGTACCGCAACGCAGTCGGCATGCTGTACGACAGCGGGCGCTACGAGGAGAACATGGACCTCGCCATGCGGGTAGCCGACTGGGATGGCTTCAAGGCGCGGCAGCGCGACGCCAAGAAGCGCGGCAAATTGCTCGGTCTCGGGCTCGCCAATTACGTCGAGTCCTCGATCGGCGCGCCCAAGGAACAGGCGCGCATCACGATCAAGGCCGATGGCCACGTCGACGTCATCATCGGCACGCAGCCGGCGGGGCAAGGCCATCAGACCAGTTTCGCGCAGGTGATTTCGGATCTGCTCAGCGTGCCGGTCGAAGCGGTGCGCATCATCATGGGCGACACCGATGTGGTGCGCGCCGGCGGCGGCACGCATTCGGGTCGCTCCATGCGCCATGCCGCAACGGTGTTTTCGCTTGCCGCGACGCAGTTGATCGTTAAAGGCAAGCAACTTGCCGCCGTCGTGCTCGGCACCACTGCCGACAAGATCGAGTTCGACGACGGCCGTTTCGGCATTCCCGGCACCAACCGCAGTTTCGACTTTATCGAGCTGGCGCAGGAAATCGCCAAACACACATTGCCCGACGATCTGGCCTCCGGCCTCGCGGTCGTCACCGACAACGAGATGCACGACCCTGTGTTTCCCAACGGCTGCGCGGTCTGCGAAGTCGAAATCGATCCCGATACCGGGCTACTCACTCTGACGCGCTATGCGTCGGTCGACGATGTTGGCCGCTGCATCAATCCGCTCATCGTTCACGGCCAGACGCATGGCGCGATCGCGCAAGGCGTCGGCCAGGCGCTGTGGGAACACTGCGTGGTCGATTCCGATTCCGGCCAGCCGCTGGCCGGCTCGTTCATGGACTACGGCATGCCGCGGGCGCATCTGCTGCCGTCGTTCGTCTCCGAGATCGTCGAAGTGCTGTCGCCTACCAACCCGCTCGGCATCAAGGCCGGCGGCGAAGGCGGCACGACCTCGGCGCTCGCGGTGATTGTAAGCGGCGTGGTCGACGCGCTGCGTCCTTACGGCGTGATGAATATGGAAGTGCCGGTGACCGCGCAAAAGATTTGGCAAACGATCCAGGACGCCCAAGCGCGCGGGAGTACGGCCGGCTGAGAATTCGCCGCCAGCGCCTTGCGGCGAGCCGAAAATAAATCCACTCTACCGGCAACAATTAATAACAGCGTCCCGGGAGGATTTATGCGGTTTTCGAAATTCGCGGCAGGTGCCGCAATCGGTGCGCTGTGTCTGCTTCCGGCGCAAGCCGCCTTAGCCCAGGGCCTGACCGGCAAAACCGTTCACATCATCGTCCCTTACACCGCCGGCGGCGCCGGCGACGTGCTGGCACGAGTGCTCGGGCAAAGCATTTCCGACAGCACCGGTTTGCAGTTCGTAGTCGAAGACAAGCCGGGCGCCAGCTCGATCGTCGGCAGCGAACATGCCGCGCGCGCGACGCCGGATGGCACGACTATTTTGCTGATTGAAAATCCGTTCGTGCTGAGCGCCGTGCTGCGGCCGGTCCATTATGACCCAGTAAAAACTTACGATCCTATCTGCTATCTCGCCGATACGCCGGCGGTGATCGCGGTGTCTAATTCATCCGAATACAAAACTCTGGCCGATCTCCTGAAGGCGGCGAAGGCGGATCCCGGCAAGCTCTCATATGGCAGCACCGGTCCGGCCTCCACCGTGCATATTGTCGGCGAATTGCTCAAGCGCGATGCCGGCGCCGACCTGACTTATGTACCGTTCCCGGGCAGCCCGCCGGCGGTGCAGGCCGTGATGGGCGGCCACGTCACGGCCCTCATTGCCAACTACTCCGATCTGAAAGCGCAGATCGATGCCGGCGGCTTGCGGGCGCTGGCAGTGCCGGCGGCCAAGCGCGCCGAATCACTGCCCGGTGTGCCGACGCTGGATGAACAAGGCTTCAAGAGCATCGAAGGCGCGGTGTGGTTCGGCTTTGTCGCGCCGGCTGGCGTGCCGAAGGAAATCCTGGCCCAGTTCGTCTCGGATTTCAGCGCGGCGATCAAGGTGCCCGAGGTCAAAACCAAATTGGCCGCTCAAGGGCTGTTCCCCAAAGTCATCTGCGGCGAGGAATTCCGCACCTTCATCGGGGCGCAGGTCGATCTCTACAAGACTTTGACCAAAGAATTCGACATCAAGATGCAATAGGCCGGACATGGCGACGCCTTGAATATCACCGGGGAAAGTTGCCGGTGATGTGCGCAGTAAGCGGGCCATTGAGGTCGAGAAAGCCAATGATGTCCGTGCATCCGGCGGTGACGCTTACGACAATTAACAGCACTTGGACTGCGTGCCAATTGTCGATTGATGGCGCTGATGCCCGCGCGCCTGGGCCTTCAGCTTCCGCAGACGATCGACCTAATACCCAATTGCGGGAGCGCATCGTCTTCAGGTCGCCCACTAGTGCAGCTTCACCTTTGGTCCAGTACGTCGCGCCAGACCGCGTGCGCACACGGCCAGCGCGGTCCGCACAGAACCATTCACCGTCCGCTCATGCATGATGCGCAGCGACCAATACATCAGCCGGGCGAAAAGGCCTTCGACGAAGATGCCGCGGCCAAATAGGAAGCCCATCATGTTTCCAACCGTACTGGATTTCCCGAGCGACACCAGAGAGCCGAAGTCGCGGTATGTATAGGGCAGCAACGGCTTCCCGTGCATCTGGCGCTCGATCTGTTGCACCATATGCGCGGCCTCCTGGTGCGCGGCCTGTGCCCGCGGCGGCACCGGGGACGACATCCCTGGGCGCGGACAGGCTGCACAGTCGCCCATTGCGAAAATATTGGGATCGCGCATGGTCCGCAACGTCGGCTCGACGACGAGCTGATTGATGCGGTTAACTTCCAACCCATCGAGCTGGCGCAACACCTCCGGGCCCTTTACGCCCGCCGTCCACACCACCAATTCCGACGCAATGAATGAGCCGTCAGCCAGGCGGACGCCGCCGGCGGCTATTTCCGTCACCCGCGCGCCGGTATGGACCTCGACACCCGATGCGCGGAGGATACGATCCGCCGATTCGGAGATGCGTTTCGGCAAGCCGGGCAGGACGCGGTCCGCAGCCTCGATCAAGAGGATGCGGATGTCACGCTCTGGATCGATGCGATCGAACCCGAAAGCGACGAGCTCACGTGCGGTCCGATGCAGCTCGGCCGCCAACTCGCTACCAGTTGCGCCCGCACCGATGATCGCGACGTGCAGCTGACCGATACGCAACGGCTCCACTTGCGTCTGCGCGCGCAGGCAGGCATTCACGAGGACGCGATTGAAGTGCTCCGCGTGAGCCGGGGTTTCCAGCGGCTGGGCATATTCTGCAACGCCGGGCGTGCCGAAGTCGTTGGTGACGCTGCCGATCGCGATGACCAGCGTGTCGTAGCCGACGGACCGTGGTGGCGTTATCTGACGTCCTTTTTCGTCAAACGTGGCGGCGAGGTGTACTTGCTTGGCCGCACGATCGAGCCCGACCATTTCACCGAAATGGTAACGGAAACCGTGCCAGTGCGCCTGGGCCAGGTAATTCACCTCATAAGCGCCGGGATCGATGCTGCCCGCGGCGACGTCGTGCAGCATTGGCTTCCAAAGATGTGTGCGCGCGTAATCCACCAATGTTATGCGCGCCCGCCCCTTCCGGCCCAGGCGATCGCCAAGCCGCGTCGCAAGTTCCAGTCCCGCCGCGCCGCCGCCGACGACGACGATGCGGTGCAGCTTCTCGGTGTCTGAAGGCATGTCTGGACGCATCGTCGCCGCCTCCACAACCCGGTTCATGACGGATAAACCGGACGATAGGCGCGGGCGCGGATCAATGCGCCGATATCATCCGGCTTCGGCACTCCGGCAAGCTTCTTGTCGAAGATGGATTCGGCCACGCGCGTCGCGACATGCAGCGAGGCTTCCAGGATTTGGCTCTGCGGCGGATAGATGAGGCCGGTGGCGAGGCTCTGGTCCGTCACCTGTTCTGCGACCGCTTTCGCCGCGACAATGAACATCTCATCGGTCACGCGCTTGGCCTCGGTCGCGAAGACCGCCATGCCCATGGCCGGGAAGATATAGACGTTATTACCTTGGCCCGGGACGAAGGTCTTGCCCGCGATTTCTACCGGCGGGAAAGGGCTCCCGCTGGCGAAAATTGCGCGGCCTTGCGACCATCGATAGGCCTCCTGGGCTGTGCATTCCGAACGCGAAGTGGGGTTGGAATACGGGAAGATGATCGGCCGCTCGTTGAGCTCGGTCATGGCCTCGATGACCTGCTGATTGAACAGCTTCGGCACGGTGCTCACGCCGATGATGCCGGTTGGTCGGAGCGCCTTCACAGCCTCGACAAAGGCGGATATCGGGGCGTGATCCTGGGCGAAAGGCTTCTGGAAGTCGGCCAGATCGGTGCGTGACGTCACCATCAGCCCGTTGATGTCGAACAGCGCATTGCGGCTGCGCGCTGTCGCAATTTCCATGCCCTCCAACGCCATCGCCTGACTGATCAGTTCCGCGATTCCAGTTGCCGCCGACCCGCCGCCAAGAAAGAGAAAGCGCTGATCAGCTAGCTTCTGCCCAGATAAGCGTAGAGCGCCGTAGATGCCGGCCAGGGCCACCGCCGCGGTTCCCTGAATGTCATCGTTATACGTGCAGACCTTGTCCCGATAGCGCGCGAGAATCGGGACCGCATTGAAGTTAGCGAAATCCTCCCACTGGATGCAGCATTTGGGATAGAGCTCTTGCACGGCTTCGACGAATTCGTCCACGAAGGCCTCGTAGTCCCTGCCGCGGACACGATTCTGGCGCAGACCGAGATAGAGTGGTTCGTCCAGCAAGTCTTGATTGTTGGTGCCGACGTCGAGTGTCACCGGCAGGCAGTATTGCGGCGGCACGCCGGCGCAGGCGGTGTAGAGCGCGAGCTTGCCGATCGGGATGCCCATTCCTCCCACGCCGAGGTCGCCCAGCCCGAGGATGCGCTCACCGTCCGTGACGACGATAAAGCGGACGTCCTTCTGCGGCCAATTGTTCAGTATCGCGCGCAGGCGGCCGCGCGCACTAATCGGCAGGTACATGCCGCGTGCCTCACGAAAGATTCGGTCGAACTTCTGACATGCCTCACCGACCGTCGGCGTATAGACCAACGGCATGAAGCTCGCCGGGTCCGACATCAAAACCGCATAATACAGCGTCTCGTTGCGTGCCTGCAGGTCCGACAGCAGAAGATATTTCTGCAGGTCATTGGCGAGATCGGCCAGCTCGGCATGGATCCGCGCGACCTGGAGTTCAAGGGTCGTGCTGACGGGCGGCAGCAACCCTTCCATGCCCGACGCGCTCCGCTCCGCCTCGCTGAACGCCGTCCCTTTGTTCAGCCGGGGATTGTGAAGAAGACTATAGCCATTGGCGATGGTTTGCATGTTCATGTTCATGGCAGTTGGCTCCTTGATCGGTGACAGTATAAGTCCAAGCGGACTTGCGGAGGCTCAGGTGGCGACGTACGGCCGCACCATCTTGGTCGGATCGACCACGCGATCGAATTCCGGTTCCGTTACGAAGCCCAATTTCAACGCGGCCGCTTTTAACGTCAGATCGTTGTCCATGGCGTAGTGGGCGATTTTTGACGCCTTGTCGTAGCCGATGACGGGCGCAAGCGCCGTCACCAGCATTAGAGAACGCTCCACATTTTCATTGATCTTCTTCAGATTGGGTTTGGTGCCCTCAACCAAGAACTTGCGGAAGTTCACGCAGCCATCGGTCATGATCGTTACCGAATGCGTGATGTTAAAAATGATCAGCGGCTTGTAGACATTCATTTCCAGGTACCCGCCGGCGCCCCCAAATCCGACCGCGACATCATTGGCCATCACCTGTACGGCGATCATGGTGAGCGCTTCGCACTGGGTCGGATTGACCTTGCCTGGCATGATCGAGGAGCCTGGCTCGTTTTCCGGGATATCCAGTTCCGCAAATCCGGCGCGCGGTCCGCAGGACATTAGACGGATGTCATTGGCGATTTTATAGAGAGACACCGCTAAGGTACGCAGCGTCCCGGACAGTTGAACGAGCGCATCGTGGGCGCCCTGTACGGTGAATTTGTTGGGCGCGGTGATAAATGGCAGGCCAGTGAGCTTGGCGATTTCGCCGGCTGCCGCCTCGGCAAAGCCGGGCGCCGAGTTGATGCCGGTTCCCACCGCCGTCCCGCCGAGTGCCAAGCGGTACACTCCCTGCAACGCTGTTTCGATATACTCCAGATCGTCGGTCAGCATCCCCGCATAGCCGGACCACTCCTGACCCAAA
>DATDMA010000128.1:0-18281 GCA_036519015.1 Pseudolabrys sp. | reverse complement strand
GCTGTGGCGATTCCGTGCCATCGGGTCGTGCGCAACGACGGCTCGCTCTCCGGCTATGCGTGGGGCGTGGACCGCAAGCACGCGCTGATCGCGAAGGAGGCGCGGCCATGAATTTCGCCAGCGTCGTTCGCACGTCGACCGCAACCCGGACTGCGGAAATGCGCGTCGCCCAGTACGACTGGCGGGCACTATCGGAGGAACTCAGCGGCTATGGCTGCGCCGTGATGAGAACACTCCTGTCGCCGGACGAGTGCCGGCACATCGCCGGCTTATACCGGGAAGAAGTGCATTTCCGCAGCCACATCCACATGGCGCGGCACGGCTTCGGCAGAGGCGAGTACCGGTATTTCAAATACCCGCTGCCCGATCTGATCGGCGGCCTTCGGACCGCGCTCTATCCACACCTGGCGGGCATCGCCAATGACTGGAACGAGCGCATGGCTATCGATCAGTGCTATCCGGAGCGACATGCCGAGTTTCTAAAACGGTGCCACGACCAAGGTCAGACACGGCCGACGCCATTGTTACTGCAATACGTGCCGGGCGACTTCAACTGCCTGCATCAGGATATTTACGGCGATCTCGCATTTCCGCTGCAGGTCGCGATTCTGCTCTCCGAACCCGAAAGCGATTTCACCGGCGGCGAGTTTGTCTTGACCGAGCAACGGCCGCGCATGCAGAGCCGGGCCGAGGTTGTGCCGTTACGACAGGGCGACGCGGTAGCCTTTGCCGTCCACAACCGGCCGGTTAAGGGAACGAAGGGCAACTATCGCGTCAATCTCCGGCACGGCGTAAGCCGCATCCGCAGCGGACTGCGGCACACGGTTGGCATCATTTTCCACGACGCGAAGTAGCCCGGCGCCTCGGCCCAAGTCTGCTACTGGCCCATCGCGTCATTTCGCTGCCGCGCAATAAGTCGTCTGTTTTCGGAGTGAAGCGGACGCGGCATGAGCCGCGCTTCCGAATCCCCCTACCGGGCTCGCCGCTGACGCGGCCCGCCACCCTCCCCCGCAAGCGGGGGAGGGATAAGAGGCTGCGGAGCGCTCACCAGCTTCCTGCGCGACCACGGCGCCGACGCGATGGCCGTCGCCGACCTCGGCTCCCTGTTATCGAAGGACAATCCGCTGTACGCGAAGTCGGAAGCGGGGCTGTAGAAGTTTCTCTTGTCGCCACCGGGCTTGTCACCTTAGGAATGCACCGTGCCACCCTAAGCGAGATGGCCCGGCCGAGCCCGGCCATGACACGACATTCAGAGGCGCGTTGGGCTCCTGAGCTCCGGACTCGCTGAGAAACGAGAATTTTAAGGGCGATGATGCGCGGCCAAGCAAAAAAAAGGCACTTTTCGGTAAATCCGGAAGACATGTTGAAAAGCTTGGCCGGACTAACCGGACCAAAGAGAAATACTCCTATCGGATCCCTGCCCACTATTCCGTGGGACCCCAAAGCCGAACAAGCCTTGAAGGGATTTTATGATTTGCGAGCGCTTGCGTTGCGCTTTCTCGATACCGAATTTGTTACGGCGATCAGGCCGGTGTCTACCGAGCAAGCGTATATGTTCGATGCAGGGCTCGATGCGATGGGCTATGTCGCCTTTGCCTCAAGCGAATACGCAAAGTATCCCGGCATCCAAAACAATCTTCAATCGCTGCAGGGATATCTTCTTAAAGCGCCGAATCTTGAGATCATGCAGTACGACCTGGCTGCTTTTCTCGTCGTTCTGCGAGCCGCACGCGAGACGCTGCCTGACTTGGCTGCCACAACGCTGGATCTGGAGCCGCTGTTGACTGAAGAGCGGATTTTTCAATTATCCAGAAAAAGACCCTCTGAATTCTCCAGGGTCATTCGCGGCCTTTTCAACAAACGGCAGCAGTTTGCAAAATTCTTTCACCCGTTGAGCGAGTTGAATGAAGCGGTGGCCGCTTTTTTCCCACTGCTTCAGCACGAACCCGACAAAACTACTTTGGATTATCGCGCGCTGATGGAGAAAATTCGCGCCGCGTCTAACAATGCAGGCGCCAGTGCAAAAAAAGGGCCGCCGGTATCGAATAAACAGCCGGGAAGCAGGCACAAGCGCTCCGCGCCGCGCAAAAAGCGCCATGCAAACGGCGAGGTTCCCAATCTTGATCATTACCTTCCGGTGGCCGCCGCCGTCACGGATCGCGTTACACGCCCCGATCAATTCGTCAGTTGGCCCATCGTGCCCGCCACGATCAAAGATCTCTATCTTCAGCACGCGCGCGAGCTAACCAGGACGCAGAGAACATGGGATCAGTATGCCAAGGAAACATGGCACGACAAGTCCGCCATGCATTGGCAGATTGTGGATGAAGGGGGAAGTCGGCCCCTTAACCTCACTCAAACAGTCATCGATCCTTTCAGCCAGTCGCTGGAAGTAAAGTTCATCGAAAAGGCGCAACAGGAGCGCCAAACCGAAGCGATCTTTCTGTTCAATTTGTCCGTCTCGATGCAAGAGAATGAACGTTATCTCTTAAGCTTCATGGTCGCCGACCGCTTCAGCGAGCTTTTGACCCGCGGCGGAATTCCAACCGAAATTATCGGCCATACAACGACCGGTGAGGCCATCCCGCGGGTTACAGGGCGTAACCGCTCCATGCTTTACCTTCTCTTTAAGACACGCGAAGAGCCGCACAATTTGCTGACGATACAACGCCTATGCAGCGTTCTCGATACGCAGATGCATTATTTGAGCTACGACGGCGAAGCCATGATGTGGACCTATGACCGGCTAAAGAACAGCCCCGCCAAACATCGCTTGCTGTTCGTGGTGACCGACGGCGACATCAGCGGAACGTATATCAACAAAAAAAATAATGAACTTCGCAACGCCACCACGAATTATTTTCGCGATGTCGTAGCCCTCATGGAAGCCGAGAAATTCGTCGACGTTATTGGCGTGCCGATCAAAGCCGACGTGGATGGGGTTTTCAGCCGCTCGGTACGAATAGATTCGATAGAGGACATTTATAAAAAGCTCAGTCCATATGTTTTAAAAGTGCTGCGTGAATCCAATAGCGGTGAAGGAGAAGCAGCCAAAGCCCGTCGTTTGAGAATGGTGGCGCACCGGAAAGCCAGAGTGGCAGGCCAAGGACTCACGTAGCTGCGGACGTGGCATAAGCCGCGCTCGCGAACACACCCCACCCGGCTCGCCACCCTCCCCCCGCAAGTGGGGGAGGGATAAGCCGTTCTCCACCGGTCATCCCGCGCAAGCAGGGATCCAGTACTCCGCAACTTGAACGCCGGCTTCTTCCTCCCCGGCCAGTCCGTGGCGTCTCAATACCACCGACGGCAAACGTGCCCCGCACCCCATACCGCGCACCTGCGCACTTGCCGTATGGTGGTTCTGGCCGCGCAGACACCACCAACTCGTGTCCTACCTGCTCCGCATCCGTAGGCAACTTGCGTGGTCATGCCGTCCGGCTGATGAAGCGGCGCAAGCGGCATGGCCTGCGCCGACGTTGCGACGGTTAAGGCAAAGGCTGCAACAGCGATCAACCTGATCATGAGCTTTCTCCCATGTTTTAGCTTCGCTGATCATGCCTTGTCTCGGTCGGCGAACTTTGATTCACATCAACCGCGCGGCCCCTGTAACTCAAGGGTGCAACGGAGCAGGTTGTCGTCCGTCGCCAATTGCGACGATCGCATGTGCTGAGGATTATTGCATCGCGGCGAAAACAACATCGACAACGGCACGCCTGGTTGCCGAGTACGGCGGTGTTCACAACCCAAAGGATGTTTAAGACGCGTACGCTATGGAACCCGCATAGCCCTGACCACGACTGCGTTGATGCTCCGCAATACAGCGCTACCGATGGATCACATTTGGGACCAGTGGCGCAATTGCACTTGCATCGAAATTGTCCCGGACAAGAATGGCGCAACTGGCAGCGAGGCATTGCACAAGGCCTGCTTCCCCTGCCGTGAGACTGCTCAAGCTCGCGGCAATGCGTTCGGCGTACGCGCGTGAAACAGCAAATGTGCAGAGCAGCGTCAGCCCATTTGACACCATCACTGCGCGCGCCATGCGCCAACACGCTTCATAAAGATCGCGGAGGAAAGCCATGACCCAATTTGAACAGGAGCAGCACACGATCGCAGCGTCCGGCAATGTGAGCCGACGTGGTCTTTTGGGCGCAGCCGCGCTGGGTGCCGGCGGACTTGCGCTGATGCAGGCCGCGGCCGCGGCAGAGGGAAACGACCGCGGCAAACCAGGCGAAGGCGGGTTCGGCCGAAACGCGGTCCAGCTTCCGTCCGGCGCCACCGTCGCGACCCACGATCCAAAAGACATCGAGGCGATGCCGAACTTCAAGTATGCGCTCGATGGTGGCATCCCGAAAATTACATCGGGTGGCTGGGCCAAGGAATCGACCCTCCATCAGCTCCCGGTGAGCAAAGGGATCGCGGGCGTTCACATGTTCCTCAACCCGGGCGCATCGCGCGAGCTGCACTGGCACGCCATAGCGGCCGAATGGGCCTACGTCATTGACGGCAGATGCCAGACCATGGTGCTCGAGCCTTCGGGCGCGAGCGAGATCAACAATTACGAGCCGGGCGATCTTTGGTACTTCGCCAAGGGCCACGGCCATTCGATCCAGACCATCGGCGACAAGCCTTGCCATTTCATCCTGTCGTTCGACGACGGCGCGTTCTCCGAGCACGGCACGTTTTCGATCACCGATTGGGTCGATGTGACGCCGAAGGACATCCTCGCCGCCAATTTCAAACTGCCGAAGGAGTTGTTCGACGCCTTTCCCAAGGGAGAGACCTACATCCAGGCGGGGCCGGTTGTGCCCATTTCGCAAGCGCTCGATGCGCCCTGGCCGAAGGAGTCGACGCATAAATTCAGGCTGCTGCGAGACCCGAAGGCAGCGCGCGATTTCGAGGGCGGCACGTTCCGCCTCGCATCGATCGACGAGTTCCCAGCCTCCAAGACCATGTCCGGCGGGCTGATGATCATCAACAAAGGCAAGCAGCGCAACCTGCATTGGCACACCAATGCCAACGAATGGCACTATTATCTTCGCGGCAAAGGCCAAGTCGCGCTGTTTGGATCGGGTGGACGCAGCAAGATCGCCGATGTGGCTGCGGGCGATGCGGTCTACATCCCCGCTGGTTTCGGCCACGCCATCAAGAACACCGGGGACGACGATCTCGAGGTCGTGCAGACCTGGGACAACGGCAAGTTCGAGGAAATCGACCTCGACAACTGGGTGCGAGCGAGCCCGAACTATCTGCTGACGAACAATTTCTCCGCGGTGCCCGCATCGACGATCGGTAAGATGAAGGAGACTTGAACAAAAGCACCCCGCTACGTCTTCTCGCGCGACAATCCGCTGTACGCGAAGCTCGAGGCGGCCCTGTAGGCTCTCGGGACTTGCTGCTGGTGGCGCCTAGGTCGCAAATTGACCCCTTCCGGACCACATTGCCGCTTTGGCCGTGAATTGATCTCAGAAGATGTGGCGCGGGAACATACCGCTACCCTTGCGAGTCAGAACTGGAGCTTTCCCTTTCAGGCATTGCGCATGTCATACGCAGCATCGACACGAAATCGCGGACAAGCGGGACTTGGCTGGTCGATCGTGTGGCAATCGCAAGCTCTGCAACAGGAGCTGTTCCATCAATCTGATGGAAGCTCACGCCGCTTGCATGTATCTGCTCCAGCGATTGAGGGACGATTGAGACGCCAAACCCAGCGGCGACCATCGGCACCATGGCCGCGATATGCGGTGCCTCCTGGCCGATACGCGGTGTGAACCCGGCGCTCTGGCACGCGGAGAGGATCGCATCGTGAAAGCCTGGCCCGATATGGCGGGGAAAGATGATCAGCGGGTCATCTGTCACCATACTCAGACTGAGCGTTTTACGGTTTGCCAGTCTGTGTCCGCTGGGCAGCGCAATTAATGTCCGTTCTTCGAAAAGGCGCTGGATTATAAGCCCGCGGCCGTCCGGCACGGGGGGACGGACGATAGCCACATCCAGGGTCCGATCTCGCAGCGCTTTGCACAGAACGGGCGTAGGCATCTCCTCCAGTGAAACGGTCACGAGCGGACGGGCCTCTCGGAACCTGCGGATCGAGGCAGGAATAATCGGCGCGAGCGCCACCGCACCAGCTACACCGACCCGCACGTGCCCGCGCTCACCGCGCGCGAGTCCGGCGGCCGCGGCAACAAACTGAGTTTGAAGAGCGAGAATATCTCGAGCCTGATCAATGAGCGCGGCACCGATTTCGGTCGGGCGAACGCCGCGCGGAAGGCGCTGAAACAAACGAACGCCAAGCTCCTCCTCCAAGAGCTTGATCTGTTGGCTGAGCGGCGGCTGTGCGATGCCGAGCTGTTCGGCGGCATGCGAGAAACTGCCGTGATCGGCGACGGCCACGAGATAGCGCAAATGCCGGAGTTCCATGTATATCCACCCGATATGGATGTCGCGTTGAATATATATTGGAGATAGAGGTCCACTGCCACGACATCAGGATCGTCACCAACGCTTAGTGAGGATCCAATGATCACCAGAACACCTTTCAGTGCGGCTGCCACGCCGGAGCGGCGGCCCCACTTTGGCCGCCGCCTGCTCCCCTTTCTATCGAGAAACGCAATGTGGAAACTTGGCATTGTGGGGGTGACGGCCCTGTCACTCGCGTTGCCAATTGCAACCCCAGCCTTCGCCGTGGGGCTCGGCGGCGTCCGCGGTGGCAGTGCGATGGATCTGGCCAGCGACGACGGGTCCAGCGGTACTCAGGCAAGAGCCGGCTCCGTGGTATCAAGCGCTGATGCTGATTATTGCCGGCAGCGCTGGGCGGACTACGACTCGACATCCGGGAAGTATATGGACGACGAAGGTGAGTGGCGTCCTTGTCGGTAGAAGCAAAAAGAGCTGCTCAAGCAGCTCTTTTTTATGGGCGACACTTTCCAAGCTCGACAAATCGGCCGGAGGAGATCGAAAGCTACCAAGCCTCACACTGTTCGGGCGGCCTTTCTTTTGGCCGCCTCAGTTTGTGGGCTTAAACGAGCTGAGATGAACCGATGACCGTTGCGACTGGATCCCGGGTCTCGCTTCGCTCGCCCGGGATGACACAATGATCTGTCATTCCGGGACGCGAGCGGGCCCAGAATCCATACGCCGCAGCCTTGAGAATTATGGATTCCGGGCTCGTCCGCCTGCGCGCTCCGCGTTTCGCGTCGCCCCGGAATGACGCCTCACGGCTTCTTCGCCTTGAACACCACGAAGTGCGAGAGCGAAAAATTCACCACGAAGCTCACCGCGATCGAGACGAGCTTCGCGCCCACGAGCGGCATCACGTAGGACAGCACGAACAGCGTCGCCGTGCTCGAGACCATGCCGGCGACGCCGGAAGCGGCGAAGGTAAAATAGTCTCGCCAGCGCAGGACGCGTCCCGATTCCGGGCCGAAGGTCGTGAACGAGTTCATCGCGTAGGAGAAGCTCACCGCCACCAGCCAGGACAGCACGTTGGCCGGCACGAGCGGCCACATGAACACCTGCGCCGCGGTCCAGAAAATGCTGAAATCGATCGCCGTATTAATCACGCCGACGAAGGCAAAGCTGATGGCCTTGAGCGCGACCGCGCGCTCGTGCCAGGCCACCGTGAGACGGTCGTAGACGGACTTGAGGGGCGCCGGAATCATCGGTCCTTCACAACTTTTTGCCGGCGCATGATCTCGTCGGTGTTTCCGCCAGCGGGGCCATGCGCTAGCACGTCGCGTCGCCGCCCGATAGGCCGGAGGCGACAGCGCCGGTCCGGTGCGCTATAGAACCCGGGCGAAAACCAAGAGCGACAGGTCAAATGGCCGCGAAAACGACCCGATCAGGCACCCACGCGACGCCGGGAAGCAGCGCGCCGGGGTTGTCGATCGTTGTTCCCGTATTTAACGAGGCCAAGGGCCTGCCCCGCCTGCACGAGCGCATCGCCGAAATGGCGCGCTTGCTGCAGTCCAAGCGGGGCCTGAAGCTCGAGGTCGTCTATGTGGACGACGGCAGCCATGACGACACCCATGCGGTGGCGACGTCGCTGCCAGCGTTCCCGCTTGACGTCCAGGTGGTCACGCTGTCGCGCAATTTCGGCAAGGAGGCCGCCCTGCTCGCCGGCCTCGACCACGCCCGCCTCGGCGCCGTGCTGTTCATGGACGGCGACGGCCAGCACCCGCCGACCTTGATCGAGACGTTGGTGTCGCGCTGGCTCGATGATGGCTACGACGTCGTCTACACCGCGAAGGCCAATCGCGAGAGTGAGCCCTATATGCGCCGCCTCGGCGTGCGCTGGTTCTACGCGCTGATCAACTGGGGCCAGCGCCAGCCGATCCCCGAGGACGCCGGCGACTTCCGCCTCCTGTCCCCGCGCGCGGCCGACGCGCTGCGGCAGATGCCGGAGCGCAACCGCTTCTTCAAGGGCATGTCGAGCTGGATCGGCTTCCGTCAGTCGCGCGTCGACTACGAGCCGGCGGTGCGCGAGCACGGCAAGACGACATGGAACGTGTGGACGCTGATCGGCCTGTCGATCGAAGGCCTCACCTCGTTTACCGTGGCGCCGCTGCGGCTCGCCAGCCTGCTCGGCGCATTGCTGGCGGCCACCGCGCTGATCTTCGGCGTCTGGATCCTGCTGCAGACCCTTTTGTTCGGCCAGGACGTGCCCGGCTATCCCTCGCTAGTCGTCAGCATCATGGTGATCGGCGGCGTGCAGCTTCTGATGATCGGCATCCTCGGCGAATATATCGGCAAGCTGCTGTCGGAGATCAAAGCGCGGCCGGTCTATTTCGTCGCCGAGCATAGCGTAAAGCAGGCCGACGAAACGCCGACGACGCAGCCGGCTGCTTCGCACGCGGCAGAGTAAGGGCGTGCCCGCGCCGCGCCAGATCTGGCTCTGCGCCGACGACTACGGCATGGCGCCGGGCATCAATAACGCGATCCGCGAATTGATCCTGCGCGGGCGCCTCAACGCGACATCGGTGATGACCGCCGCGCCGCATCTAGGCGCCGACGAGGTCGATGCGCTGCAGATGCTCAACGCGGGCGAGACGCGCGCCGCGCTCGGCCTTCACGTGACGCTCACCGCGCCGTTTAAGCCGCTGAGCGATGGTTGCGCGCCGTTGCGCGACGGCGCGTTCCTGCCGATCAACGAGATGATGCGGCTGGCGATGACGCGCCGGCTCGAGGTGGAACCGCTGGTGATCGAGATCGCCACGCAGTTGCAGGCGTTCCTCGCGGCCTTCGGCCAGCCGCCCGATTTTGTCGATGGCCATCAGCACGTGCATCTATTGCCGCAGGTGCGGAACGCTTTCCTGAAGGTGGTCAGCGAGATCGCGCCCAATGCCTGGGTGCGGCAATGTGGCCGGGCGGGTGCGGGGCGGCGTCTGCACGACCGCAAGTCGCTGGTGCTCGACGTGCTGAGCCTCGGCTTCAAGAGCCAGGCGGCGCGCCATGGACTTGCGACGAACCCGGCCTTCGCCGGCGCTTATGCGTTTACCGACCAGGCCCGGTTCGCCCGCATATTCCCCCGGTTCCTGAAAGGTCTGCCGGACGGTGGATTGATCATGTGTCATCCGGGCTTCGTCGATGCCGAGCTAGAAAGGCTCGATTCGCTCACCCGCCTGCGCGAGCACGAATTTGCCTTTTTTAGTTCCGATGCCTTCCCGCGCGTGCTCGCCGAGTACGGCGCCGCATTGGCGCAGCCTACTGGCGAAGCAGGCAGCGCTGCCTAGATACTGGCAGCAGTGCGCATGACCATGCGCGGCAAGGACTTCACGGGAGGACGCCATGACCCCTCAAGAACGCCAACTGATTGACGACCTGTTCGACCGTCTCTCGCGGTTGGAGAGTGCACCGCGCGATCCCGATGCCGAGCGCGCCATCCGCGACGGCCTCGAGCGCGCGCCGCACGCGATCTACGCGCTGGTGCAGACCGTGCTGGTGCAGGACGAGGCGCTCAAGCGCGCCGATGCACGCATCCGCGAATTGAGCGGCGAAGACGAACAGCCGCGCCAGGCCGGCGGCAGCTTCCTCGACACAATGCGCAGCGCGCTCGGCGGCCGTAGCGGCGGCTCAGTCCCGAGCGTGCGGCCGCAGCAGGCGCAATCGGGCGGACCGGATCCGCGCTGGAACGCCGGCGGCGCCATGCCCGGTGCCGGTGCGCCCGGCGCCGGTGCCGCACCCGGCTACGGTGCCGCAGCCGCCGGTTATGGCGCAGCGCCTGGCTATGGAGCGGCGCCCGGGCCTTCGCCCTTTGGCGCGGCGCCGTCGCAAGGCGGCTCGTTCCTCGGCACCGCCGCGGCATCGGCCGTCGGCGCGATCGGCGGCGCGATGCTGTTCAATTCCATCGGCGGTCTGTTTGGCAAGCACGAGGGCGGCAGCGCCTTCGGCTCGCAGGCCGCCGCCTCACCCTGGGACAGCAACGCGTCGAACAGCGACCTCTCGCGCGAGGCCGGGCTCAATGATGTCGGCGGCGCGAACAATCCGCAATCCGCCGGCTTCCTGGGCAACAACGATGACGTGACCGAAGTCGAGGAAACCGACTACGTCGACAACAGCGATGACTCCGGCAACGATGGCGGCGACTTCGGCGGCGATACCGAAGACGTCTAACTGGTCATTCCGGGGCGCACGCATTAGCGTGCGAACCCGGAATCCAGAAACAAATATTGTGCTCGCGTCTGGATTCCGGGTCCGGCGCTAAACGCGCCGTCCCGGAATGACGAAACTCACATCACCACGACTTTGGCGCCGACCTTCACGCGCTCATAGAGGTCGATGACGTCCGGGTTACGCAAGCGGATGCAGCCGGACGAGACGTTGTGTCCGATCGTCCAGGGCTCGTTGGAGCCGTGGATGCGGTAGAGCGTCGAGCCGAGATACATAGCGCGCGCGCCGAGCGGATTGTTCGGGCCGCCTTCCATGTGACGCGGCAGATAGGGCTGCCGCTCGATCATTTCCTTTGGCGGTGTCCAGTCCGGCCATTCCTTCTTCGCCGACACCATGTGCACGCCCGCCCAGGCGAAGCCGGGCCGGCCGACGCCGATGCCGTAGCGCAGCGCCTTCCCCTCACCCTCCACCAGATAGAGGAAGTGATTGGGCGTATCGATCACGACGGTGCCGGGCGCTTCCTTGGTCTCGTACGCAACCTCCTGCTTCAGGAAGCGCGGATCCATGCGGATGTCGGGCCGCTGCTGCTCCAGCATCGGATCGACCGCGGGTCCGGGGTTCGCGTAGACCGGCTGCGGCGCCTGCTCCTCGTCGGGGTAAGCCTGCGGCGGCGCGATGTAATGCGGCTGCGCGGCGGTGGCGTATTGCGGCGGCCGCCCGTACTGCGGCTGCGAGGGGCGGTCGCCGAACAGATACTCGATGAAACCGCCGCCGAGGTTCGATCGCATCTGCGGCGGCTGCGCGACTATCACCATTTGCGGCGTCGACGGCTGTCCATAGGCCATCTGCTGCGCCGACGCTGGCGCGGCGAACAGAAGCATGGTGGACGCGAGGAGGATCGAACGCTGCATCGGCTTGGCTCTTGAACGGAATTCGTCGCCGATACGAACTACAGAGGGAAACAGAAACCGATTGGTAAATCCGAGGCGCGCTTGGGCTGTATTGACCTTTAAGCAAAGGCGTTACGTCGCATTAGCGTTTATTTTGCGTAAAGCGCGCGGCGTCATGGTAAACGCGCGGTTTCTCTGCACCTGCAACCCGACGTTAATGGCCGTTGAGCTAAAAACGTACCGCCGATAGCAGGGATGAGTGGCGTGGAGCGCAAAGTATTCCGGATCGAGCAGACCTTCGCGGGCCCTCGCGCGGCCGCTGCGCATGAACGCCGCAACGTGGCCGACGACCCCGCGCTCAAGCGCGAGCTCGCGCGCATCCAAGATGTGATCGCCGCGCAGAAGCGCGCGCTCGCCGCGCTGATTGGCGACGGCAAGGAGCGCCGCATGACGCGCGCGGCGGGCGAGCTCGGCGCCGCCATCGCCGGCATGGAGCAGGCGACGCACAGCATCCTGAAATCCGCGGAAGGGATCGATGAGAGCGCCAAGGCGCTCGCCGCCGCATTGAAGAACGAGCACGAGCGCGGTCTGGCGTTAGACATCCAGGATTATGTGGTGCAGGTGTTCGAGGCCTGCAATTTCCAGGACCTCGCCGGCCAGCGCATCGGCAAGGTCATCGCCATGCTCGGCGGCATCGAGCAGCAGCTCGCGGCCATGATGGCGCAATACGGAGGCGCTGCGCCGGGGGCTCAGGCCGCGAAGCCCTCCGACGGTCTCATCAACGGGCCCAAGCTCGACGGCGACACCGGCCACGCGAGTCAGCGCGACATCGACGCGATGTTTGACTGATCACTTCGGCCTTTTAATTATCAGGAAGCAGACGAGAGCGCCGGCGGCGAACAGCGCCGCGAGCGCCAGCGCCATCGAATCCGTCGTGCGCTCGATCACGAAGGCCATCACCAGCGGCGCAGCCGACTGCACCAGCAGAAACGGCCCAGCCAATCGGCCCATCAAGCGGCCATAACCGGACGCGCCGAACAGCGCCAGCGGCAGTGCGCCGCGCGTGATGGTGATCAGCCCGTTGGCGCCCCCGAATAGCACCACGAAGGCCGCCGCCACCGGCGTCGACACGCCGAACACGGCAATCATCACGAACGCACACAGCAAGGCGGCGAGCGCGCCGCGCGCCACCCACAGCGGATGCAGGTCGCGGCCGAAGGCGAATTCGATCAGCCGCGCGCCGACCTGCGCGGGTCCGAACAGCGCACCGATCCACACCGCCGTGCCAGCATCGATGCCGCTGCGCGCGAAGATCGCCAGCAGATGCGCCGACAATCCCGACGGCACGAAGGCGTAAGCGGCGAAGGCCGATGCGACGAGCGCGAATATCAGGCCGTGCGAGGGCAACACTTTCGCCGGCGCTTTGCTCGCGCTCTGCGCCGGCACATCGGCTTCAATGCGGCTGCGCGGCAGCGCCAGCGCATGCAGCGGCGCGCAGATCGCGGCGAGCAGCACGGCATAGACGAGGTAAGTGCCGCGCCAGCCGACGCTCTCGATCAGCGCGTGCGTCGCCGGCCAGCTTGCGGTCGAGGCGAAGCCGCCGGCCAGCGTCAGCGCGGTGATCGGCCGGCGCGCGGCGGCGCCGAAGATGCGGCCGAGCGTTCCGAAGGCGGCATCGTACAGCGTCGCCGCCATCGCCAGCCCGAGCACCATCCATACCGCGTAGTACGCGATCGGATGATCGGCATGGACGATGAGCAGAAGACCGAGCGCGCCGATCAGCGAGCCGATCGTCATGGTCACGTGCCCGCCGTAGCGGTCGATCGAACGGCCGACATAAGGCGCGGTCAGGCCCGCGGTCAGGAGGCCGACCGAGAAGCCGCCCATGGTGAAGGCGATCGACCAGCCGCGTTCGGCCGCGATCAGCGGCACGATCAGCACCGGCGTGTAGAAGATGCAGCCCCACGAGAGGATCTCGGTGACGCCGAGCACCGGCACCGCGCGCCACGGGCCGCGGAAAAAATCGCGGGCAACGGTCATGAGAAGGCAGCCCTCGACGAAGCAGCCTTCTCTCTAACATGGCCGAGCGGGCGCGCTCATGCGCGCCGCGCCCGACAGATGGTTACTGCACAGGCTTTGCCGCCGCCGCGGGCTTCGCCGCCGCCGGTTTGGCGCTAGCCTTCGGGCGCGGCTTGGCCGCCGGCTTCTTGGCGCCCTCGGGTCCGCAGCGCACATAGACCATGGTGCCGTAGCGGCCCTGAACCTCGGGATCGATCCAGCGCAGGGCAAGCACGCGCCCGTTGAACTGCACGACCTCGCGGTCTTGTGCGCTGCCGGGCGGATCGTCCGCCGGTCCGATAAAGGTCTTGCCGCCCGGCGCGCCCTTCAGGCGCAGCTCGGTCGGCGTCGCCTGGTCGGCGAGGTGCATCATTACGCCGCCCGTCGGCCCAAGCGTGATGATGTAAGGCTGGCGGCACTGGCTCGCCGCGGCGGCCTCGGTGCGGCCCCGGTCTTCTTCCCGATGATAGGCGGCAAGGCCCCAGCGGCCGACGAGGTCCTGAGGCGGGAAGGCCGGCGGCAACGTCGGCGTCACCGACGGCGGCGGCGCCTCGGGCTGCAAGGACGGCGTCGTGGCGCAGCCGGCGAGAAAAGCGCCAAGCGCGGCGATCGCCAGCAGCGGCGGCAGGCGGAGGGTCGAAAGGTTCATTGGGACTCCCGAGAACGCGAGGGGGACTTTGCGGGGCAATGGCGGGCAGCGCAAGCGCGGTTTGACGGCTTTCGGCGGGACTTCGGTGGCAGGCGGGCGCGCGAGTCAAGCTTGACACCCCCAGCTTAACGCAATATCTCCCCCGCAGCCTTTTGGCACTCTCAGCTTATGAGTGCTAACGGCTTAAACACTCGAAAGTTTCCGGTAAACGAGACGCGCAGTAGCGCCGACGAGGAAGCCATGGCCAAAACCAAGTTCCGTCCCCTGCACGACCGTGTGGTCGTGCGCCGCATCGATGCCGAAGAGAAGACAAAGGGCGGTATCATCATCCCCGATACCGTGAAGGAAAAGCCGCAGGAAGGCGAAGTCGTCGCCGTCGGGCCGGGTGGCCGCGACGAGGCCGGCAAGCTGACCCCGATCGACGTGAAGGAGGGCGACCGCGTGCTGTTCGGCAAGTGGTCGGGCACCGAGGTCAAGATCGACGGCCAGGATCTCCTGATCATGAAGGAGTCCGACATCATGGGCGTGATCGCCTGACGCCGCTCCTCGTCCTGAGGAGGCGCGCATTGCGCGCCGTCTCGAAGGACGAGGGCAACGAGTCACAGTCCTCATCCTTCGAGATGCCCGCCTTTGGCGGGCTCCTCAGGATGAGGACAAACGAAAATCCCATCGGAGTAAATCCAAATGGCTGCCAAGGACGTAAAATTTGCCGGCGATGCGCGCGAGCGCATGCTGCGCGGCGTCGACATCCTCGCCAATGCGGTGAAGGTGACCCTCGGCCCCAAGGGCCGCAACGTCGTGCTCGATAAGTCGTTCGGCGCACCGCGCATCACCAAGGACGGCGTCACCGTCGCCAAGGATATCGAGCTCGAAGACAAGTTCGAGAACATGGGCGCACAGATGGTGCGCGAAGTCGCCTCGAAGACCAATGACATCGCCGGCGACGGCACCACCACCGCCACCGTGCTCGCCCAGGCGATCGTGCGCGAGGGCGCCAAGTCGGTTGCCGCCGGCATGAACCCGATGGACCTCAAGCGCGGCATCGACCTCGCGGTCCTGGCGGTCGTGAAGGATATCGAGAAGCGCGCCAAGAAGGTCGGCTCGTCGGCCGAAGTCGCTCAGGTCGGCACCATCTCGTCGAACGGCGACGCCACCATCGGCAAGATGATCGCCCAGGCGATGCAGAAGGTCGGCAACGAAGGCGTCATCACCGTCGAAGAAGCCAAGGCGATGGAGACCGAGGTCGAGATCGTCGAGGGCATGCAGTTCGACCGCGGCTACATCTCGCCCTACTTCGTCACCAATGCCGAGAAGATGGTGGCCGAGCTCGAGGACGCCTACATCCTCCTGCACGAGAAGAAGCTCTCCGGCCTGCAGGCGATGCTGCCGGTGCTCGAGGCGGTGGTGCAGTCGGGCAAGCCGCTCATCATCATCGCGGAAGACGTCGAGGGCGAGGCTATCGCCACGCTCGTCGTCAACAAGCTGCGCGGCGGCCTGAAGGTCGCGGCCGTCAAGGCTCCGGGCTTCGGCGATCGCCGCAAGGCCATGCTCGAGGACATCGCGATCCTCACCGGCGGCCAGCTCATCTCGGAAGATCTCGGCATCAAGCTCGAGAACGTCACCCTCAACATGCTCGGCCGCGCGAAGAAGGTGCTGATCGAGAAGGAAAAGACCACCATCGTCAACGGCGCCGGCAAGAAGGCCGACATCGAAGCGCGCGTGGGGCAGATCAAGGCGCAGATCGAGGAGACCACCTCGGACTACGACCGTGAGAAGCTGCAGGAGCGTCTGGCGAAGCTCGCCGGCGGCGTCGCGGTGATCCGCGTCGGCGGCGCCACCGAGGTCGAGGTGAAGGAGAAGAAGGATCGCGTCGAAGACGCGCTCAACGCCACCCGCGCCGCGGTCGAGGAAGGCATCGTCCCGGGCGGCGGCGTCACTCTGCTGCGCGCCAAGAAGGCGCTCGGCCGCATCGCCAACGACAATCCGGACGTCCAGGCCGGCATCAATATCGTGCTCAAGGCCCTGGAAGCCCCGATCCGTCAGATCGCCGAGAATTCCGGCGTGGAAGGCTCGATCGTGGTCGGCAAGATCCTGGACGAGAAGTCGGAGACTTTCGGCTTCGATGCCCAGAACGAAGAGTATGTCGACATGGTCGACAAGGGCATCATCGATCCGGCCAAGGTGGTGCGCACTGCGCTGCAGGATGCCGGCTCGGTCGCCGGCCTGCTGATCACCACCGAGGCGATGGTCGCCGAGTTGCCGAAGGATGCCGCTCCGATGCCGCCCATGCCGCCAGGCGGCGGAATGGGCGGCATGGGCTTCTAAGCCCGCGCCGGTTCGGACGCACAAACACCGAAGAAAAGGCCGCCGCGAGGCGGCCTTTTTGCTTTTGAACGAGCAACCGGAACCCCGCTAGGGCGTTGACGGCGCATGGCCGCAGGACGAACGAAGACCGTTATCTATGCTGCGTTCGCCGGCAATCTCCTGGTCGCGCTCACCAAATTCATCGCCGCGTGGTGGACCGGCTCCTCGGCCATGCTGAGCGAAGCCATCCATTCGTTGGTCGACACCAGCAACCAGCTTGTCCTGCTCTACGGCATACGCCGCGCCGACCGGCCGCCGGACGCGGCGCATCCGCTCGGCCACGGGCGCGAGCTGTATTTCTGGAGCTTCATCGTCGCGCTCTTGATGTTCACGCTCGGCGCCGGCGTCGCCCTCTACGAAGGCGTGCAGCACATCCTGCGTCCGCACGAGATCGTCGATCCGAAGGTGAACTACATCGTGCTTGCCGCGTCGGCGCTGTTCGAGGGCGCGACCTGGTTCATCGCGCTGCGCGAATTCCGCAAGGCCAAAGGCGAGCTCGGCTATTACGAAGCGGTGCGGCGAAGCAAGGACCCGCCCTCCTTCATCGTGCTGTTCGAGGACAGCGCGGCGCTGCTGGGCCTGCTGATCGCCTTCATCGGCACCTTCGCCTCGGTGCAGCTGGCGATCCCGGAGCTCGACGGCGCGGCCTCGATCGGGATCGCACTCGTGCTCGGCATCACCGCGCTGGGGCTCGCGCGCGAGAGCAAAGGCCTGCTCATCGGCGAGCCGGCCAGCCCCGCGCTGCGCGAGTCCATCGCTGCCATTGCGCGACACATTCCGGGCATCGAGCGGGCGCAGGTCGTCTTCACGGTGCATCTCGCGCCCGACCAGGTGGTGGCGGCGCTCAGCCTCGAGTTCAACGACAAGCTGACCACGCCGGAGATCGAGCGTGCGATCGACGAGCTCGAACACGCCATCCATCAGGCGCATCCGGAGGTGATCGCAGTGTTCGTGAAGCCGCAGGCGGACGTACTCGAGCCGCGCTGGCCCGCCCGCTTCCCGGGCGGACGGCGGCGGCTCAGTGATTTGACGCGAGGAAGCGCAACGTCGTCGGCCCGGTGAGCACCAGCCGGTCGCCCGCGTGCTGCCAGCTCGTCATCTGCACCAGCTCGGCCAGCATATCGGCATCGGCCTGCATGCGCTCGGGCGAACACTGACCCTCGGTCATGAACGTCGGGAACGCATCGGGCAGCGGCCCGGCCTGGATGCGGATCGTATCGTCGGAGACCTCGACGCGGCCGCTCATGTCCTTGCACCAGAGCTGGATCGTGGCATTGCCGTTCGGCTCGACGATCAGCATCGGCATGCGCTTCACGCGGCCCATCTGCGGCGCGTCGAGCATCATTTCCTGGTCGAAGGGGAATGCGCCGGCCGCAATCGCCGCAATGGGAGCAAGCAGCAGCGCCGCGGCGGCGATGGCGCACACGGACATGAGACGGCGAAGGGCCGGGCGAAACGACATCGGCATGTGCTCCGGATCGTCGGCGCACGTCAGAGCGAACGCCTGGGAAGTCCTGCACATGCAGGCTGACGGCGGCCCCGTCAAGACCGCCTTCGGGCGAGGCTTACTCGGCCTCGCCCGACGAAGCGATCAACGCCCGCGCTGTGCGCAACAGGCGTTCGTCGCGGCCGGGCGCGCCGATCAACTGGACGCCGATGGGTAGCCCTTCCGAACTTTCGAGCAGTGGCACGTTGAGCGCGGGAAAACCGAC
>DATDMA010000127.1:0-5293 GCA_036519015.1 Pseudolabrys sp. | reverse complement strand
TCCGCGAAGCGCATCAGCGCGGCGCAGGCCGCCTCGGACCAGCGGCTGCCACCGACGAGCGCGATCGGACGCTTCGCCGCCCACAGCATCTTCTGCAGCCTGCTCATGTCGGTGAGACCCGGCCAGGTCTCGATCGGCTCGAAGGGCTTGGCGTCCGGCACCGCGACGCGGTCGGTGAGCATGTCCTCCGGCAGCGCGATCACCACCGGGCCGGGCCGGCCATTGCAGGCGGTGTGGAAGGCGCGCGACACGATTTCCGGGATGCGCGCGGCATCGTCGATCTCGGTCGCCCATTTCGCCATTGTGCCGAACACCGCGCGATAATCGAGCTCCTGGAAGGCCTCGCGGTCGCGCATCTCGCGGCCGATCTGGCCGACGAACAGGATCATCGGCGTTGAATCCTGCCGCGCGATATGGATGCCGGGCGAGGCATTGGTGGCGCCGGGCCCGCGCGTGACGAAGCAGATGCCAGGCCTGCCGGTCACCTTGCCGATCGCCTCGGCGGCCATCGCCGCCGCGCTCTCGTGCCGGCAGACGGTGAGCTTGATGTCGCTGTCGTGGAAGGCGTCGAGCGCGGCGAGGTAGCTCTCGCCCGGCACGCAGAACGCATGCTGCACGCCGTGAATCGCGAGCTGGTCGATGAGGATTTCGCCGCCGCTGCGCGTGCCGTCGTTCGATCGCATGAAGGCCTCGTCTTATTCGCTCGTTAAAGAAAGCTGGGTCCCGGGTCAGCAGCGCACCACGAAGACGTGATGCGCTGCGCCCGGGACACGAGGCCTACGGAATGATCTTCGGCATCGGGATCGGCGGCGCGAAGCCAACCGGCGTCATCAGGCAGGTCTCCTGCGCGATGAGATGACCGCCCTTCACGTTCTCGGCGAGATAGACCGCCCAATCCGGGTCTTTCATCATCCGCGCGCGCTTTTCCTCGCGGTCGGCGGCGCTCGCATAGACCCAGATATGCGTGAAGGTGTTCAGCTCGCCGCTTTCCGCCACCGCATAGCAAAGCGGTTCGCCCATGTAGCGGAGCTGCACCGGATAGCCGTATTTCTTGTAAATCTCGAGCTGCGCCGGAACACGTCCAGGCAGGGTCTTGTAAGTCCGGACATCGAGAAGCACGCGTTCCTCCTTGGATTGACCGCCGGGTGCGGCGAAGGGCGCACTCTTCACGGCGGGACGCGGGCCGGTCAATAGGCCGCCTTTGCCTTCGCCGGCACGGCAGGATTGTCCTCGGCGCGTTGCTCCGAGCGCTGCTCGGCCGGTTTGCGATCATGCGAAAGGTTGCTGGCGGTGTTCACCAACGCGAGGTGGGAAAAAGCCTGCGGGAAGTTGCCGACCAGACGGCCGGTGGCGGGCTCATATTCCTCGCTCAGCAGGCCGACATCGTTGCGCAGCGATAAAAGCCGCTCAAACAGCCGGGCCGCGTCGGAGCCGCGGCCGAGCATCAGATAGGCATCGGCGAGCCAGAAGCTGCAGGCGAGGAACACGCCCTCGCCCGGCGGCAAGCCGTCTTCGGATTTGCCAGTGTCGTACCGCCGCACCAAGCCATCGACCAACAGCGTGCGCTCGATCGCCTCGATCGTGCCGCGCACGCGCGGATCCTCTGCCGGCAGGAAGCCGATCGCCGGCAGCAGCAGCAGGCTGGCGTCGAGCTCCTTGGAGCCATAGGCGCGCACGAAGCTGCCCAGGTCGGCGTCGTAGCCGCGCTCGCAAACGTCCCGGTGGATCTCGTCGCGGACCGCGCGCCAATGATCGATCGGACCGGGCAGATGGTACGTCTCGGCGCTCTTGATGGTGCGGTCGAAGGCGACCCAGGCCATGGCCTTCGAATAGGTGAAATGTTCGCGGCCATCGCGGGTTTCCCAAATCCCCTCGTCGCGCTCAGGCCAGATCTCTTCGAGATGCACGAGGAATTCGCGTTGCAGGTCCCAGCCCGCTTCGTAATTGCCGAGGCCGCCGCGCCGCGCCTGGTGCAGTGCGTCCGCCACTTCGCCGAAGATGTCGAGCTGAAGCTGGTTATGCGCGGCATTGCCGATGCGCACCGGCTGTGACTTGGCATAGCCTGGCAGCCAGGGCACCAGCCATTCGGTCAGCCGCCGCTCGCCGCGGATGCCGTACATGATCTGCACCTGCTGCGGGCTGCCCGCGGCGGCGCGCAGAAGCCACTCGCGCCACATGTACGCTTCTTCGTAATAGCCGGCGTTCATCAGCGACAGCAGCGTCAGCGTCGCGTCGCGCAGCCAGCAGAACCGATAGTCCCAATTGCGCTCGCCGCCGATGCATTCGGGCAGCGAGGTCGTCGGCGCCGCCGCCATGCCGCCGGTCGGCGCATAAGTGAGCGCCTTGAGCGTGATGAGCGAGCGGCAGACAGCCTCGTTCCACGGACAATCGATCTGGTTCTGTCCAGCCCAGGCGGTCCAGTATTTTTCCGTCTCGCGCAAGCGCTCGGCTGCATCGACCGGCTCCGGCAAAGGCTCGTGCGAGGGCGCATAAGAGAGCACGAACGGCACCGTCTCCCCGGCAGAGACCGTGCAGGCGCCGACCGTCTTGAAATTCTCCCCTCGCATGCGGGCGGACGTTCGCAGCACCGCCATGTCGGGGCCGGCGATGGCGCGCACCGTCACCTCATCCATGCGCGTCACCCAGGGCACGTTGGCGCCATAGCCGAAGCGCAGGATCAACTCGCTACGGAAGTCCACCTGTCCACGTTCGCCGACGATCATGCGGATGAGATGCGAGTTGATCTCACGCGGCGGCATGAAGTCGATGACGGTCGCCGCGCCCTCGTCGGTCTCGAAGCGCGTCTCCAGGATCAGCGTGCTGGGGCGATAGCGGCGCGTGATGCGCACGTTCTCGTCCTTGGGCGCGATGCGCCAGCGGCCATGCTCGGGATCGCCCAGCAGCGCGGTGAAGCAGGAATCGGAATCGAAACGCGGCCAGCACAGCCAGTCGATCGAGCCGTCGCGCGATACGAGCGCGGCGGTGCCAAGGTCGCCGATCATCGCATAGTCTTCGATGCGGGATGCCATCATGCCTCGCGGGTCAAACAGTGAAATCGAGCACGACTTTGATGTCGCCGGCCCGCTGCTCCAGCGCCTCGCGCCAGCGCGACAGCGGCACGCGGCGGGTGATCAGCCCGGCGAGCCAGGTCTTGTCGGCCTTCGCCAAGGCGTCGGCGGCGGCGCGATAGTGCCGGCGGTTGGCGTTCACCGAGCCGAACACGACGTGGTTCTCCAGCACCAAGGTGCGATTGAGACCGCCGATATCGAGAGGCAGTTCACGTCCGCCGGATGAAACGCCGGCAAGGCAGACGATGCCGTCTGGCGTCGTGCGGCCGAGCACATCGACGATCACCGCGCCAGCGCCGGTGCATTCGATCACCACGTCGGGGCAGAGCGTGCCCAACTCAGTATGATAGGTCGCGCCCAGCGCGCGCACGAGCGCGGGCTTCGGTCCTACGTCGTGGCGGTCGAACACATGCACCTCGAACCCCTGCTGAACTGCGATCAGCGCAGCCAGCAGGCCGACCGGACCGGCGCCAGTGATGAGCGCCACGCGCGGCTTCCACTCCGCACTGCGGCTGCCGACGCGCATCACCTGCTCCCAGGCCTTGGCGACGACGCTTGTCGGCTCCAGCAGCACGCCGAGCATGTCGAGCGCGGGATCGATGTGGATCAGGAAATCGGGCTCGATGCGGAATTGCTCGGCACCATAGCCGTTACGCTGCTTGATGCCGCGCTCGGTGTATTGGCCGTTTCGGCACATGTCCCATTCGTCCACGGCGCAGGCCGGGCACGGCACCGGGTCTGGCCTGCGCACGATGCCGGCGACCAGATCGCCTTGCGCGAAGCCGCAGCCCTCCGGCGCCTCCTCGACGCGCCCCAGGGATTCGTGGCCAAGGATCAAGCGCTGCGCGCCGGGCGGGGCTTCGCCATACGCGCCGGACACGATTTCACGGTCGGTGCCGCAGATGCCGAGCGCCAGTGCGCGCACCAGCACGGCGCCGTCGCTTTGCGGCGGCGGCGGCACATCCTCCAATGTAATGGAATCGGCAAGGCCCGGCTGGACGGTCAATGCGCGCATGTTGATGTGATCCCGGCTGGCGGCCCCACCTCTCAACAACGATGGGGGGCCTGCGGTTCAGTCCGCCTCCATTACCATATGGTAAATTCAGACCGCCGGTGTGACCATAGCAGCCTGATAAGTGCGCATTCGCCATCACTCTTGGGAATTGACACATATTCGCCCGGGCGGAATGCACGGGCCGCGGTGGTGGTATTGATCTGGAGCGGGTCCAAATCGTGCGTCACAACGTTAACATTCCGCCGAAATGACAAGGACATGACGCGATGCGCCAGGACGATACGCCGCAGCAGGCGGTGTTCGAATTCCTCGCCGCGCCTGAGACCCATGGCGGCGCGCAGGTCGCGCGCATCGACACGCATGCGGCGTCCGTGTTCTTGGCGGGCGAGCGCGCGCTGAAGGTCAAGCGCGCGGTGCGCTTTCCCTTTCTCGACTACTCCACCTTGGAGAAGCGCAAGGCCGCCTGCGAGGCCGAGCTTGCGGTCAACCATCCGTTCGCACCGCAGATCTACAAGCGCGTGCTGCCCATCACGCGCGAGACCGATGGGCGGCTCGCCATCGACGGCAAAGGCGAACCGGTGGAGTGGGCGGTCGAGATGGGCCGCTTCGACGAGACGCAGACGCTCGACCAGCTCGCCGAGGCCGGGCGCATCGATACCAAGCTTGCCGATGCGCTCGGGCGCGCGGTCGCCAAGGCGCACGTGCAGGTGCCGGTGGTCAAAGACTTCGACTTCGCCGCGGCGCTGGAGGACATCGTCGCGCAGAACGACGCTGAGTTGCGCGACGTGCCGGAGCTGTTTCCAGGCGACGCCGTGACCACTTTGACCGAAGCCACCAGCAAGGCTCTCGCGAGCATGCGCCCGCTGCTTGCGCAGCGCCAGCACGATGGTTTCGTGCGCCGATGCCATGGCGACCTGCATCTCGGCAATATTGTCTCGATCGACGGCCAGCCGACGCTGTTCGACGCCATCGAGTTCGACGAGCGCATTGCCACCAGCGATGTGCTCTACGATCTTGCCTTTCTCTTGATGGACCTCATCGAACGCAAGCTGACCCAGGCCGGCAACATCGTGCTTAACCGCTATCTCATCGACGCGCGCCGCGACGAGAACCTCGACGCCTTGGCCGCGTTGCCGCTGTTCATGGCGGTGCGCGCGGCGATCCGCGCCAAGGTCACCGCCGCGCGACGCGAGCATGCGAAGGATCGCGC
>DATDMA010000126.1:0-20610 GCA_036519015.1 Pseudolabrys sp. | reverse complement strand
GCTCGAGGAGCTGCGCGCCATTCTAGAGACATTCGGCGGCTGCGCACTGAAGGCGACGGCGACGCAACTCGTATTCGCCGACGGCAATCCGCAATCGCGCGTGATGCTGGTCGGCGAAGCGCCCGGCCGCGACGAGGCCATCGAGGGCCTGCCCTTCGTCGGCCGCTCGGGCAAGCTGCTCGACCGCATGCTGGCGGCGATCGGGCTCGACCGCACACAGGTCTACATCGCCAATATTGTGCCCTGGCGTCCGCCCGGCAACCGCACGCCGACGCCGCAGGAGTCGCAGATCTGCCTGCCGTTCGTGCTGCGCCAGATCGAGCTCGCCAACCCTGACATCCTGGTCTGCCTCGGCGGACCCTCGGCGCAGACGCTGCTCGGCACGAAGGACGGCATCACCAAGACGCGCGGGCGCTGGTTCACCTTCAACACCGGCACGCGCGAGATCCGCGCCATCTCGACGTTCCATCCGGCCTTCCTGCTGCGCAGCCCGTTGCAGAAGCGTTTCGCCTGGCGCGATTTCCTGGCGATCAAGAAGGCGCTGGGGAGCTAGCGATCGGGTCGGTGCAGCACGAGCACAAGCGAAGCGATGCACCGCAGAGCCGGGGCCGTAACAGACTCCGAATTTGTGACGATCCCGGGTCTGCAGCACACCATTCGCTTACGCTCATGCTGCGCTGCGCCCGGGATACGCGACCTACCGATACGCCACCAGAATCGCCCCCACCGCGATCAGCGCGACGCCGAGCCAATTGGGCGTGCTCAAGCGCTCGCCGAGAAACATCACGCCGAACACGGCGACCAGCACCACCGACAGCTTGTCGATCGGCGCGACCTTGGATGCTTCGCCTAACTTGAGCGCGCGGAAATAACAAAGCCACGACGCGCCGGTGCCGAGCCCCGACAACACCAGAAACAAATAGGTGCGCGAGGAGATCGTGCCCGGCGCCTGGAATTGGCCGGTCGCGGCGAGCAGGCAGCCAAGCGCGAGGAGGACGACAATGGTGCGAATGAAGGTGGCCAGATCGGAATTGACGTTCTCCACGCCGACCTTGGCGAAGATCGCCGTCAGCGCGGCGAATACCGCCGACAGGAGCGCCCAGGTCTGCCACGACGAAAACAGGCTCATGATGTGATCCTTCGCAAAGCGTCCATTGAGATAGCCGGCGATCCGCCCGGATGTATTTACCGTGGCAAGAAGCCGCCCGGTAATGGAACCCGAACGTCTCGCCGCGGCTTACCGGCCGGACTATAGTTAGTCCATCGGGGGATATGGTCGGAGCTTGTTATGGATTTTGATCCTGTCTTGCTCGCCCGTTTGCAATTCGCATTTACGATCATCTTCCACATCATCTTCCCGAGCTTCACGATCGGGCTATCGGCCTATATCGCCACGCTCGGCGTGGTCTGGCTGCGCACCGGCGAAGAGCGCTTCCACCGGCTGATGCGATTCTGGACCAAGATTTTCGCCGTGTCCTTCGCCATGGGCGTCGTGTCCGGCATCGTGCTGTCTTATCAGTTCGGCACCAACTGGAGCCGCTTCTCGGTCGTCGCCGGCAACGTCATCGGCCCGCTGCTTGGTTATGAAGTGCTGATGGCGTTCTTCCTCGAGGCGACCTTCCTCGGCATTCTGCTGTTCGGCTTCAATCGTGTCCCGCCGTGGCTCTATGTGCTCTCGGGCGGCGTGGTCGCGATTGGCACGGCGCTGTCAGCGTTCTGGATCCTGGCGGCGAACAGCTGGATGCAGACGCCGACCGGGCACGAAATGCGCGACGGCATCGCCTACCCGGTCGACTGGCTTTATGTGATCTTCAATCCAAGCTTCCCCTATCGCTTCGCGCATATGCTCAACGCCGCCTACCTCACCACCGGCTTCGTGGTGTTCGCGGTCGGCGCGCGCTATCTGGTCGCCGGCCGCTATGTCGAGGAAGGCCGCACCATGCTGCGCATGGCGATCGGCCTCACCGCGATCCTCGCACCGCTACAGCTGTTCATCGGAGATCAGCACGGGCTGAATACGCTGAAGCACCAGCCGATCAAGATCGCGGCCATGGAAGGACATTGGGACGGAAGCCAGCCCGGCGACTTCGAGATCTTCGCGTGGCCGGATGAAAAAGCCGAAACCAACCGCTATTCGATCTCGATCCCGCACGGCTCGTCGCTTGTGCTCACACACTCATGGGACGGCTTGTTTCCCGGATTGAAGAGCGTGCCGCCGGCCGACCGGCCGCCGGTGGTGCCGGTGTTCTTCGCCTTCCGCATCATGGTGGGGCTCGGCCTATTGATGATCGCGGCGGCGCTGTTCGGCGCCTTCCTGTGGTGGCGCGGCAGACTGTTCGAGACGCGCTGGTTCCTGCGCATCATGGCGAATGCCTGGTGGGTCGGCTTCGTCGCCGTGATTGCGGGCTGGGTGACGACCGAGACCGGCCGCCAGCCCTGGATCATACATGGTGTCATGCGAACGGCCGATGCGATCTCGCCAGTGCCGGGCGCGACTATCGCCGGGACGCTGGCGCTGTTCGTCATCACCTACGGCATCGTGTTCTGGTTCGGCATTTACTACATCAACCGCCTGATCGCTCATGGACCCGGCGGACCGGAAGCCGAGGCAGAACCAGGGCGCTTCTCCGGCAGTCCGCTGGCAGCCGCCCAAGAACCTGGCAAGGAAGTCTTCCGCGAAACCTGACAAGCGGGGCACGCAGATGGAATGGTATCTTCCTCTGATCTGGGCCGGCATCATCGGCATCGCCGTCGCCATGTATGTGGTGTTCGACGGATTCGATCTCGGCACCGGGATCGTGTTTCCGTTCGCCGGCAGCGAGCGCGAGCGCGACCAGATGATGCGCTCGATTGCGCCGTTCTGGGACGGCAACGAGACATGGCTCGTGCTCGGCGGCGTCGGCCTGTTCGTGGTGTTTCCCCGCGCCTATGCCGTGATCATGCCGGCGCTCTATCTGCCGGTGATCGTGATGCTGCTGGCGCTGGTGTTTCGCGGCGTCGCGTTCGAGTTTCGCGTCGTCTCGCACAGCAAGACTTTGTGGAGTGTCGCCTTCACCGCCGGCTCGACGCTCGCGGCCTTCGCGCAAGGCGTGATCCTCGGTCGGATGATCGAAGGCATTCCGGTGAGCAACGGCCAGTACAGCGGCGGCCCGTTCGACTGGGCCACGCCGTTCTCTTTGCTGTGCGGGCTTGGGTTGATCTGCGGCTATGGCCTGCTCGGCGCGACCTGGCTGGTGATGAAGACGGAAGGGCCGGTGGCCCGCCGCGCGCGCACGCAGGCCAAGATTTTCCTCGTTCTCGTGCTCGTGTTCATGGCGGCGGTCAGCCTGTGGACGCCGCTGATCCAGCCGCGCATCGCGGAGCGCTGGTTCTCGCTGCCGAATTTCTATTTCCTGTGGCCGGTGCCGTCGATCACCGCGCTCACCGCCTATCTTCTTTGGCGCTGGCTCGACGAGGGGCGTGACGGACCGCCGTTCCTCGCCACGATCGTGCTCTTCCTGCTCGGCTATGCCGGGCTGGTGATCTCGAACTTCCCTTATCTGGTGCCGCCATCGCTCACGATCTGGGACACCGCCGCGGCGCCGGCGAGCCAGATCTTCATGCTGCTCGGCACTTTGATTTTGCTGCCGATGATCCTCGGCTACATCATTCTTGTGTACTGGCTGTTCCGCGGCAAAATCGCCGAGGGCGAGGGGTATCATTGAGAGCCTCGTCATTCCGGACGCCGCGCTTGCGGCGATCCGGAATCCAGATACGAGGGAATGCGTGTCTGGATTCCGGGTTCGCGAGCTACGCTCGCGCCCCGGAATGACGGTTAGGGTTGCGGCCGCAGCACAGCCCAGCCCATGCGGATGAGCGGGAGGAAGCCCTGCACGGGCCTTGGGAACGAGCGCGGCACTTCCGGCACCAACTCGGGGAATTCGGACTTCAAGAGCGTCGGCGGCGCGCCGGCATTGTCGGCCAAGGGCCACAGCAACAGGCCGCCGTGCGTACGTAGATCGGCGGCATTCACCCAGGGACTGCGCTCCGGCGCCCAGTTGAAATAGACATGCGGCCGGCTCGGCGCGCCGAGCGCGACCAGCGGCGCGACGCGCATGTCACCGGTGACGTATTCGAGCGGCTTGCCGGTGCGGCGCTGGAAATTCTCGGCGAAAAATCTGCCCTCGGCATTCGCGGGCTGCGCGATGGCGAGTTCGGTCTTGAACGTCCACGGCAGGAACGCGAGCCCGAGCACGACCATCACCGGCGGCGCGATCAACAGGCCGAGCCAGGCGTACGACACCAAGCGCTCGCGATAGAGCAGCGCCTTGTCGCTGCCGGCGACGACCGCGGCAAGGCCGGAGAGCACGACCAGCGGCGTGATGCGATCGAGCGGCCCGAGCCGATCGGTGGCGAAGGCAATTGCGATGGCGACCAAGGCCGGCGCCAGCGCAAAGACGAAGACATAGACGCGCGCAAAGGGCGCAACGCCGTTGCGGTCGATCTCGGGCGCGCGGTCGCGCCGCTTGCGCGGCCATCCGCTCGCCAGGAAGACAAGCAGCGCGAGACCGAGATGCGTGAGCACCAGCGTCAGTGCAAGCCACGCCCCGGCGGACAGCCGGCCGGCGACCACGATGCTGTCGTTCAAGCCAGAGAGAACGAGGTCGCGCTCCATCCATAGCCACGCCGCATGCGGCAAGATCACGATGGCGAGGAGCACCCCTGCGAGCCAGGGTTCGGGATGAAGCAACGCGCGCCGGCCGGCCGGCGTCACGAGCGTAAAAAGGATGAGCAGCGCGACCAGGATCAGCCCGGCATAGTTCGCGAGCAGCAGCAGGCCGAGATCGATACCGAGCAGGAACCAGTTGCCACGCTCGCCGTCGCCGACCGCGCGCCAGTAAAAAAGCAGCGCCAGCGCCCAGAGCGGCGCGGCCAGGATCGCCGGGCCGAAATTCGGCGTCGGCACCGTGAAAGCCGAGATGCCGACCATCAGCAGTACGGCCAGCACTGCGTGGCGCGTGCCGACGATGCGGCGGCCGAGCGTGAACACCGCCCAATAGGCGACGACGATGCAGGCCTGCGACAGCGCGTAGAGCCCGAACGTGCCGGCGATGCGGAAGGCGATCTCGCCCAGCCAGAAGGCGAGCGGCGGGCCGAGATAGCTGCCCAGCATGAATTCATGGCCGACGGCGAGCAGTAATGGGACCTCACCAGGAGGCGCGCTGTAAAAGAGTGCCGGAACGAGCGTCCAAAGCACGGCTTGCGTCAGCGCGACGGTCCAGAACACCACCGCCGGGCGACCGCGCAGGAATTCAATGAGCAGGGAGACGTAATGCATTGGCCCGGGCGGGTGATGACTCACTTCTCTTAATCCCTCCCCTGAAAGGGGAGGGTCGGCGCGCATTGCGCGCCGGGGTGGGATCACCAACGCATTGAAACGCCCCACCCGGCTCGCTTCGCTCGCCACCCTCCCCGCAAGCGGGGAGGGATAAAGAGCGACGCGCGAGGACCATGGATAGAGAAGGCCGGCTAAAGAGGCAACAACTCGGCCACGACCTCGTCGGAAACGCCGGCGAGCGCGGCAAGCTTCGCGGCGACAGGCGCGCACGACCGGCGGGGATGGATCGTCGGGCCGAGCTTGGCCAGGGCGGCAAAATGCTCGGGCACGCTGTACCCCATGTGGCGCTCGAAGCCGTAGCCGGGATGGGCGATGCCGAGCTGCATCATCAGCCGGTCGCGCGTGACCTTGGCGATGATCGAGGCTGCCGCCACCGACAGGACCAGCGCATCGCCCGACACCACCGCTTCGCAGTCGCAGCCGCAGTCGATTTTCATGTTGCCGTCGACATAGACGAGCTTGGGCCGGACCGGCAGCGCCTTCACCGCACGGGCGAGCGCCCAGAGCGAGGCGCGCAGGATGTTGTCGCGGTCGATGCGCTCGACCGCGCCGAAGGCGACGGCGACTTGCGCTGTCGCGCAGATTTTTCCGTAGAGCTTCTCGCGCGCGGCGGCGTCGAGCTTTTTCGAATCGTTGAGGCCGCGCGGAATGCGATCGGGATCGAGGATCACCGCGGCGGCGACCACGGGGCCGGCGAGCGGTCCCCTGCCCGCCTCGTCGCAGCCGGCGATCGGCCAGATGCCGCGCACGAGCCAGCGCCGCTCGCGCCGGAAGGTCGGGCGCAGCGCGGGTTCCTTCAACGGCAGCGCCGCTGCGGGCGACTCATTTTTGGGCTTGCGGGCCATGCCTTCAGGATTGGCCGCATCGGCCCCATACTGTCAAACGGCGATATGATGGCAGTGTGGAAAATGGGGATGATTATCAGTCCGGCAGCGTCAGCCGGCCATCCGCCGTCAATGGGAAGCCCGGATTATGCGCGACCTCCCACAGATGGCCGTCGGGGTCGGAGAAATATCCGGCATAACCGCCCCACGCCGTCTTTGCCGCTACCTTCGGGAGCATGGCGCCGGCGCGCCAGGCACGATCGATTACCGCATCGACCTCCGCCTCGGAGCGGCAGTTCCACGCCAGCGCCGTGCCGCGGAAACCCGCCACCACGCCCTGCCCGGCTTGCGCATCCTTGGCCAGTTCCTCGACCGGCCACACCGACAGCACGCAAGCGCCAGCCTGAAAGAAGCCCACTCCCTCGGCGCTCTTCGCTTTGCGCGGGAAACCAAGCGTTTCATAGAACGCAATGCTGCGGGCCAAATCCGTCACGCCGAGCGTGATCAGCGAAATCAACGGCTGCGCTTCACTCATCAGAACAAACTCAACTGTTCCGAGCCAGGCTTGGGCGCGCGGAAGTGCTGGACGCTGAGCGAAGACTTCGCCGTATTCAGCCCGATCTTCTCGCAGGCCATCTCGAAGCGGCGGCCGATCATCCAGGCGTAAGGGCCGGTGCCCTTCATGCGCGTGCCCCAGGTCGAGTCGTAATCCTTGCCGCCGCGCATGTCGCGCACGAGCTTGAAGACGTGGCGATAGCGATCCGGATAATTCGCCATCAGCCATTCGCGGAAAAGATCACGCACCTCCAGCGGCAGGCGCAGCAGCACATAGCCCGCTTCCCTCACGCCGGCAGCGTGCGCGGCATCAAGGATGCGTTCAATCTCAGTGTCGTTGAGCGCGGGGATCACAGGCGCGACCATCACCGTGGTCGGAATGCCGGCCTGCGACAGCCGGCGCAGCGTCTCCAGCCGCCTCATGGGCGTCGCCGCGCGCGGCTCCATCTTGCGCGCGAGTTCGGGATCGAGCGTGGTCACCGACAGCGCGACCTTGGCGAGCTTGCGCTCGGCCATGCGGGCGAGGATGTCGATGTCGCGCAGCACCAGCGCCGACTTGGTGACGATGCCGACCGGATGTCCGACCTTGTCGAGCACCTCGAGGATGCGGCGCATGATCTGATAGCGCCGCTCGATCGGCTGATAGGGGTCGGTATTGGTGCCGATGGCGATGACCTTCGGCTGATAGCTCGGCGACGACAGTTCGCGTTCGAGCAGTTCGGCCGCCTCCGGCTTCATGAACAGCTTGGATTCGAAGTCGAGCCCGGGCGAGAGGCCGAGATAGGCATGCGTCGGCCGCGCGAAGCAGTAGACGCAGCCATGCTCGCAGCCGCGATAGGGATTGATCGAACGGTCGAAGCCGATGTCCGGCGACTCGTTGCGGGTGATGATCTTGCGGGTGGCGTCGGTCTGCACCGTGGTCTTGAACGGCGGGAGTTCGTCGAGCGATTGCCAGCCGTCGTCGAAAGCAACCCGCGCCAGCGGCTCGTAACGTCCCGAGGCGTTGCTCTGCGCGCCGCGCCCTCGCCGCCGCTCATGATCGACGACGACGCCAAGCATCTCGCTGACCTCGTCGAAAGGATTCGCCGGGTCATCGGCGCCGGGCGGCGCATGCACGCCCACCGGCGCGGAGGGCAGCTCCTTCACCGGCGGGCGTTTCTGGGCTGCGTTTCGTCGAGCCATGGCCGCAACCTAATGATCGGACGTGAACATAACAAGAACATTTTTTGACCCCGAGAATTAAGTATCCGCAGGCTTTATCTCGTGGCGCGGATCGACAAGCCGCACATGATATGGTTGCAACCCCTCCTACACAGTTGTGGTTCCATGCTCAGCGCCATCATTGCCACCTACGAATCGGAGCGGACCTTGGTGCCGACGCTCGCCGCGTTGGTGCCGGGCGCAACCGCCGGGCTGCTCAGCGAGGTGGTCGTGGCCGACGCCGGCTCGGGCGATGCCACCGCGGAAGTGGCCGACATCGCCGGCTGCCGCTTCGTCAGTTCGGGCGATCCGCTGGGCGCGCGGCTGAAGGCGGCAGCCTTGAGCACGCGCACGCCGTGGCTGCTGTTCCTGCGGGCCGGAACCGTGCCGGAGCAGGGTTGGGTCACCGCCGTCGACAACTTCATGGGTGCAAGCGACCTGTTGGATGGCGCAAGCCGCGCCGCGGTCTTTCGTCCGTCGAGCGCGGCCGATGCTTTGCGCCCCGCCTGGGCGGAAGTGCTGTCGCTGCTACGCGTCGCGCTGGGCGGCGGCGCCCGCCCCGAGCAGGGACTGCTGATCGCGAGGCGCTTTTACGACCGGCTCGGCGGCCACGGCAACGAAGCCGAGCCCGAGGCGGCGCTGTTGCGCAAGATCGGTCGCCGGCGCCTGACCATGCTGCCGATCGGCGCGCGCGTCGCGCCCTGATTATCCCCCTGCGCGGCTTCAGCCATCGCACGTCCCAATATTTGATTTTGTCAACTAGTTGGGCGACGATGGTTGGGCCATGAATAATCTCGCCCGGACCCGCCAGCGCGTCGCCGCCGTGCGCCGCTTCAACCGCTTCTACACGCGCCAGATTGGCGTGCTGCGCAAAACCTATCTCGACAGCCCCTACTCGCTCGGCGAGATGCGGGTGCTGTACGAGATCGCGCACAGCGACGGGCCCACCGCGAGCGACATCGCGCGCGCGCTCGACCTCGACGCCGGCTACTTGAGCCGCGTGCTGCGCAATTTCGAGAAGCGCGGCCTGATCAGCCGCAAGATATCAGAGAAAGACGCGCGCCAGAGCCACCTCGCCTTGACCGCGCGCGGGCGCAAGACTTTCGAGCCGATCGAGCAACGCTCGCAGGACGATGTTGACGAGATGCTCGGCAAGTTGAAGACCGAGGAGCAGGCGCGCCTGATCGGCGCGATGGACACGATCCAGACGCTGCTCGCCGGGGAGACCGACAGCAAGCCGGCGCAAGGCAAGCTTCTGCTGCGCGGGCCGCGTTACGGCGATTTCGGGTGGATAGTCTCCCGCCACGCCGAGATTTATGCCCAGGAGTACCAGTGGGGCGAGCCGTTCGAAGGCCTCTGCGCCCAGATCGTCGCCGACTTCGCCAACAAGAACGACCCCAAGCGCGAGCGCTGCTGGATCGCCGAATTGAACGGCGAGAACGTCGGCTCGATCATGCTGGTGCGGGACTCGGACGAGGTCGCCCGCATCCGCCTGCTGATCGTCGATCCGAAGGCGCGCGGCCTTGGGTTGGGCCAGCGCCTGGTGGACGAAAGCGTCGCCTTCGCGCGCCGCGCCGGCTACAAGAAGATCACGCTCTGGACGCACAGCATCCTGACGGCGGCGCGCCACGTCTACGAAAAGGCCGGCTTCACCCTCACATCGAGCGAGCCGCGCCATAGCTGGGGCCAGGACGTCGTCGCCGAGTTCTGGGACCTGGACTTGCAGATTCGAACGCCCGCGGCTGTTCAACTTTCGTTGAATCCTTTCTTGGATACCTCCGCCCGGCTCTCCACTTAGGTCGCATCGACCCCTCACTTACGAGCAAACACTCCATGAAAATCGATCTGAGCAACAAGCACGCCGTCGTGACCGGCTCCACGCTGGGCATCGGCTTCGCCATCGCCAAGGGCCTGGCCGAATCCGGCGCACGCGTCGTCATCAACGGCCGCACCGAGGCAGCGGTGAAGAAGGCGAAGGAGAAACTGCAGGCCGAAGTCCCCGGCGCTCAGGTCGACGCCGTGGCCGGTGATCTGTCTTCGGCCGAGGGCGTCGAGAAATTCCTCAAGGCGGTGCCGCAGACCGACATCCTGGTCAACAATCTCGGCATCTTCGAGCCGAAGCCGTTCGAGGAGATTCCGGACGCAGACTGGCAGCGCTACTTCGAGACCAACGTGATGAGCGGCATCCGCCTGTCACGCGCCTATGTCGGCGGAATGCGCAAGAAGAACTGGGGCCGTATCATTTTCATCTCCTCCGAGTCGGGGCTCAATACTCCGGGCGAGATGGTCCACTACGGCGTGACCAAGACTGCGCAGCTCGCCGTCTCGCGCGGGCTCGCCGTGAGCCTCGCCGGCACCGGCGTGACGGTGAACTCGGTGCTGCCCGGCCCGACGCGCTCCGAGGGCGTGTCCGACTTCTTCGGCAAGATCGCGAAGGAGCAAGGCGTCGCGCAGGAAAAGATCGAAAAGGATTTCATCGCGACGCACCGTTCGACCTCGATCATCAAGCGGCTGGCGACCGTCGATGAAGTGGCGAACATGGTGGTCTACATCGCCTCGCCGCAGGCTTCGGCGACCACCGGCGCGGCGCTACGCGTCGACGGCGGCGTCGTGCATACGATTGCGTAGATTTCTCCGTCATTCCGGGGCACGCGCAAAGCGCGTCAACCCGGGATCCAGAAACAGGCACTGAATTTTTGACTGAATTCCGGGTCCGCACCTTCGGTGCGTCCCGGAATGACGACGACACCTTACGTCGTCGCACCCTGCGCCTTTGGCCGGCGCAGGTGCTCGTCGAGCCGCGGCAGGATCTCGACGAAATTGCACGGCCGGTAGCGGTAATCGAGCTGGTGCACCAGGATTTCGTCCCAGGCGTCCTTGCAGGCGCCCGGGGAGCCCGGCAGGCAGAACACATAAGTCGAGTTCGCGACGCCGGCCGTCGCGCGAGTCTGGATCGCCGAGGTGCCGATCTTGGCGTGGCTCACCATCAGAAACAGCATCGAGAAGCCGTCCATCTTCTTCTCGAACAAAGGCTCGACCGCTTCCGGCGTCACGTCGCGGCCGGTGAAGCCGGTGCCGCCGGTGGTGATCACCACGTCGATAGCCTTATCGTCGATCCAGGATTTCACCTTGGCGCGGATCGCGTCGATGTCATCCTTGACGATGGCGCGGTCGACGGGCGTGTGGCCCGCCACCTTGATGCGCTCGACCAGCGTCGTGCCCGACTTGTCGTCGGCGAAGTCGCGCGTGTCGGAGACAGTGAGCACCGCAATCTTCAGCGGCACAAAGTTTTTGCTCTCGTCGATACCGGGCATGAAGGGCTCTCCGCGTCTCGCCCATTGTACAACACAATAAGGCGAAACGTGAATTGCTTCCTCGACGCGAGGGCCGCCCGCCGACGGCGGCCTTACAGCTGCGGAAGCTGCAATTCCGTCACGAGCCGCTTCCACTGCGCGACTTCGGCGGTGATGACCTCGTCGAATTTTTCCGGATGGTCGACGGGGGCGAGCCCGATCTTGTCGATCAGCGCCAGGAAGTCCGGAGACTTGGCGATATCGACAAGTCCGGTGCGCAGGCGCTGCACGATCGGCTCGGGGGTCTTGGCCGGCGCGGCGATGCCGTACCAACTCCAGAAGTAGAAGCCGGGGAAGCGTTCGCCAACCGTCTGAACGTTGGGAAGCTTGCGCACGCGCTTCGGGCCGTTGGTGAACAGCACCTTAGCGTTGCCGGCGGCGAGATGCTGCGCGATGTCGGAATACGGCACCAGACCGATATCGATCTGGCCGGCGATCAGGTCGTTGGTGATCAGCGACGAGCCCTTGTACGGCACCACGGTGAAGTCGACCTTGGTCGTGCGCTTGAGATATTCAATCTGCGGCGGCGACTGGCTGCCGCAACTGATCTTGTGGGTTTTCACGTAAGTCAGGAATTCGTCGAGGCTGTTCGCCGGCAGATCCTTGCGCGCGGCCATGACCAGATCGACCGAAGCCATGTGCGCCAGCGGCCTGAAGTCTTCGATGGCGAAGCCCGGCTGCTTGAAGATCGCGATGTTCTGCGCCAGCGGCGCCAGCATCACGATCAGCGTGTAACCGTCGGTCTCGGCCTTTGATACATATTGCGCGCCGATATTACCCGACGCGCCGCCTTTGTTCTCGACGATGAAGTTCTGCTTGAACCGGTCCGAGAGGCGCTGTGCCGAGGCGCGGCCGATGAGGTCGGTCGGACCGCCAGCCGCGGCTGGCGCAACGATGGTGACCGTACGGCTCGGATAGTTGTCGGCCTGCGCGAACTGCGGCAGCAACAGGCCGGCGGCGGTGGCGGTGGCGCCGAGGCCGAATTGCCGGCGCGTCGGATTTAAAGACGGATTCCGGCTGTTGCCGTGCGTCATGTCTCTCTCCCCATTGATTATTTGTTTTAAGCGCCCGCTGGTGTTCCAGTCGGGCCAACCGCCGCGCTATACGCGCGGCGGTCGCCGTTTGCCGTTAGTCGCGATAGCTCGGATCGAGTTTGTCCATGAGACGCAGGTAAGCGGGCCAATCGGCCGAACCGCGGCCAGCGTCATGGGTCTGGAACTGCGCCGCCGTCTTTTCGCAGACGTCCGGCGGAATATCGATTGCGCCGCGGCCGCTGGCGTCGATGCGAAGCTGAATATCCGCCGCGCTCATCAGGTACTTCATCAGGATGAAGGCTTCGCGCGCGGTTTTGCCGACGGTGACGAAACCGTGGTTGTGCATGATCAGGCCGCGGTTCTGACCGAGACTCTTCAGGATGCGCTCGCGCTCGCCGAAATCCTCGGTGATGCCTTCATAGGCGTGATAGCCGATGCGGTTGTAGAAGCGCAGCGCCTGCTGCGAGACCATGCGCAGGCCGCCCTTGACGCCGGCCAAGGCCATGCCGGTTTCGGTGTGGACGTGCACCGCGCAATTGACGTCGGGCCGGCCATGCAAGATGCCGCCGTGCAGCGTGAAGCCCGGACGGTTGACGCCGGCGCGCTCGTCAAGGTCGGCGGTCATGTCGACCTTGCGCAGGTTCGACGCGGTGACTTCGTCCCACATCACTTCATGTTGCTTCATCAGGAACATGGTGGGCTCGCCGGGGACGCGCATCGAGCAGTGATTATAGATGAGATCGCCCCAGCCGCGGTTATGGCAGAGCCGATAGACAGCAGCGAGATCGATGCGCGCCTGCCACTCTTCGGCCGAGATGCCAGCCGGCGGTGCGCTCGTGTGTTGAGCCTTGAGATTGCTTTCGTGGACGTTCATGGCCTCCTCCAATTATTTTTCTGCGATGACAGGATTGCTCAGCGTCCCGATACCGGTGATTTCGATGTCGACAGTGTCGCCGGGCACGACGTTTTCCGGGACACCGTCGGTGCCCATCCACATCACGTCGCCGGGATAGATGGTGCAGTACTTCGAGACTTCACTGATGTAGGTCGGCGCGTCGAAGATCATGTTGTTGGTCTTGAACCTGTCCTTCACGGCGCCGTTGACGCGGATCGTGGTCTCGAGCTTGTCGAGATCGACGTCGGTCTCGATCCACGGCCCCATCGGCTTGAAGGTGTCGGCGTTTTTGGAGCGCCACATGGTGCGGTCCAAGGCCTGCCAGTCGCGCTCTGAGACATCGTTGCCAATGGTCCAGCCGAACACATAGTCGAGCGCCTGCTCTTTCGAGACGTTGCGGCACTTTTTGCCGAATACGGCGACGAGCTCACCCTCGTACTGGAATCTTTCACCGGCATCGCGCGGCTTCACGATGGCCTCACCATGCGCGACCAGCGCGTTGTTGGTGCGATAACCGATGTCGGGCTTCTTCGGAAATTCCGGTTCCTTGCCGCGCTTGATCGCCATGCGGCGAACGTGGTCGGCGTAATTGATGCCGACGCAGTAGAAGGTCGGCGGCACGACGGGGATATCGAGTTTCACCTTCGACAGCGGATAAGTCCGCGTCGTCTTTTTGTACTCGCCGCCAATCGGATTGCCTTCAACCTCGATGACCTGATCGCCTTCGATCAGCCCGAACGAAATTCCTTTGTCAGACTTGAACCGGCACCACTTCATTGTCGCTCGTCTCCACCCTTGCTTCCAAGTTTTACGATTGTGATTTGTGCATTGCGCGTCAGTGTCACACAGACCGAGCCGCAAGCCAATTCGCTTGCCATAGCGGGTTCAGACCGCCGCGAGCAGCCCTGCTTTTTCCATCACCGGCTTGGCGCGCGGCGACGCCAGAAGCGCTATCAGCACGGCGGCCGCCTCTTTGGCGGATGACCCCGTATGAATTGCCGCCGACAACGGCATAATGTTCTGCAAGGCGTCCGGGAACGGGCCAAGCACGTGCACGCCCTCGACCAGCTTCAGTTCGGCACGCTGCTGCACCGCCATCGCGCATTCGCCGCTGGCGACCGCGACGGCAACGACGCCGGCGCGGGTGGTGGTTTTCTTCTTCATTTCAGCGGTGATGCCGAGCCTGTCGAGCACCTTGATAAAATGCGCGGCGCTCGGACTGCCGGTGGCGGGGTCGGCGTGGATGATGGATTTGGTCTCGAGCAGCGCCCGTTTGAAGCCGTCGACCGTTGTGATATCGGGCATCGGATCGTTGAGGCCGACCGCCAGCCCCATGATCATGCGCGCGACGGGCTTCGCCGACGCGCCATCGACCGTGCCCTCCTTCGCCAGACTGGCGATGCCTTCCGGCGTCGAGATCACGACGTCGGCGGCCATGCCTTGGCGCATCATGTCGACCACGGCCGAGGGCGGGCCGAATTCTATCTCGATCCCGTAACCCGTTCCCTTCGTGAATTCGTCCGTCAGCACAGCGATAGCGCCCTGCATTGCCACCGTGGTGACAAGCTTGATCGTCTTGGTCATGTGCGAACCTTGGTGTTGGAACGAAGGCATTGCGGGCGACAGCGGCTCAGGGCGAGGAAGCTCTCTTCTGCCTGCCCTCGAGTCAACTGCGCTCGTCCGATCATTTGACGCCGACCATCTGCAGATAGTGCCGATCAACGAATTGTTCCGGCGCCGGCAATGGCGACGAGATTTGTCCGGCCTCCGCCATCATCGCGATCGTCTGCGCAAGGGCGGCCATGTCGATCTCGCCCTGGCGCGGCAGCACGCCGCGGTCCGGCTCGAAATAAAGCTTAAGCACCCTCGCGGCTATCGCTTCCGATATGCCATTGGTCTCGGCGACGATTGCCGCGACTTCGCCGCGCTTGGCCGGATTGCGAATGAATTCAATCGCGGCGCGAAGCCCGCGTAGATAGCGCAGCAAGGTTTCCTGATGAGCCTGCGCCCAGGAGCGGCGCACCGCGGTCACGGTGTAGAGAAATTCCGGGCTGGCCTCGGTCGTCAGACCGAGCAGCGTGAAGCCTTCGGCTTGCGCGGCGACGTCCTGCGGCTGACCGAGCGGCACCGCGTCACAGTCTCCTTGTTTCAGGCAGTTGGCGCGCGCAGGGGTGCCTTCGATCACCTTTGTTTCGTAGTCGGCATCTTTGAGTCCGTGCAGCGCCAGCAATTTGCGGATTGAAATCGATATGCTGCCGCCCTGATCGGCGAAGCCGATGCGCTTGCCCTTCAAGTCGGCGAAGTTCTTGATGCCGGGCTTGGCGACCAAACTGTAGATCGGGTTGTTGAATTCCGCCGCGATCGCGACCGCGTCAGATCCGGCGAGCGCCTTGCGGATCAGAAACGGCGTGGCGACATGGGTGACGTCGACGGTGCCGTCATGCAACGCGTCGATCATCTTGTCGGAGCCGCCCGGCAGAGGGACGACGACCTGAAAGTCCAAACCCTCGCGTTGGAAAAATCCCTGGCGTTGCGCCACCACGATAGGCAGCGCGTAAATACTGCGAATGGTCGAATAGGACTGGCCATAGCGCAGCGTCAGCGGCTCGGCGCCGGCTTGCGCGCCAAGCGCGGCAAAAGCCAAAGCCACGACAATACGCCGCATCAAGGTGTCTTCTTCAGCGTGCAATCGACTTCGATCGGCGCCTTCTCTGCACTGGCCGGCGCACGCCGCGTTGTGCCGGTCTGCTGGTAGCCGTCCTTGCGGCAGATGATCTCGGATTGCTCCAGATCGGTCGGCACCGCGATCCGGTAATCGCCAATGGCGTTACTGGTGGTGACAAAGGACATGGACTTGAAGGTCAGGTTGACGCGCGCGCCCGCGACAGCCGCGCCGCGCGTGTCCAGGACCTTGCCGAAGAAGATCGCGTCGGTGCCGTCGCCGTGATCGTCGCCGAGGCCGCCAGCATGGGCGAGAACTTGGGCAGCGACCGAGGCGGCGAAGACAAATGCGGCAGCGATAAGGTGGCGCGGTCTCATGTCATCGCGTCCAGAACGGCATCAGCGCATAGGCCAGGATTGGCAGCACCAGGAGCGGTAGCAGCCAGATCAGGAATAACGGAATTTTGGCGGTGACATTCCGCGGCAACAACGTTGCGATCAGGCCGACAAGCGACGCGCCGATCAAGGTAGTGGCAAGCCAGCCATACCAATACATCGCCGGGCCTTCGTTCGGCCGCGCGGCGGCGAAGCCGAAATCGATGCGGCCGGTGCCGGGGTGATAAGTGAATAAGGGAACGCCGCCGAGTTCACTCACCACATAGACGATCGGCCCCGCGATGGCGAAGACGATGGCGAAGGCGCCGAAGGCCGCCGACGACGCCAGCGGCACTACATGTGCGCTATTGGCCTGCGCGCGCGGCTCCGTTGCAACTGTCATCAGCCGAATCCCCGCACATTGTTGAGCACGTGCCCGGTGAGGAAGGCGAACCAGCACATCGCGGCCAGCAACACGGTGATCCACTTGCGCGCGGCGTCATAGGCCGGATTTTTCGCGTTCTGCCAAAAGTACCAATAGGCCGGCAGCATCCAGAGGCCGAGCGCCGCGGCGTGTTCCTTCAATTCGAAAAAGCCCAGCGTCTTGAAGTAGCCGGTGCGCTCGAGCGGAATGCGGATCGCGATGCGGTACTTGGTATAGATCCAGGCGCCGAGGATGAAGGTTGCCACCCACAACACGCATATTGCCGTCGCATAACCGGCGCCCCGCACATTGCGGAAACGCGTGACGAAGCCGAACGACGTTGCCGGCTGTCGCGCCGGCGCGGTCACCGCCATGGCCTGATGGGTGAGCGCGCCCAATGTCGCGACCGCCAGCAAGCCGTGAGCGATCAGCAGAATGGTCCAGAACGTGTTGAGCGAGATGAACTCGAACATGGATTGGATGATACCGGACTTTTGCGGTAACGCGCCACCGTCTTGGCGCTATAGTTGCTGCGCTGCAAAAGTATTGCAGGCCGAGATCGTGCCCGCTTTCAGGCCGGCGGTGAACCAGCGCTGGCGCTGCGCCGAGGAGCCGTGGGTGAAGGCGTCGGGCACGACATAGCCGCGCGACTGCTTCTGCAGGCGATCGTCGCCGATCGCCGCCGCCGTCTGCAGCGCCGCCTCGACGTCGCCGGGCTCGATCGACTTCCACTGCTGATTCGAGCGATTTGCCCAGACGCCGCCAAAACAGTCGGCCTGCAGTTCGACGCGTACCTGGATACGGTTCGCCGCCACCTTGTCGCCGGCGGCGCGCTGCGCCTCCTGCGCCTTCGGCAAAATACCGAGCAGGTTCTGCACGTGATGACCCACTTCGTGCGCGATCACATAAGCCTCGGCGAATTCGCAGGCTTTGCCGCTGCAGCCTTTGAAGCGCGTCTGCATGTCGCGAAAGAACGACGTGTCGAGATAGATGCGCCGGTCTTGCGGGCAATAGAACGGCCCCATCGCCGCCTGCGCGTAGCCGCATCCGCCCTGCTCCGAACCCGAATAAAGCCGCAGGCGCGGCGCGCGGTATGTCTGTCCGGCATCCTTGAAAATCTTGGTCCACACATCTTCGGTGTTGCCGAGCACCGCGGCGACGAACTTCCCCGTCTCATCGGTCGGTGCTCCGGTACGACGTGCACTCTGATCGGCAGGCCGCTGATATTGCGAGCCGCCGCCGGTGGCGATCTCGGCGCCGCTGATGAGCACGCTCGGATCGATGCCGAGCGCCCAGCCGACGATACCGAGCACAATCACCGCGCCGATGCCGAGCCCGCCACCGCCCATCGGAAGACCGAAGCCGCCACCGCCACCCTCACCGCCGCCACCGCCGCGGTCGTCCTCGACATTGTCGCTGCGACGAAAGTCATCCCAACGCATTGATGCATCTCCTTGCGAAGCGGCCTGACGTTATCATGCGTTTATCTAGCAGGAGCACGCGCACATCATACGAAACGGGCGACGAGGCGAGATGCCGCGCATCTTCGCGGTTCGCGTTCGACCGCGCAATGTGCGCTACGGCACATAATACAGACACAATGTTCGCTGCCCGCCACAAGCCCTAACCCCGCGTTAAATAGGCAGAAATTGCCGAGTTGAAAGAGACGGCCATAAACAGTTTTTTCACCTTGGAACTCCATAGTGCGGGATGTCGGTTGTAGGTCCCGCGTCGCCGACCGCGTCGCCTGAGTCAGAGTTTTGAGTCATGGTAGTGTCGCGTCGCGGGGCGCCCTCACGGGCGCCCCGTGGAGTTTCTGAAACTCCGAAACAGCATCGCATCCTGGTCGGCGACTGCGTCGCCGAAATGTCAAAGCTTCCGGCCGCATCGGTCGATCTGGTCTTTGCCGATCCGCCGTACAATCTCCAGCTCGCCAACGATCTCAAACGCCCCGACGATTCGCACGTCGATGCGGTGACCGACGACTGGGACAAGTTCGCGAGCTTCGCCACTTATGACACGTTCACGCGCGAGTGGCTGACCGCGTGCCGCCGCGTGCTCAAGCCCGCCGGCACGATCTGGGTGATCGGCTCGTATCACAACATCTTCCGCGTCGGCGCGCTGATGCAGGATCTCGGCTTCTGGATCCTCAACGACGTGATCTGGCGCAAGTCCAATCCGATGCCGAACTTCCGCGGCCGGCGCTTCACCAATGCCCATGAGACGATGATCTGGGCGTCGCGCGAGGCGGAAACGAAAGGCTACACCTTCAATTACGAATTGCTCAAAGCCGGCAACGAGGACATCCAGGTGCGTTCCGACTGGACGCTTCCCTTGTGCACCGGCGACGAACGTCTCAAAGGCGGCGATGGCAAGAAGCTGCATCCGACGCAGAAGCCGGAGGCGCTGCTCGCGCGGGTGATCCTGTCGAGCTCGCGTCCCGACGATCTGGTGCTCGATCCGTTCAGCGGCACCGGCACCACCGGCGCCGTCGCCAAGCATCTCGGGCGCCGTTTCGTCGGCATCGAGCGCGAAGCGAAATACGCGCAAGCCGCCGAGAAACGCATCGCCGCCACCGAGCCTCTTGAAGCGCCGTCGATCGCGCCCTTCGTCACCGCGCGCGAAGCGCCGCGCGTGCCGTTCTCCGCGCTGGTCGAGCGCGGGCTGGTGACGCCGGGCGCGCGTCTCACCGATGCCAAGAAGCGGCACAGGGCGCTGGTGCGCGCCGATGGTGCGCTCTCGTTCGGCGACCGCGTCGGCTCGATCCACCGGATGGGCGCTCTGGCGCAAGGCCTGGACGCGTGCAACGGCTGGACCTTCTGGCACATCGAGACCGACAAGGGCCTCACGTCGATCGACACCTTCCGCGCTTTGGTGCGCTCGGAGATGTCGGAAGCGGCGGAGTAGTCAGTAGCCCGCTCGTGCCCGCGCAAGCGGGTATCCAGTTCTTTCTGTGGTGCTCCAAAATCTGGATTCTCGCTTGCGCGGGAATGAGCGGAGTTTCTGACGCCCTCCCCGCGGGTTATGGTCGGCCGGATATGACCTCGAGCAGAAGCTCGAGAGCGCGCTTGGCGAAAGCATCCATATTCGCCCGCCGGTCCGCGCTTCCCGTGCGCACCGTGATCGCGCGCTCGAACGCACCTGCGATTGCCAGGCAGGTGTGGCCCGCCGGATCGCCGTAGCGGTTGCCGCTCGGTCCGGTCGCGCCCGTTTCCGCAAGCCCCCAGGTCGCGCCGAGCCGCTCGCTGACACCTCGCGCAAGCAACAAGGCATAAGGTTCGGTCGAAGGCCGAAGACCTTTCATCTCGGCATCACCGATACCAAGCAGCGCCGCGCGCGAGGCCTTCGTGTAAACCACCGCTCCGCCGACAAAGTAGGCGGACGCGCCGGGCAGCGCGAGCAGAGCCGCGCTGATGAGCCCGCCCGTCGACGATTCGGCAATCGCAATGGTTTCGCGGCGCTCGATCAAATGCGCGGCGATCTTTTCCGCGATGGGCAGAAGTTCTTGCATCGGGTGGGTCCTCATTCACGGGCTGACGGACATAGTAGGCGAAACGTGCGATCCCGGCGTCAGCAAGGCAAGCTTCTCCGCCCCTGCTCTTTGTCACGGCCCGGGGTAGGCCTGTCTTTCCTTGCCCTCGTAAAATACGAGGGGATGGCGCGCCGAGAAGACGCGTCAGGTAGTTCAAGTAGCGCACCTTCCTTTTGAGAAGATGCGGCGCCTTTCGGCGCGCCATCGCGGCGTCTTGAACGGCGACGGGCCGCGCTTCTGGCAACCGCCTGCGGGGCGTTCGACCGCTCTCCAGCACGACTCCTTTTGGGCCGCCGTGCCTTCAAACTCCGAACGAGCCGTGCGGCCCGCCATCAGCCAGCTCCTGGCGGGAGGTCATAGTGCCTCCGAGCGGAGCCCCG
>DATDMA010000125.1:0-8239 GCA_036519015.1 Pseudolabrys sp. | reverse complement strand
CTCTTGGCCTGGGTCTCGGCGGTACTGACCGTATGCTGGGCGGCGGACATGAAGGTGTCGAACGCCGTCTTCGCCTGCTCCATGCTCTTTTCCGCGAATGCGCGCATCTCAGCGGGCACGTCGAAGCCCGGATTGCCGTTTGCCGCCATGACGATCCTCCCTGTCCACCATGCCGGCCCCTGCCGGCCCTACTTAGTATCTAGGTCGAAGCGGACCGCACGCTAGGCGCGAACGGTCGCACCGTTAAGGTTATTGTCGCTTCGCTGGGACCAGCGCCCCAAGTCTCGTGGACGTCATGCCAAAGCAGTCCTATTAAGGCTTTATTAGCCGTAATCCGTGCGACTTTGGCGATGACCGATCTCAAGTGTCAGTTCAGCGGGCTAAGCGACGCGCGGCTCGCGGCACAGGCCCTGAGCCCGACGCCAGTATGGCTGTGGGCGGCAGACGCGCACCGCATCCTTTGGGCCAACCCCATCGCCGCGGCGATCTTCGACGCGCCGTCACCGGGCGCTGCGACGGCGATTGAATTCGAGCCGACACACTCAGCCGTCGCGCAGATCGCGCGCCTCTCCGCAACATTGCCGCAAGGCGGCGCGCCGCGCCTCGAGCGGTTTCGCGGCTTCGGCGCGAGCTTCGGCGGTACGCTGATCTGCCTGTGCTCGCGCATCACGCTCGCCGACACCAGCAACGCGATCCTCGTCGTCTCGACCGAGCGTGCCGGCAAGGAACTCGCTTTGCCCGAGCGCGCGCATCGCGTCCTGGCCGATATCGCGCTACCGGCGGTGATCTTCACCGCGGACGGCGAAGTCATCGACATGCGCTCCGAGGCGCGCGAGCGCCTGGGCAACAATCGCGATCTCGTCGCGCTTGGCGCAGAGCAGCTTGCCCGCGAGGCGACGCTCAACGGTTTCGCGGAAGGCGAACTCGCGGCGGGATCGGTCGCGATGCTGCGGCTCGGCGCCGGGCCGACCGTGACGCTGATGCTCGCTTTCACAGGGCCGGCGGTGGTTGCGCCCAAGGAAGAGCCCGTCCGCGAGCCCGCGCCGATCGCGTCCCCGCCGACGGTGCCGAACCCCGTCGTCGTGGAGGCGCGCCCGCGCCGCATGCCCTTGCGCTTCGTCTGGCAGATGGACGCGGCGACGCGCTTCACCCTTGGCGCGCAGGATTTCACCAAGCTGATCGGGCCGGACACAGCGGCTGTACTCGATCGGCCCTGGGCAGAGATTACCGAGACGCTCAAGCTCGATCCCGAAGGCCAGGTCGCCCAGGCGCTTGCTTTGCGCGAGACCTGGAGCGGCGTCGTCGTGATGTGGCCGGTGGACGGCACCGACGAGCGCGTGCCGATCGAGATGTCGGGCTTGCCAGTGTTCGACCGCGACCGCCGCTTCCTCGGCTTCCGCGGCTTCGGCATTTGCCGCGATACCGAGCGGCTCGAGGCTTTGGCGCAACGCGCCGCATCGGCGCCGGCGCCATTCAAGCCCAAAATCGAGAAGATCGAGAAGACTGAGCCGACCGAGGCGAAGGTCCTGCATTTCCCGAGCGCGCCCGCGCACATCGAGAAAGCGCCGCTGCCCGCCGCGCCAGAACCGCCGCCGGTTACGCAAGCACCGTCGCTGAGCCCGGGCGAGCACAGCGCCTTCCAGGAACTCGCGCGCGAACTGAGCGCGCGGCTCAGAAACCCGCAGGCGAAGGGCAATGCGGACGCGCCGCCGGTCGTGGACGAGCCTTTCGTCGCCCCTGCCCCGCCCGAGCCGCCGCGCCCGGCGCGCAACGGCGATGCCGCACGCGACACCCAGGAAGGCCGGCCGATCCTCGACCGCCTGCCGGTCGGCATCCTGGTCTATCGGCTCAACAATCTCGTCTATGGCAACCGCGCCTTTCTCGACTGGACCGGCTATTCGACGCTCGACGCGCTGGCCGCGGCCGGCGGGCTCGACAGTCTCTTCATCGAGACCAAGGACGCGCCGACGCCAACGCCCGAGCCAAAGAACAGTGGCAAGAACGGCACAAAGACGCTCTCCATCACCACCGTCAACGGCAAGCAGAAGCCGGTCGAAGGCCGCCTCTTCACCGTTGCGTGGAATGGCGAGAACGCGCTGGTGCTGATGATCAACACGCAAGCCGCGCCTGATGATGACCGGAGCAAGGCTGCGGATGTGTCGCTGCGCCGGCTCGAGGAAGAGAACCACGAGCTCAAGGCAGTGCTCGACACCGCCACCGACGGCGTGCTGATGCTCGACCGCGCGGGCCGCGTGCTCTCGGCTAACCGCAGCGCCGAGGCGCTGTTCGGCTATGAGGCGGCGCAATTCGCCGAGCTGTCCTTTGGCGATCTGTTCGCGCCGGAAAGCCGCCGCGCGGTGCTCGATCATCTCGACCGGCTGTCGCGCGACCGCGGGGCGGGCATCCTCGATGCGGGCCGCGAAACGATCGGCCGCGTGAGCCAGGGCGGGCTGGTGCCGCTCTACGTCACCATGGGGCGCATCGAGGATGGCGAAAAGCTGTGCGTCGTGCTGCGCGACATGACCGCCTGGAAGCGCACCGAGGAAGACCTGATCAACGCCCGGCAGGACGCCGAAAAGGCCTCCACCGCCAAGTCGGAATTCCTGGCCAAGATCAGCCACGAGATCAGGACGCCGCTTAACGCCATCATCGGCTTCTCGGAAGTCATGATGGACGAGCGCTTCGGCCCCGTCGGCAATGAGCGCTACCGGCAATATCTCAAGGACATCCATTCCTCCGGCGGGCATCTGATCTCGCTGCTCAACGACCTGCTCGATCTGTCGAAGATCGAAGCGGGCAAGCTTGAGCTGACGTTCGTCAGCGTCGACCTCAACACGCTGGTGCAGCAGTGCGTCGCCATCATGCAGGAGCAGGCGAACCGCGAGCGCGTCATCATCCGCACGTCGCTGCCGCAGAACCTGCCCGCAATCGTCGCCGATGCGCGCTCGGTGCGGCAGATCGCACTCAACCTGCTGTCGAACTCGATCAAGTTCACCGCCGCCGGCGGCCAGGTGATCGTCTCCACCGCGATCAACGACGACAACGAAGTGGCCTTGCGCGTGCGCGATACCGGCGTCGGCATGAGCGAAAAGGAATTGCAGACCGCGCTCGAACCGTTCCGGCAGATCTCCACCGCGACGCGGCGCAGCTCCGGCGGTAGCGGATTGGGGCTGCCGATCACCAAGGCGCTGGCCGAGGCCAATCACGCGCGCTTCCGCATCACCAGCCAGGTCGACGACGGAACCCTTGTCGAAGTGGCCTTTCCGGCCACGCGGGTGCTGGCGCAGTAGGCGCAGCGGCCCTTCATTCTCCGCAATACGCAAGGCCCGAAAAACCAGCTAAGCTGTGTCCTTGACCGCCACCTTTCGAGGCTCGCGCGTCGCGCTTGCTCCTCATGGCTGACGGGGAAAGGGTGCCATGCGCGGAATCGTTCGCTGCCTTTTCGCATGTCTTGCCTTGATCGCGGTCGTCTCTGCCCCAGCCGCGCGCGCGGCGGAAAAAGTAGACCTGCTGCTGGTGCTGGCGGCAGACGTGTCGCGCAGCGTGGATGCGCCGAAATTCCAGCTCCAGCGCGAGGGCTATGCCGCCGCGATCTCCAACAAGCAGGTGCTCGACGCCATCCGCAGCGGCCGCAACGGCCGCATCGCCATTCTCTTCCTGGAGTGGTCGGGCTTCGGCAACCAGCAGGTCGTGATCGACTGGACCGTAATCGACGGGCCGAAGGCCGCGCGCGCCTTCGGCGATCGGCTGCTGGAAACGCCGCGCTCTTTCGCTGATCGTACCTCGATCAGCGGCGGCATCGACTCGGCAGTGGTGGAGCTCAAGCGCGCACCGTTCGACGGCGAGCGCCAGACCATCGACGTCTCCGGCGACGGCACCAACAATGCCGGCCGCGACGTGACCAGCGCGCGCGACGCGGCGCTGGCCTTGGGCATCACCATCAACGGGCTGGTAATCCTCAGCGACAATCCGCTGCCGTGGAATCCCGAGCACACCAATCCGCCCGGCGGCCTCGCCAACTACTATCGCGACAATGTCACCGGCGGGCCCGGCTCCTTCGTGATGGAGGCGAAGGACTTCAAGTCCTTCGGCGACGCCATCATCAAGAAGATGATCGCAGAGATCGCCGACGCCCGTCCACAGGTCGGCGGCCCGGTGACACGGTAACCTTTACCGGCCTTGAAAGCGTCACAGAGGGCTACCAAGGTTGGCGTGAGCGGGGGCCGAAGGTATAATCCGCCGGTACCTACCGCCGAAAACAACCGGAATCCTTTTCCTTGACGGCCGTGACTGGCTTCAAACGCCTGGGTTTTGTGCTGCTCGCTGTGACGGCGGCCGGCGCCGGCATCCTGACGACCGCGGGGTATCTGGTTTCGGCCGATACCGTGCGCGAACAGGCCATGCGCGAGATTCGGGCGGTGACCGGCCTCGACCCGGTCTTGCGCGGCGCGACCAGTGTCTCGCTGTTTCCCTCGGGCAGCATCAGCTTCGCCGATGTGGTGCTCGGCGATCCGCAGCGCCCGGCGCTCACCGCCGAACGGTTGACCGCGCGCTTACGCTTTTTCCCGCTGCTGATCGGCCGCGTCGAGATCGCCGACGTGTCGCTGGTGCGGCCGGCCATCGCCGTCGACGTCGATGCGAACGGCCAGACCAACTGGTCCGGCCTGATCGACACGCTGGCGCGCAGCCAGAAGCCGGGCGCGCCACGCGCCACCGCGTTCTCCGAGATGCGGATCGACGGCGGCACCGTGATGGTGCGCGATCCCGCGCACAAGATTGCCGAGGACCTGACCAACGTCGACTTCTCGCTCGCCTGGCCGTCGATTTCCAAGAGCTTCGGTGCCACCGGCCGCTTCGTCTGGCATGACGAGCCGGTGGACGCGAGCCTTTCGCTCGCCGATTTTTCCGCCGCGCTCGCGGGCAACCGCAGCGGCGTGAAGGTGCGTCTCGCCGGCGCGCCGATGAAGGCGGCGTTCGAAGGCTCGCTCAGCGTCAGCCCGACGCTCAAGATCGAAGGCACGCTCGCCGCCGACTCCACCTCGCTGCGCAACGCGCTGATCTGGACCGGACAGAAGCCGCTGCCCGGCGGCGGCTTCGGCCGCTTCGCCATCAAGGCGCAGACCGTCGTGGTAGGCGGCACCATCGGTCTCTCCGGCGTCAATGTCGATCTCGACGGCAACACCGCTGAAGGCGTGCTCACCTTCGCCACCGACGGCCGCCAGACACTGCAGGGCACGCTCGCCGCCGACAACCTCGATGTCACGCCTTACGTCTCCACCGTGCGGCTGCTCACCGCCAATCAGCGCGAATGGACGACGACGCGCCTCGGCGTCGATGGCCTGTCGGGCGTCGATGTCGATCTGCGCCTGTCGGCCGCAAACGTGATCATGTCGAACGCCAAGATCGGCCGCACCGCCATCGGCGCCAATCTGCGCAGCGGGCATCTGGTGGTGACCGTCGGCGAGGCGCAGGCCTATGGCGGCGTGATCAAGGGCTCGCTGGCGCTGAGCAATTACGAGTCCGGCGTGGACGTGAAATCGCAACTCCAATTCACCGACGTCGATCTGGAAAGCTGCCTCGGCCAGTTGTTCGGCCTGCGCCGGCTCGAAGGCAAGGGCAATATTTCCCTCGTCGTCGAAGGGAGCGGCGACAGCGTGTTCGGCATCACTCAAACCCTGAACGGCACCGCGACGCTTGTCGGACAGAACGGCGCGCTCGCGGGCCTCAATGTCGAGCAGCTTCTGCGCCGTCTGGAGCGGCGGCCGCTCTCGGGCGGCGGCGAATTCCGCTCGGGGCGCACGCCTTACGACAGCATCGATGTCGGCCTGAAGATCGTGAAGGGCACCGCGTCCGTGGACGACTTGAAGATCACGGGCGCCGCGGTGAAGTTGGCGCTCGGCGGCTCCGCGTCGATCCCTGCGCGCGATCTCGATCTCAAAGGCACTGCGGCCTTGGTGGTCGCGGCGCGGCCGGGCCTTCCGCCGTTCGAATTGCCCTTCATCGTCCAGGGATCGTGGGACGATCCGATCATGCTGCCCGATCCGGAGGCGCTCATCCGCCGCTCCGGCGCGGCGGCGCCGCTGCTCGACGCGGTGCGCGAGCGCAGCACGCACGAGAAGGTGCGTGCCGTGATCGAGCGCCTGACCGGCACGCCGTCGACCGGCACGATTCCGGCGGCCGAGCATGCCAACGCGCCGGCTCCGGCCGCCTCGGCGGACAAGCCGGAATAACTTATAGCGTCAGACCTGCGCGCCCAGCCCTTCCGCGCGCTCGCGCCGCATGGCGCCGCGCTTCGCCGTCAGCGAAGCAGCGATGGTGCCGAGCGCGACCAGCGCGATCATGATGGTGCAGACGGCGTTGATCTCCGGCTTCACCCCAAGCCGCACCTCCGAATAAATGCGAATGGGCAGCGTGGTCGCGCCGGGGCCGGTGGTGAAGCTCGCAATCACCAGATCGTCGAGCGACAGCGAGAAGGCGAGCATCCAGGCGGCGGCGATGGCCGGCGCGATCAGCGGCAGCGTAATGGTGAGGAAGGTCTTGAGCGGCGGGCAGCCGAGATCCATCGCCGCATCCTCGAGGCTGCGGTCGAACGACACCAGCCGCGACTGCACGATCACCGTGACGAAGCACAACGTCAGCGTGGTGTGGCCGATGGCGATGGTCCAGAAGCCGCGGTCGACGTTCAGCGCGACGAACAGCAGCAGCAGCGACAGGCCGGTGATGACTTCCGGCATCACCAGCGGCGCATAGACCATCCCCGAAAATAGCAACCGGCCGCGGAAGCGGCCCATCCGCGTGAGCGCGACCGCCGCGAGCGTGCCGAGCACGGTGGCGGCCGTCGCCGAAAGGCCAGCGAGGCGCAGGCTGGTCCACGCCGCCTGCAGCATCGCGTCGTCGTGCAGCAATTGGCGATACCAGGTGAGCGACCAGCCGCCCCAGACCGTCACCAGCCGCGAAGCGTTGAACGAATAGATCACCAGGATGGCGATCGGCAGATAGAGGAAGGCGAGGCCGAGCGCGACCGAAACCACGTTGAACGGCGACGTCCCGCGCTGGTTTTTTCTGCGCATGATCTTGTCCGAAAACCGGTTCCCACTTTTCGGGATCATGCGCCGTGATCTCCTTGCAGCGCGCGCTGTTGCAAGCGCTCGTACAACAGGATCGGCACCAGCAGCAGGCCGAGCAGCGCCACGGCGATGGCCGAGGCGACCGGCCAGTCGCGGTTGGAGAAGAACTCGGTCCACAGCGTCTGCCCGATCATCAGCGTCTCCGAGCCGCCGAGCAGATCGGGGATGACGAACTCGCCGACGATGGGGATGAAGCACAACAGCGCGCCGGCGGCGACGCCGGGCAACGACAAGGGCCAGGTCACCAGCCAGAAGGCGCGCGTGCGGGTGCAGCCGAGATCGGCGGCGGCTTCCAGCAGCGTACGGTCCATCTTCTCCAGCGTGGCGTAGAGCGGCAGCACCATGAATGGCAGATACGAATAGACGACGCCGATATAGATCGCGGTATCCGACGACAGCCACGCCGCGGGCTGGTCGATGATGTGCAGCCGCATCAGCACGCCGTTGAGCAGGCCGTCACGCTGCAGGATGTTGATCCAGGCATAGATGCGGATCAGGAACGATGTCCAGAACGGCAGCACGACCAGCATCACCAGAAGCGGCTGCAAGCCGCGCGGTGAGCGCGCAATGCCATAGGCGAGCGGATACCCGATCAACAGGATGATGGCGGTGGAGACGGCCGCGACCTCCAGGCTCTTGAGATACGACAGGAGATAGAGATTGTCGGAGCCGAGCAGCGCGTAGCCGTCGAACGAGAGCTGCGCGATGAAGTCCTTGAGGCCCTGCCAGCCGGCGGACAGATCGAACAGCGGCAGATAAGGCGGCTGCGCCATCGCCGTCTGCGACAGGCTGATCTTGAGCACGATCACGAACGGCGCGAGGAAGAAGGCGAGAAGCCAGAGATAGGGAATGAGGACGACGAGGCGGGCCGAGCGGCTGCGTTTAGTGTCAGCGCTCATGCGATTTTCCTTTGTCGTCCCGGCCGAGCGAAGCGAGAGCCGGGACCCATAGCCACCGGACTCTCGATAGGCTGCGGAGTATGGGTCCCCGACAGCCGTCGCTTCGCTCCGGCTTCGGGGACGACAGAATGAGGCCGCATCGCTTCATCGCGTCAGCACCATGCCGGCTTCGGGCGGCCAGGACAGCCACACGAGATCGCTCGCCGCGAAGGA
>DATDMA010000124.1:0-13262 GCA_036519015.1 Pseudolabrys sp. | reverse complement strand
CGTAGCCCGACACGAAGATGATCTTGATGCTGGGGTCGCGCCGGCGCAGCTCCTTGAGCAGCGTCGGCCCGTCCATCTCCGGCATGACGACATCCGAGACCACGAGGTCGACGTGGCCGCCCTGCTTCTCCAATAGCTCGATCGCCTCGACGCCGTTACCGGCTTCGAGCACGGTATAGCCGCGCGATTTCAAGCCGCGGGCATTGAGCGCGCGCAGCCCCTCCTCGTCTTCGACCAGAAGAATGATGCCTTGTCCGGTGAGATCGGCCGCCGCGGCCTTCGCTAAGGTGTCGGCGGCCGACAAGGCCCCGGCGATCGCGGGCGACTCGGCGGTCGGCACATGCGGCAGCATCTCCTCGACGCCTGGCGTATGGCGCGGCAGGAAGATGCGGAACGAGGTGCGGCCCGGCTCTGAATCCGCATAGATGAAGCCGCCGGTCTGTTTGACGATACCGTAGACGGTCGAGAGCCCGAGCCCGGTGCCCTTGCCCACTTCCTTGGTCGTGAAGAACGGTTCGAAGATCTTCTCGATGATCTCCGGCGGAATGCCGGTGCCGGTGTCGCTGACTTCCACCATGACATAGTCGCCGCTCGGCATGCCCTTGGCGCCGAGCGCGGCGCTGTCGCTTGCTTCGACATTGGCGGTACGGATGGTGAGCGTGCCGCCGTCCGGCATGGCGTCGCGCGCATTCACAGCGAGATTGACGATCACCTGCTCGAATTGGGAGATGTCCGCCTTCACCGGCCACAGGTCGCGGCCGTGCACGACGCCGGGGAAGGTTACCTTCTCGCCGATCAGCCGCTTGAGCAGCATGCCGAGGTCGCCGAGCACCTCGCCGAGGTCGAGCACCTGCGGACGCAAGGTCTGCTTGCGCGAGAACGCCAGAAGCTGCCGGACCAGGGCGGCGGCGCGGTTGGCGTTCTGCTTGATCTGCATGATGTCCTTGAAGGACGGATCGGTTGGCTTGTGCGCGTTGAGCAGGAAGTCGGTCGCCATCATGATGGCGGAGAGCACGTTGTTGAAATCGTGCGCGATGCCGCCGGCGAGCTGGCCGACCGATTCCATTTTCTGCTGCTGATAGACGCGGTTCTCCAGCGTGCGTTGCGCCGTCGTCTCCAGCGCGTAGACGATCGCGGCTTCGCCGTCGCGATCCTCCTCTTCCACCGACGACACAAAGAAATTCGCCCAGCGCTCGTTCTGTCCGGCGAGCGCGGCTTCCACCGGCGCGATGTCGCCATGGCCCTCGGCCGCCCTGCGGATGGCCGCTTCCAGCGAGGGTCGGTCGCGCTCGGCCACCACCGAAAGGATCGAGCGCTCGTCGCCCCTGAGCACGTCCTCGAAGGCGGAGGCAAAGCGCGCATTGCTGCGGGCGATGCGGCCCACCTTGTCCACCGTGGCAATCGCCATCGGCGTGTTCTGGAAGAAGCGCATGAAGCGCACTTCCGCGGCGCGCTGCGGATCGGTGCCGTCGTCCCGCGCCCGGTTCAGCACCAGCGTGCGCGAGGCGCCGGCCTGTCCGTCAGCGCCATAGGCGACCTTGTGGAACAGCCGCACCGGCACCGGCTTGCCGCCGCGCGTGCGCAGGTCGAGGTCGAGCACCTCGGTCCGAACGTCGCCCGGCGCGGAGATGAGCGTGGTGAGCAGCGCGGCGCCCTCGCCGGCGACGATGTCGGTGAGCTTGAGCGAGCCGGCGCCGACCTGGGCGAGGTCGTGATCGAGCCAGTTCGCCAGCGTGGCATTGAGATAGACGATGTCGCCGGCGGCATCGACCGAGAAAAAGCCGGCCGGCGCGTGGTCGAGATAGTCGATCGCGTGCTGGAGCTCCTGGAACACATTCTCCTGGCGCTCGCGCTCGCGCGTAACATCGGCGATCGACCACACCGTCATGCGGGCGTCGCGCTTGGTCTCGCCCAGCGGCCGCACACGCAGCCGCAGCCAGCGCGCCGCCTCGGGGGACGCGCCGGCGAGCCGCACCTCTTCCTGGAGGCGGCGGCCTTCGCGCGCGGCCTTCAGGAGCCGGTAGATCGACTCGGATACATCCGGATCGCCGATGAAGACCCGCTCGATCGGCCGCACGTCCTCGGGCGTCGCCGCGCCGATCAGGTCGAGATAGGGCGCATTGGCGTAGAAGACGCGGCCGCCATGGTCGGTGACCACAATGCCCTCGAAGGCATTATCCACCACCGCCTTGAGCAGCGAATTGTCTTGGCCGCGGCTGGCGAAGCGCATGATGCCGGAGGCCATGGCGAACAGCGCAAAGACGCCGACGGTGCCGAGCAGCGCCAGCAGCGCGAGGATGTAGGTTTCCGAGTAGTCGCGGCCGACATAGACGAGGCCGGCTGCGGCGGCGACCAGAAGCACCGCCACCGCCAGCACCAGCCCCACCGAACCGCTCCGCGGCGCGCTCTGGCTCTTATCGAAAGCCTGCCGCGCGTGCCCTTCGCCGCGGTCCCGCGCCTGCGCTTCCCGTACCTCGCCTGCCATGACGGTTGTCGAACCTTGTCTCGCCGCGGCGCAAGCTTTTCGCCCGTCTCCTTGAGTGCCTTAAGCCGGGCCTTCGGCGCAAGGCCCGCGGTGCGTCCCTTCTGGATAAATTCCCGACCGCCCGGCGCTCAGCGCGAGACGCTCCGGCGCAGCTTCATGACGTAGCCGATCACTTCCGCCACCGCCTTGTAATGTTCCGGCGGGATGGCGTCGTCGACCTCGACCGTGGCATGCAGCGCGCGCGCGAGCGGCCGGTTCTCGACCACCGGAATGGAGTGCTCGGCGGCGACCTCGCGGATCTTCAGCGCCAACGCGTCGACGCCCTTGGCGACGCAGATGGGCGCCTCCATCCCGCGCTCATATTGCAGGGCGACCGCATAGTGGGTCGGGTTGGTGATCACCACCGAGGCTTTGGGTACCGCCGCCATCATACGCCGGCGCTGCCTAGCCTGCCGCAACTGTTTGAGCTTGCCCTTGATGGTCGGGTTGCCTTCGGTCTGCTTGAACTCCTCCTTGAGCTCTTGCAGCGACATCTTCTGTTTTTCGTACCACTGCCGGTACTGGAACAGGTAATCGGCGCCGGCCACGACCGCGAGCATGGCGCAGACCGAGCCCATCAGCTTGAGCGCCAGTTCGCGAATGAACAGCAGGAGCGCCGCCGGGTCCATGTGGACCAAAGCTTCCATCCGCTCGCGCTCCGGCCACATCAGCGCAGTAAGCACGCTGCCAATAACCGCAAGCTTGACCAGGCCTTTGGCGAAATTCGCCAGCGCCTCCTTGGAGAACATGCGCTTCAAGCCGGCCAGCGGCGAAATCTTCGAGAGCTTTGGGACAAGCGCCTCGTAGGACCACACCAGGCGATGCTGGATCATGTTGCCGCAGAGCGCCGCAAGCATCAGCACCAGGAAAGGAACAGCGACCGCGGCGATCAGCTCGAGGCCGAGCCTCTGGAACAGGCCGGGCAGCGCCGGCCCATCGACCCTGATGATCGCTGAATTGGCGATCAGCCCGCGCAAGGTGGTGACGAGACCCGAGCTTATGCTGCTCGAAAAGGCCATCAGCACCAGCGTCCCGCCGGCCATCACGAACCAGGTGTTGACCTCCTGGCTCTTGACGACGTCACCGCGCTTGAGCGCCTCGTCCAGCCGTTTTTGCGACGGTTCTTCTGTTTTTTCACTATCTTCGTCAGCCATGCGCGCGCCCCGTCATCCGGCCTGCGTGAGTTGGCCGAGCACGCCGCCGAGATAGTTGACGAAGGTGCCCATCATGGTGCCGACCACCAGCAACAACAGCAGGAGCCCGAGCAGGATCGACAGCGGCATGCCGATGAAAAAGACCTGCATCTGCGGCATCAGCCGCGACAGCACGCCGAGCCCGAGATTGAACAAGAGGCCGAAGGCGAGGAACGGAGCCGACAGTTGAATGCCGATGCTGAAGGCCGCGGCGATGACGCGCGTGATGTGCTGCGCCGCGTCGCCGACAAGCGGCATCTCGCCCGGCTTGAACAAGGTGTAGCTGTCGTTGATCGCCTCGATCACCAGGTGATGCATGTTGGTGGCGAAGATCAGCGTCACGCCGAGCAGCGTGAGGAAGTTGCCGACCAGCGCGCCCTGCTCGTTCTGCGTCGGATCGACCGCGGTCACGAAGCCCAGCCCGAGCTGCTGCGCCACCACCGCGCCGGTGACCTGCAACGATGAAACCGCCAGCCGTCCGGTGAGCCCCAGCATCACGCCGATGATCAACTCCTGGAACAGAATCGTGATCAGCGGACCGAGCGAAGTGAGATCGACGGTGTATGCATTCCGGTGCAGGGGCACCAGGATGCCGGTGAGCAGCAGGGTGATGCCGAGCCGCACGCGCGCCGGCAGGTTCAATTCGCCGATGCCCGGCATCAGCATGACCATGGCGCCGACACGCGCGAAGGTCAGCACGAAGGCGGCGGCGAGCACCGGCAGGAATGAAACGTCGATGCGCATCTGGCCTTCCGCTTACGACGAGGCATCCGCTCGTCATGGCATGACGGCGGAACGACCGTCATCGCTTTCAGCCAGTGATAATACGCGCAGCGATTCGTAGCATCTCCGCGTGCAGCTTCTCCGCCATAAACGGAAGCGCTATCAGCAGCGAGACGAAGATCGCCAGGATCTTCGGCACAAAGGCGATGGTCTGTTCTTGAATTTGCGTCAGCGCCTGCAACAGCGAAATGCTGACGCCGACGCCGAGTCCGACCAGCATCACGGGCGCCGAGACAATCACCAAGGTGTAGATCGCCTCGCGGGCGACGTCGAGAACTTCCGGTCCGGTCATAACATTGCGCCCCTTCAGATCGGCATCTTCATGATGTCTTCGTAAGCCTGGATGACGCGATCACGCACCGCGACCACCGCGTCGATGGCGACTTCGGTCTCCGACACCGCCGTAGCCACGTCCACCATATTGGCCTTGCCGTTTGCCGCCGCGCGCGTTTGAGTGTCGGACTTGCGGCCCATCTCATTGACCGAGTCCATCGCCTCCTTGAGCACGGAGGTGAAGCTGGTCTCGCTTGCCTTTTCGGCGCCCGCCCCCTTGCCCAAGCCAAGCGAAACATCGGTGAGGCGCGCGACATTCGCATAGGCACTGGCGGCGGTGATGGGTGTGGCCATGATTTAGCTCCTTCAGCCTTTCAGGATGTCGAGGGTGCGCTGAACCATGCGCCGGGTGGCGGTGATCACATTGATATTGGCCTCGTAGGAGCGCTGGGCCTCACGCATGTCGGTCATTTCCACGAGCGAATTGACGTTCGGATACTTGACGTTGCCGTTGGCGTCGGCGGCCGGATGACCCGGCTCGTACTTCAGGCGGAAGTCCGTGGTGTCGGTCTGTACCCGGCCGAGTTCGACCACCCGCGCGCCGAGGGCCCGGTCGTATTCGCTCTCGAACGTCGGGATCTTGCGGCGATAGGGGTCGGCGCCCGGCTGATTCGGCGTCGAATCGGCGTTGGCGATGTTCTCGGAGATGACCCGCATGCGGCCCGCCTGCGCGCGCAGGCCGTAGGCGGCGATCGTCAAAGTCTTCATCAGATCCACGAAAAGCTCTCCTTCGCCAGCGAGACCGTCAAAATCCTATTGCCGCTCAACCCTTACCGAGCGCGGTCTTCAATAAATGGAGGCTGCGCGTGTAGAGCGCGCTCGCCGCCTGGTAATCCATCTGGTTGTTGGCAACCTTCATCATCTCTTCCTCGAGGTTCACCGCATTGCCGGTCGGGCGCACTTCGTAGCCAGACGTCTTCACCGACTGGAAGGGCGAGTCGCCTTGGTCGAGACCGCCCATGTGGCCGTTATCGGTGCGCGCCAGCGACACCAAGGAAACGCTGGCCTCCGCCACCTGATCCGGCTCCTGGAATTTGAGCGGCGCGATATCGCGGGCGCGGTAGTTCGGCGTGTCCGCGTTCGCCACGTTTTCGGTGAGCACGCGCTGGCGCTCCTGCGACCAGTCCAGCCGGGTTCGCAGCATCGAAAGGATCGGAATGTCGCCGATTGCCATGGCCGCCCAGCCCCCGTTTGGCGGCCACTCAGAAGGGCCGCGCTAGGCAGACTTTGCCGGGCGCATGGTTAACAACGGGTAAACAAGGGGCGGATACAGGGCGGCCGGTAAGGTTCCGTTTACCATGCAAAAGGGCTTGAATACGGTGCGGTCGCGAAAAAGGGCTTTATTTGTTAATATCTTGTTAGTATTCCGGTCGGCAAATAGTGCCTGCGGAATTAACTATTCGGGCGATTCCGTCCGATGAGCGGCAGCACGGACGACGGAGCGATGTGATGTTCGACACCCTCTTCGGAATGCCGTTGGCGGCGCGATTCTTCATCGCCTTTCTGGTGGTGCTCGCGCTGATCGGCGTGACGGCCTGGCTGGTGCGCCGATTCGGCGCGACTCGTCTCGGCGGTGGGGCCGCGCGCGGACGTCAGCCACGCTTGGCAGTCATCGATGCCGCAACCGTCGATGCCCGGCGACGCCTGGTGCTGATCCGCCGCGACAATGTCGAGCATCTGCTGATGATCGGCGGCCCGACCGACGTGGTGGTCGAGTCGAATATCGTGCGCGCCGCCGGCGCCGCACGCGAGCCCGCGCGCGGTGTCGCGCCGGCCGCCGAGAACGGCTGGCCCTTGCAGCCGCTCAACGAGCCGGCGCCGGTGGTGCCGACGCGTGCGTATCGTGCCTCTCCGACCGAGGAGCCCTGGCTCGCACCGGAGCCGGGCGCCCGCCCCCGTCCCGCGGAAAGCCTGAGCCCGCTGCCGAGCGAGTTGCCGCCGCGCGGCCATGCTCCCGAACTCGGCGCGCCAGCCCCGCGCCACGAGCCGCCGCGGATGGAGGTGCCCCGCCACGAGCCATCACGTTACGAAACTCCGCGCACGGAGCCCCGCATCAGCGCCGCGCCGCAGGGGGCGCCTGAGCCGGCGCCACCGCAGAACGATCAACATAACCTCGCAGAGATGGCGCAGCAGCTCGAAGCGGCGCTGCGCCGCGCACCGGCCCCGGAAGCCCGCCCGCCGGTGACCGACCCGCTCGCCGCGCAAGCCGCGGCGCCCTTCGCGAAGCCCGTGGAGCCGCCGGTGCGTGCGCCCCTGCGCGAGTTCAAGCCGCGCGTCGAACCGAAATTCGAACCCAAGATCGAGAAGCCGGAGCCGAGGGTCGAACCAAAGATCGAACCGCGGTTCGCGGCGAAGCCCGAACCCAAGGCCGAACCCAAGTTCGAGCCGAAGGCTGAGGCAAAGCCGGAGCCCTTGCCGGCGTCCGACAAGAGCCTCTACGACAACCTCGAAGAGGAGATGGCGAGCTTGCTCGGCCGTCCGTCCGGAAAACCGTGACATTTCATTCCGGCCGCTGCGTCCGTCTGTTGACGGTGGCGGTCGGGGTAATCGGGGTAATGATCGCTGCGACGGTGCCCGCCGCCGCGCAGGATGTCAGCATCAACTTCGGTCAGGGCAGCGGGCTCAATGAGCGCGTGATCCAGTTGATCGCGTTGTTGACGGTGTTGTCGTTGGCGCCGTCGATATTGGTGATGATGACGTCGTTCACGCGCATCGTGGTCGTGTTGTCGTTGCTGCGCACCGCGCTCGGCAGCGGCACCGCCCCGCCCAATGCGGTGATCATGTCGCTCGCCCTCTTCCTCACGGCGTTCGTCATGGGCCCTGCCCTGCAGCAGTCCTATGACAACGGCATCAGACCGCTGGTCGCCAATCAGATCACCCCCGAGCAGGCCTTCGAACGCAGCGCCGGGCCGCTGCGCACCTTCATGCAGAAGAACGTGCGTGAGCAGGACCTGAAGCTGTTCGTCGACATGTCCAAGGAGCCGGAGCCGGCGAATCCGCAGGACCTGTCGCTGCGCATCCTGGTGCCGGCTTTCATGATCTCGGAGCTCAAGCGTGCCTTCGAGATCGGCTTTCTTTTGTTCCTGCCCTTCCTCATCATCGACCTGGTCGTCGCCTCCGTGCTGATGTCGATGGGCATGATGATGCTGCCGCCGGTGGTGGTGTCCCTGCCGTTCAAGCTGATCTTCTTCGTGCTGGTCGACGGCTGGTCGCTGGTCGCCGGCTCGCTCATCCAGAGCTACGGGACTTAAGGCACGCGTCCCGCGACTATTGCGTTTTGGCGCGCGGCTTCGGCAGGCGCGAGATCGAACCGGTCGGCGCCGGATCGGGGCGCAGCGGCACGCCGGCAGGCGCGGCCGGCGGCAGCGGCGACGCGGCGGGATCGGCCTTGGCCGGCCCGTTCTGGGCCGCCTTGGCGATGGACGCCGGCAGTGGCCCGCTTGCCTGTGGGCTGCCCGGTGTCGTGGTGCCTTTACCCGGCATGCCGGGCGCGAGCGCCGGCGCATCCGGATAACGCGCACGCATCGTGCGCAGGAAGGCATCGAGCGTATCGACGCTCGCCACGCGTCGCGCTATCTCCGCGAACTCCGGACCGCCGGTGCCGATCGGCGCGCTCGCCACGTCGAAGGCACGGCGGTCGGGGCCGTCAGCCATCTTCGCCGCATACTTCTCGCGCAGGCGCATCAGCCCGATCGGCTCCTCGGCGAGCGCGTAGCCGGTCGCGGCGCGCAGGATGTCGGCGCGCTCGCTGTCGGTGAGCGGCGCGAAGTCGCGCCAGCGTTCGCCGTAAAGCTTCTCGATCTGCTCGGACGCCTCGCGCCAACGCTTCGCCGCCCACAGGATGTCGGCGCGCAGACGCATCCCCTCGGGCGTATCGATGTTGGCGATCAGCTCGAGCCCGACCTCCTGGCGTCCGATATCGGACAGCGCGCGCGCCTCCAGCAGCAGTCGCTGGTCGCGCAATTCATTGGCCAGGTCGGACGTGCGCGTCGATTGCAACGTGGTGAGCGCGCGATCCGGCTTGCGGTTCATCAGATAGATCACCGCGAGCTTGGTCGCGATCTGGGCACGCGCCGCGCCTTGCAGCCGGTGATCGACCTGGTGCTGCAGCAGTTCCGCCGCCTGGTCGAGTAGATCGACCGACACCAGCCGGTCGGCCAAGCGGCGGATCATCTCGTCGCCGCGGCGTCCGATCGGCGTCAATTCGCGATAGTCGTAAAACAGGCCCAGCGCCTCGACCGGCGGCAGCGCGTCGCCTTTGCCTTCGAGGAACAGGCTATCGAAGGTCGCCGCCGCCTCGTCCTGGATCTTGCGCGTCAGTTCGGAACTGGGATGCGCCAGCAACGCCGTCCGCATCACATGGAAAGCGTCGCGATAGCGGCCCTCCTCCGTGTAGAGATGCGCAAGCAGCCTCAAGCCCTCCGTCTCGGTGTCGTCCCCACGCCACGCGGTGGTGAGCCCCTCCAGCGCCCCGATCACGTCCTTACGCTGCATCGCATTGCGTGCCGACAACAGCTCGATCTCGCGCAGCCGCCCTTCCGCGGCGGCGCGTCGGTCCTTGGAATCGGCGGCCGCGCGATAATCGGCGAGCGCATCGTCGTTGCGGCCGAGCCCTTCCTTGAGACGGCCGGTCAACACGTTGATCGCCGGCTCCTGCTCGTGCGGCACGCCGAGGGTCTCGAAATCGTTCACCAGCCGCGACGCCGCGATGAAGTCGCGCACCTCGATGGCGGCACGCAACTGCTCCTGCAATGCCATCCGCTGCAACTCGATCGGCAGCGCGCCGATGGCATTGTCGGCCGCCTTGAAACTCTCGCGTGCTTCCGGCCATTTGCCCTGCCGCGCAAGGGCGATGGCGCGCCAGACCGGCGCGTCCTGCTGGTTGCCGATCTCCGCCGCGGCGAGCTCCTTGAGCGCCTCCTCGGGACGGGCCAGCATCACATCGGCGACTGCCTTGAGGACGCTGCCGGTGACGTTTTCACCCCCCTGCTCGGAGGCGATCTCAAGCACGGCCTTGGCTTCGGCGCCCATCTCGCGCGCCAGATAAAAGCGCGCCAGATTGAGCCGCGCCTGCCGCTTCTTGGCCTCCGGCGCCGAGGCCGCGAGCGTCAACAACTCGGATTGACGGGCGATGAAGGGCGCCTGGCGGTCGAAGCCCCAGACCTGCGTATCGAAGGCCAGGCTGCGGAAGTCTGAGTCGCCCTGCGGCTGGCCCGTTACCGCCGAGGATATCGACAGACCGCCCGGCCGGCTGATGGTGACACGGTCGGGCGTGACCTCCGCCACGACGTCGTCGGCGACAGGCTGCACCGCAACGCCCTGGGTCGACGCCAGCGCGCGCAGCTCGACGAAATGCTGCGGCTTGAGCAGCCCACGCGCCGGCGGCGGCGCGGTGACCACGATCAGGCGATCGCCGATGTCGGGATCGCGCAACTGGTGCAGCGCGCCGGAATGCTCCAGGGGAATGGAGATGCTCGCGCGGTTCTTGCCGACCAGCGTGCGCGCGATGGTGAGCGGCTGGCTCGGCGTGGTCACCGTGTCGGCGATCGTTGCGATCCAGGTCGGCCCGTCGCTGTCGAGGCTGACGAGGCGCGGACGATCGAGCGTCAGGCGCACGATGCCGGCGCCATCCGGCGCGCGGTCGACCATCGCCTTGCGGATCCCGAGCGTGGCGTCAGCCGTGAGCGCGGCGACATTGATGGCGGCGGCGCTGTCGAACACCAGCCACACCGTATCGGCGCGGCGGAACACCGCGCTCGGCGTCGCCACCGCGAAGGGGAATTCGACCTTCAGCATATCGCCGGACTGGCGCAGCGCCGCGACCACGGGCGCATTCGGATCGGGCGCCGGTGCGCGCGTTGTTGTGGCGGCTGGCGCGGGCGCGGGAGTGGCGGCTGGCGTTGCGGGAGCAACCGCCGCAACGGCCGGTGCCGGCGCAGGCACGGCGGGAGCCGGCGCGGCTTCTTTTGGCGGCGGAGAAACGGCTGTCGGCGGTGCGGCGGGTGCTGCCGGCACGGTTATGATCTTCGGCTGCGGCACGTCGGGCGCCGCCGCATCCTTCGCAGGCACCGTGTCCGGCGCGGCAATGGCCGGCGCGGCCCCGGCCTCGGCGACCTTCGGGGGCGCGCCGCCGGTGGTGACATCCACGGCGATGCTGCGGTCCTCCCGGAAGGTGCGCACCTCGGGCGTGCCGTTGAGCACGAAGGTCACCGCGGCTGAGGCGAACTCGGTGTCGGCATCGACCGACTTCAGCGTCGGCGGCAGCGTCGCCTTGACGTCGGCGAGGTCCCAGCGGATCGGCTGATCGAAATTGAGCTTGAGCTGGCCCTCGCTCTGCGCCGGCACGACGTTCGTCATTATCGGCATGTCGAACACATAGCGCGTGAAGGTCGGCTGGGTGGCGACGCGCACGCGGATCAGCGGCGGCTTCTTCTCGCGCTCGGAGAGACGCTGCTGATGCAGTTTGCTTTCGGCCTCGCGCGCGCGGCGGGACAGATCGTCGATCACCTCCTGCGGCAATCCGGGCTTCAGGCCCGTCCAGGTGTCCGGCAGGAGGTCGACATAATAACGTTCGCCGACAGATATCGTGTTGACCGTCACCTTGCGCGCGAGCGCGATGCGCACGGCGGTGCCGTCGGGGTCGCGCCGCGCCGCGCTGATATAATCGGGCGCGCCGGCATTCAGGCGATCGACCGAAACATTCACCGGCTTCTTGAACGCAATGACGAGGATCGCGCCCGACTGCTGCACCGACGCATCCACCGGCTCGTCGAGGCGGAACACCAGGCGCGCATAGCCACCGTCGGGATAGACGGACACAGTGCCCTTCACCGGATCATCGGCGTGCGCAACACTCGCGAAGATCAGCCCGCACAGTATCGCCGCGCGCAACAGCCACGCCGCCACGCTGCGCGTGGCGCGCATGTCCTTCGAGCCGAGGGGCAAGACGCTCATGAAATGCCGTTCCGGCCGGCGAGTATGCCGGCCTCGGCAGCCTATAAAGTTGCATTTAATGGCGCGTTAACCGTGCCGCTTGCTCTCGACTCGATTTGGAAGCGCTCCGTGCGGAGCGCGACGCGTGGGAATCGCTAATTGCCCGGTTTGCCTTCGATCTTCGGCAATTGATCCGTGCCGGTCGGCTTGGCCTGGGCGCTGGCGCGGTTGGCGAGCTCGACCGTGAGCCGCTCGGCGGCGTCCGGCTGCATCTGCGCGAGGACGTCAGACATCTTGCGCGGATTCATCAAGGTCGAGACATCGAGCAGGACTTTGAGATCGAGACGGTCGAAGATGCGCGCGGCGTCCTTCGGCTTCATGTTCTCATACATCGATACGATGCCTTTGAAGCGCGACACTTCTGCCGCATCGCGATTGCCGACGGCGGTATTGACGCTCGCTTGCAGGTCCTTGAGCTCCAGGACCTTGGCTTCCAGCCGTTTCTCGGCCGCCTTGATCAGATTCTCGCGCATGTCCAGCTCGCGATTGCGCGCGTCGAGCTCCTGCCGCCGGTCCTGCAAGCGTTCGAGCACCGCGCGCTCGCCGGGAGAGTTCACCCGCCCCTGCTCGAGCGGGATCGAAGCGCCGGCGACTTCCAGCTTCGGCGGATCTGGCGCCTTGTTGCTCGTCTTCAGCGGCGGGCCGTCGGCGGGCTTATCTTCGCCGCCGCCGACCGAGCCGGTGATGTCGCGATTGGCGTTGTCATTGTAATTGAACATCTGTTGTGCCCAAGGCTGCGATGGAGCCTGGGGCGCCCGGGATGCGCCGTTCGTTACCCGCTCGTCGATGATCTTGGGCTGATCCGGCACGCTGTCGGCGCTCACGACCTTCATGTCGGTCTTGTCGCGCCCTTGCAGGCGGTCGGCGAGCGTATAGCCGCCGTCGAACACCAGACCCGAAACCTTGAGCACGAGCAGGCTGACCGTCGCCAGAACGACGATCGGGATCAGCCTCACATCGCGCAGGATCCGGTTCATGCCGCCAGACCGCTGAGCCGCGCGCGGGTCCGCTCGGCAAAGGCCTGTGCCGCCGCTGCAACCGATCTAGCGTCCGGCACGGCCGGCGCCGGATCGGGCGCACGGGCCGCCCCGGCGATGCGCACCAGCCGCGCGAACAAGTCCTCGCCGGCGGTCAACTGGCGCTCGATGTCCGCGGACACCTTCTCGCTGCGCTCCAGGCGCGCGGTCAGCGTCTGCTCACCCTCGCGCATCGTCAGTTTCAATCCGGCGATGGCGCGCTCGGCGATCTCGGTGGCCGTGATCAGTTCGGAAATGGTGGCGCGCAGCGACTGCTCGTCGGCCTTGAGCAGGCGGAGCTGCTTGTTGAGACGGACGCAGTACAGGATGGTGAGCAGGAGCAAGACCGAGACCATGGTCTCGATCGCGAATCCATAAGGGTGGCTCACGGGGCCTCCAGGCGATTGGTTGACTCGTCGG